>CAVIRL010000042.1:0-9258 GCA_963645005.1 Prevotella sp. P5-108
CTGGCAGGCAAAAATCCCATTGCCGTAGGCAATTTTCAATGGATTTTTGCCCGTAACTGTGAAGGTACTGAACAGTTACAATTTTTTCTGCTCTTCCACCAGATCTGCAAGTTCTTTTTCGGAAATAAGCGGTTTTTCCGGATATTCACATACATATTTGGGGTAGGCACTGTTTTTGAATCCCTCAAGCAAAATGATGTCTGCCTCCGGAAATGCCGCAAAAAGATCCTGCTCCGTAATTCCCTGACATGCTTTCGTGAGCAGAAAACGATTTGCTGAAAATACTGCTGTTCCGTATGCTCCTGCCTTCTGGTGCCGGTAACTGTCCGTTCCCGGCACATCACTCTCAAAATCATGTCCGTCATGCTTGATGACTGCAACCCGGTAGCCGCGCCTGACAAGTTCCGGCACCAGTCTGGTGATCATTGTTGTCTTTCCGCTGTTTTTCCATCCGCTGACAGCAAAGACAAAGGGACGCTTCCGACTCAGGTTTTCGTGCGGTGATGCCTCATCCGTCTGCCCGTGCTCCAGCTTCCGGTAATCCTCCACAGTATTGATATTTTCCACCGTTCGGCAGGCTTCTGAAAGCTCCATTGTCTGGTATCCGGCCCGTTCCAGGAAATGGAGCATCCGGTAGTCTCCTTCCCGGATCATCTGCTCGGCTGCCGGAAGCACACTCTTTGGATAAATGCCGAAAAGCGGATGCAGGCGCCCGTTCAGGGAAACTGCAAGCACAGACTGCCCGGTGGTCTGTCTCCTGTACTGTTCCAGAAGGCGTTGTACCGAAACCGCATCAATAAACGGCATATCGCAGGCCATCACCAGCAGCGCATCCTCCTTACATTCCAGAAGGCCGGAGGCAATGCCGCCCAGCGGTCCGATTTCCTTCCACCGGTCCTCAACCATGGGCAGACCGGCTTCTTTGTAGGGATCCTTTTTGTCTACGGACAAATAAACCGCAGGAAGACAGTCACAGGCACGTAAAAGCCTCTGGCAGAAGGTCTCGCCCGCATAGCGGAGGAACAGCTTTTTCTGCCCCTCCATGCGTGTGTTTCTTCCTCCTGAGAGAATGTACCCGGCAACTGCGCCTGCGGTTTGTAATTTGTTTTCTTCCATTAGAAACGGAACTTGTCCTCGAAGTACTGCTTTAACTCAGCGATCGGCACGCGAACCTGCTCCATGGTATCACGGTCGCGGACGGTTACTGCATGGTCCTCCTCAGAGTCGAAGTCGTAAGTGATGCAGAACGGAGTACCGATCTCATCCTGTCTTCTGTATCTCTTACCGATGTTGCCTCTGTCATCGAACTCACAGTTGTAGTACCTGGACAGCTCTGCGTAAATCTTCTCTGCGCCCTCATTTAACTTCTTGGACAGCGGAAGGATACCGATCTTAACCGGTGCAATAGCCGGATGGAAGTGAAGCACAGTGCGGACATCTCCCTCGCCGATCTCCTCCTCATCATATGCTGCGCACAGGAATGCCAGGGTAACGCGGTCTGCACCCAGGGACGGCTCGATCACGTAAGGAATATATTTCTCCTTTGCCTCGTCGTCGAAGTAGGTCATATCTTCGCCGGAGGTGTTCTGATGCTGGGTTAAATCGTAGTCCGTTCTGTCTGCGATGCCCCACAGCTCGCCCCATCCGAACGGGAAGAGGAACTCGATATCGGTGGTGCCCTTGCTGTAGAAGCACAGCTCCTCCGGAGAATGGTCGCGGAGACGGATCTCGTCTTCTTTTAAGCCCAAAGCCAGCAGCCAGTCACGGCAGAAGCCTCTCCAATACTGGAACCACTCCAGATCCGTGCCCGGCTTGCAGAAGAACTCCAGCTCCATCTGCTCGAACTCACGGGTACGGAACGTGAAGTTGCCCGGGGTGATCTCGTTACGGAAGGATTTACCGATCTGGCCGATACCAAACGGGACCTTCTTTCTGGAAGTACGCTGTACATTCTTGAAGTTTACGAAGATACCCTGAGCAGTCTCCGGTCTTAAGTAAACGGTGTTCTTCGCATCCTCGGTAACACCCTGGAAGGTCTTAAACATCAGGTTGAACTGACGGATATCGGTGAAATCATGCTTCCCGCAGCTCGGGCAGCAGATGTTGTTGTCATCGATGTATTTCTTCATCTCGTCCTGGGACCATGCGTCTACACTGCCCTCGATGGTGATGCCATTCTCAGCCATGTAATCTTCGATCAGCTTGTCAGCACGGAAACGTTCCTTACATGCCTTACAGTCCATCAGCGGATCAGAGAAGCCGCCCAGATGTCCGGAAGCTACCCAGGTCTGAGAATTCATGAGGATGGCACAGTCCACACCGACGTTGTACGGGCTCTCCTGTACGAATTTCTGCCACCATGCTTTCTTTACGTTGTTCTTCAATTCTACGCCAAGGTTGCCGTAGTCCCAGGTGTTTGCCAGTCCGCCGTAGATCTCGGAACCCGGATAAACGAATCCTCTGGTCTTGGCCAGCGCTACAATTTTCTCCATTGTCTTTTCCATCGTCGATAACCTCTCTTTTTATTTGAATATAATACAGCCGGTTCCCTCTGGGGTCACTGCTGAATGTTCACTTTTTGCTTTCACGCCGTCGGTCACATAAAGGATCTTTCCTTCCGTGTAAACCGTTGCGGAACCCTCTGTGATAACCATATGGTTGCCTTTTTCTGCAGCCTTCCGGATATCTGCAGTCTTTCCGGCGAGTGTTTTATAGGTCAGGTCCGGAAGCTTTGATTCTTCCGTATCAAAAACCTGAAGGGAAGTTACCGTGTGGGTATCGTCCCCATTTTCTTCAGAAAACTTTACAAAGTCCTCCGGTGTTTTGTAGGCAAATACCAGCTTGCCGGTCTGTCCTTCCAGACTGCTGGTCACGAGCGCTGCCGGAAGCTTTTCAGTCCCTTCTGTATTCTCTGTCTCAGACGCCGCGCCCTGTTCTTCATTATAGGCGGCAATCTGCTCTTTCACAAACTCTGCCAGGCCATCGGCACTGTATAAATCATTCTCCTTTTCGGAGGTATAGACCATGGCGCTCTGCACGCTTAAGTCATCCGCCACATAGATGCTGTTCTCCGAACCATCCCAGGTACCTCCTGAGCTGCCGGAACAGCCTGCAGTCCAGACTGCTGCAAGCAGTACGGATGCAGCCAAAACTGCTGTTTTCTTTTTCATAAATCTCCTCACTCCCCTAAAGCACAGGGTTATCTAGGATTATACCCGTTCATGGAAGTTTTTTCAACACCTTATTTTTCCCGGCCGGCACCGATGCCTCCATTAGTTTCAGAATCTCCAGGGAATGAAACTCCCGGTCAATGAAGCGGTGCTTGTTCAGTTCCACACAGTGTCTCAGTTCTTCCAGCACTTCCGGCACCAGTGTAAAGGTGTACAGAGATTCCAACGGAGAGGCAATGATGTACTCCCAGGCATAGTTAGCCGAATCGCTGACGGATCTGGGGGGATGCTCTGTATAGTCTCCGTTGATGACCATGCTGCGAAGCTCAAACACCGCCTGCACCAGCGGATTCGGCAGCGCTGGCTTCAACAGTGCCCGCAGAGACTGGTACAGCAGCAGAAGCTGTTCCGCTGCCTCCAGATTCTCCCGGCCGTAATAATCCGCAAACTCCAGGAAATAAGAGCCGTAACAGGCCGCTTCCATATCCATGGGGATCTCCGCAAAATAGTTGCGCACATCAGCCCCCTGCAGATTGTAGGCGTCCCGACCCTCATACAGCTTAAAGGTACCAAACACAAAGGGTCTGGTCACGCCCATCAGCTGGCTTCCCGGCCGCTTGGCCCCCCGGGCAAAGGCCGTGATCTTGCCCCGCTCCCGGGTTAAGATCACCAGCCGCCGGTCATTCTCTCCCACCGGCGATGCCTTTAAGACCATGCCGGTCAGATTTACAGCTTCCCTCACTGCTTACTCCTTCGGATTGTATCCGTAGTTCTTCATCAGCAGCTCGCTGTCACGCCACTCTTTTCTGACCTTGACCCAGATCTGCAGATTGACCTTCGTCTCCAGCATATCCTCCAGTTCTCTTCGGGCTGCAGAGCCGATGCGCTTTAACATGGCGCCGCCCTTGCCGATGATGATGCCCTTGTGGGAATCCCGCTCACAGATGATCGTGGTTTCCACATCCATGATGCCATTTGGCCGCTCGCTCATCTTCTCGATGGTGACTGCAATGCCGTGGGGAATTTCCTCATCTAACAGGCGCAGGGCCTTCTCACGGATCAGCTCTGCCGCGATCTGGCGCATCGGCTGGTCGGTGACGGTATCTTCATCGTAGAACTGCGGGCCGTAGGGCAGATATTTAAATAACTGCTCTAAGAGGGTGTCGGTATTCTTATCCCGCAGAGCGGATACCGGAACAATCTCCGCAAAATTGCAGATGTCCTTGTAGGCGTTGATGAAAGTCAGGATATCCTCCTGATTCTTCACAGTATCGGTCTTGTTGATGACCAGGATGATCGGGGTTTTGATGCCCTGAAGCTGCTCGGCAATGTGTCGCTCCCCTGCTCCGATGAAGGTGCTGGGCTCCACCAGCCACAGGATCAGGTCCACCTCTTTTAAGGTATGCTCGGCCACGTTCACCATATACTCGCCCAGCTTGTTTTTCGCCTTGTGGATACCCGGTGTGTCCAGGAAAATGATCTGCCCCCGCTCATCGGTATAAACAGTCTGGATGCGGTTTCTTGTAGTCTGGGGTTTGTCCGATGTGATAGCGATCTTCTGGCCGATCAGATGGTTCATCAGCGTGGACTTGCCCACATTCGGCCGTCCGATCAGGGTTACAAAGCCGGATTTCTTCTGTACCGGAGCCGCCTTTTCTGCGCCCTGTAGGCCGGCCTTCTTCGCTCCGTTCAGCTCCTCCAGCAGTTTATCAAAATTCGTACCTTCCGGTTTCTTTGCCATAATTGATCCTTTCAAAATACGTATTTCTGCGGTTCGTGCGCTGCACGGACTGCTTATGCTCTGGTAAGATTGGAAATCTCGCCAAACATGCTGCGGCTGGCCTCAATCTTCTCCTCATTGCCCACCACACAGAGGCTTCCGGTCGCGAGCACTGCCCTTACCTGGGCTGCCAGTGCGCGGATGTCTTCCTTGGTGGCACCCAGGATCTGGTCGCGCTCGGTCTGCATCATCTCTTCGGTCACGCCGGACAGATATGCGGAAAGGCCTCTGCTGCCCTTCACAGACGGGGTCAGCGGCGCATCCAGATTGCTGATGGTTCCGATAACATATTTGGTCATGTCCCGGTCATCCGGGTCAAAGGCCTCCAGATAAGCCGGAATGCCCTCGTAGATCTCGTTCGTCTCTTTTAAGTTCGGGTCGCGGTAGGAAACCAGATATCCCTCACCGGAACGTCCGAATCCGCTCATGCAGCCGTAGGCGCCACCCTTCACGCGGATGTTCAGCCACAGATAATCGTAGCTTAAGATGACCTGCAGGATCTTTAAGGCACCGGTATAGTTCAGGCCTGCATCGCGGAAGTTTCCGCAGCGGGCCACGTAGTCCACCTTGGCGGAGGTTTTTAAGCCCTCGTTTACATTCCGGACCGGGTGAGTGAAGGCATGCTTCTCGCCGCTGCCCTGGGGCAGCTTGTCTGCCAGAAGCTTCAAGGTTTCCGGAAGCTTCTCATAGCCCTTGTCATTCGCAGTGTAGTTTACCAGCATGTTGGCCCGGGTAAAGAGCTTTCTGCTTACCTCCTGCAGTCTTGCGATGATTTCGCCCTTCCTACTGTCGTAATCCTTCTCCAACTGCTCCAGGAAATGATAATATGCGGTGCCGCCGGTCAGCTCATTGTAATAAGCCGTTGCGGAGAAATAGGAGGTCGCGCGGGATACTGCCGTGCTGTGTCCTGCATTCTCCAGCTTCATCTTCGCCCGGGAACGGGTCTCCTGGATCACCTCGCCCAGACGTTTCTCATCGGTAAATACAGAGTGGTTCAGGATTTCCTCCAGCATGGTAAATCCAAAGTCCAGTTTATCGTACAGCACGCGGATGCTGCCCACAAAGGCTCCGGTGAAATGCTCCGGCTCTTCCAGGTTTGCGAAGGAGCTCACGGAGAAGTCCACGCCGCCGCTGTTTAAGTGGATCTCACTGGTCAGATCCGAATAGCTGTAATGCTCCGTGCTGATGGAACCCAGAATGGATTTCAACAGGCCTGCGTAGGGAAGGTCTTCCTGAGGCAGCACCTCGGTGTTGAACAGCACCTTCAGATATCCGATGCCGGAGGTAAAGAAATTGTGGTGCAGCACCTTGATGCCATTTTCTTCTTTCTCCGTCCAGCAGAAGGTTTCTGCCTTTTTCGCAATATCTTCCCGTTTTAACAGCGGGATCCTGGCCAGGATCTCCGGAGTAGACGGGGTATCCTGATATTCTTTTAATTCTCTGGTGGCGGTCACCAGGGCCTCCAGTTCTTCCTCGGAAAGGGAAGCTTTATAATCTGCCAGCTTTTTCGCCAGCTTCTCATCTTCTTTGGCAGTCAGATTCTTCTCCGGAGCCACCACAATGACAGCCTCAAAGGGATTGTCTAACAGGTAATCCTTGATGAGCTGCTCAAAATAACCGTTCTCCACTTCTTTCTTCAGGAAATCAAATGTCTCCTGGTAGCAGAGATGCGTCATCGGATCTCCGTCATACAGCCAGCTGTCCAGACACTGCAGGCCGTACATCAGGCCCTTCGGTGCGGAGCCATAATCTGCTTCGCGGTACTTAAACTCGAAGTAGTTCATACCGGCCAGCAGACTCTTGCGGTTGATGCCCTGGTCTGCCAGCCTGCGCAGGGTTCCCTTCACGATAGCCAGGAACTCGCCCTTCTGCTCCCTGTTGGCATCCTTGGCAATGACAGAGAAATAGGGCTGTAAAATGCCGCTCTCATAACCGCCCATAACATCTTTACCAATACCGGCATCGATCAGCGCCTGTTTTAACGGCGCTCCGGGTGCATCCAGCAGGGTATACTCCAGGATCTGGAATGCCACATACAGCTTCGGATCCAGGTCATCCCCCACAACGGTATTGATGGAAAGGTAGGTGGCGTCCTCTTCAGACTCGCCCTCGGTGATGGAGTAGGAGAATTCTCGCTCTGCCGGCTCCGCGAAGGCCTTCTGCTCCCGGATGCGGGAATCCACCGGGCGCTCCTCGTAGTGGCTTAAATACTCCTCATCCAGCCATGCCAGCTTCTCTGCCATATCCATGTTGCCGTACAGATAGATATAGCTGTTGGACGGATGATAGTAGGTTCTGTGGAAATCCAGGAATTTCTCATAGCTTAACTCCGGGATGTGCACCGGATCGCCGCCGGAATCCTTGCCGTAGCAGGTATCCGGGAATAAGGTCTTCTGGGTTACGCTGTCCAGAATACTCTCCGGGGAAGAGTAGGCGCCCTTCATCTCATTGTATACAACACCGTTGTAGATGAGGGGAGCATCCTTACTCTCCAGCTCATAATGCCAGCCCTCCTGGCGGAAGATCTTCTCTTCTTTATAGATGTTCGGATGCAGGACCGCGTCCATATAAACATCCATCAGGTTCTGGAAATCCTTGTCGTTGCAGCTGGCCACCGGGTACACGGTCTTGTCCGGATAGGTCATGGCATTTAAGAAGGTGTTTAAGGAACCCTTTACCAGCTCTACGAACGGATCCTTTAACGGGAACTTGTCGGAGCCGCAGAGCACGCTGTGCTCCAGAATGTGCGGCAGTCCGCAGTCATTGTCCGGCGGAGTGCGGAATCCGATGCAGAATACCTTATTCTCGTCATCGTTTGATACCAGAAACAGTCTGGCTTTTGTCTTCTTATGCTCCAGCACAATGCCTTCCGACTGCATCTCCTCGATTGTTTTATGTTCTACCACACGGTAGGCATCCAGTTTTTTGATTGCTTCTAACTGATTCATGCGTTTTCTTCCTTTCCTGTCTGTCTTTTCCGTTTTTATAGATTACCCATCAGGCGGTCTTTTAATATAGCAATGCCGTCACGCAGGGAAAAATGCACCAGCAACACCTTGTCTGCTTCTGAGGCAACACCGTAAACCGTACCGTAGTCCTGCTTTTTCGCGATCATAGCGGCCCGGCATAAATGAAAATTGCTGGTAATGATGCCAATGCGCGGCTGACGCGCAGGAACCGGCGGATTGTTTGCGGGTGCTCCCGCCTCTGGTCCGTTTTCCGGTTCGCCCGGGGCACGAAGCAGGCGGCCTGCTTCCGCTTTTCGCTCCTGCTCCTGCTGATTGTTCCGTTCCCGGTTTTCGATTAATATTTTGCTGTACGCAAGGTTTTCCACTGTGCTGAAGGACTGCTCTTCCTTCAGAAGACAGTCCGCCTCGGCCCCCTGCTCCAGAAGATACGCTTCCATGGCATCCGCCTCGGAGCACGGCTCCGCATCTCCTTTCGCCCCGGAAAGTACCAGCATGGTTTCCGGATTCTCCTTCATATACTCCAGGGCCTTGTCCAGCCGGAGCTTTAAGGTTTTGCTTAAGCTTCCGTCCGGCTTCACCTTGGCCCCCAGCACGATCACATAATCCAGGGAGGACTCTGCTGTTGCCGGAATACGCCCGAAGATCAGAATCTGGGTTACCAGGACGATCATCAGTCCGGAAGCGCACAGAGTCACAAAGGACACCGGCAGCCAGAGGGGCACCCGTTCCGGATATTTCTGATAAAAATGGACACCGGCAGCCGTAGCCCCGAAAAAGCCTCCAATCAGAAGCCATAACACAGCAAACGAAGTGCCAAAGCCTGCGTACAGCACAATGACTCCGTAGTACACCAGGCAAAGCACCGCCGCCGCAGTGAAGACCCATATTAACATCGTTTCACCTCACGCTTTTTTTATGCCGAGAAACACGGCACAGTTGAAATAATTATACTGCATTTCCGAAAACGTCACAAGGCTAATCGCATGAAAAAAAAGGTGAAAATCCGCAATAACCGATTTTCACCCCTGCTGCAATATCTTCTGATCGTTATTTTCCTTCGTAAATGATGGCAGACTCTACCTCGTAGCCGGAGAGACGTTCACGGCCCTTGAGGCCCGCCAGCTCCATGACGAAGCAAAGCTTTACTACATTTCCGCCCAACTGCTCGATCAGGCCTGTAATGGCCTCGGTGGTGCCTCCGGTGGCGATGAGATCGTCAACCACTACGACCTTCTGTCCCGGTTTGATGGCATCCCGGTGGATCTCGATCTCGGCAGAGCCATACTCCAGATCATACCTTGCGGTGATGGTCTCCCGCGGCAGTTTTCCTTTCTTGCGG
>CAVIRL010000042.1:9268-18000 GCA_963645005.1 Prevotella sp. P5-108
AACCGGCACAAAACTCTTGTGCTCTGCGTAAGCAACCGGCACACCGAAAATAAATCCACGGGACTCCGGTCCTACCACCACATCGTAATCCAGATCCTTTACCATCTCACGGATGCTGTCGATGGCCAGAGCCAGTCCGTCTGCATCCTGCAGGATGGAAGTGACATCGCGGAAAATGATTCCCGGCTCCGGGAAATCCGGAATGCTTACTACATAATCCTCTAACCTTTTCATCTCTGTTCTCCTTTATCTGAGCGTTCTGGAAACGCTTTATTCATCATAAACAGATCTCCTACCGGAATACCTTCAGCAGGTTCTGAACCTCCTTCTGGCATGCCTCCTCCTGGAAGGAGCTGTACTCATAGAAGCAGTATCCGGCAACCGCTCCGCTGGCCCGTCCGGCTTCCACCTGCCGGCTGATGATGTCGTCATACCGTCTCCATTCCGGAATTCCGGTATTATCTTTCGCATTACTTCCGGCCTTATACATGGCCAGTCCGATATAGAGCTTCGCATGGCCCTTCTTCACCAGACTAATCCAGGTCTTTAAATTACTCTCAAAAGCGAAGGGTGCCGGGCTTCCATTGGCCAACTGGTGTTCAAATCCCCAGTAAATCTGCGGCATGATATAATCCACATAGCCGTCGTGGGACAGCCAGGTGTCAATATCCGTAAACAGGCGGTTGTCACTGCGCAGATGTGCCACATAGCCCTCCGGGCTGATGCCAAACTGAACAGACGGACGTGCTTCCTTGACGGCACGGTAAACGCCGCGGATCAGCTCGTTGACATTTTCCCGTCTCCACTGGGCAATGCTTAAGCTGCTGCCGGAGGCATCGTACTCCGGCTTGTCAAACCAGCGGCTCTCATTGCTGTCATCCACCTCCGGATAGAAATAATCATCGAAATGGATGCCGTCCACCGTATATTTCTGCGCGATCTCCCGCACGCCATTGATGATCAGCTCCCGCACCTGCGGAATGGATGGATTGAAATAATAGGCCCCATTCTGCTTTAATACCCAGCGGTCATTGGAGGGCTCCCCGTCTGTTAACCACTTTTTCGCCGGATTCTGGTCGGAAACCTGATCCCAGGTATTGTGATAGCCGGTGATACGGTAGGGATTGACCCATGCGTGGATCTGCAGCCCCCTGTTATGCGCTGCCTTCACAAAGATGGCGAAGGGATCATAGCCGGGGTTCTGTCCCTGAATTCCCGTCACAAAACGGGACCACGGAAAATAGGATGACGGATACATGGCATCCGCATCCGCCCGCACGTGCACGAACACCGCATTCATCTTCAGCTCTGCACAGCGGTCCAGCATCTTGTCAACTTCCTGCTTAAAGGATTCCTGATCTGCCGGCATCTTTTCCCAGTCCAGATAGGAGATCCACACGCCCCGCAGTTCATCGGAGCGGATCACCGATGCCGACGGTGCGGCAAAGGCGGTGAGCATGCCCGCCTGCAGGATCAGCAGACACGCAAACAGCAGGCTTACGGCCCGCCGGAATCTCAGATGCAGCATTCCAGCCTCCTGAGTTGCTTTCTTTTGTATCAGCATTCCAGTCCCTCCCGGATGTCTTTCCAAACAGAATGTCTTCGCATTCTCATATTCCTTTTACCATTATTTTCATAAACAGTATAGCAAAGGACACAGGAAAGAACAAGGAAACAAATCCTTAAGAAAAACAGGGTAAAAATCAGTCAACGGTCCAGCAGAAATTCACTTAAAACCACGTTGCTGACATCGACCCCGAGCTCTGTCAGTCGCACTACAGGCGCCTCCACCTCGATAAGCCCCTGCTGCTCCAGTTTTTTTAAGGCATCGCCATAAACATTCCACATATTCTGGCCGAAACGTTCCAGAAATTCACTGCCAGACACGCCCTTCATCATACGCAGGCCCACGAACATGAATTCTTCCATCTTATCTTCCAGAGAAAGCTCCTCAATGTCACGGGCAGCCGCGCCGCCCTCATACAGATTCAACGACAGGTATTCCTGCAGATTCTCCGTATTGTGATAGCGGTATCCGTAGGTGTAGGAAGATGCTCCAAGGCCCAGCCCCAGATACTCCACGCCGGTCCAGTAGCCAATATTGTGGCGGCACTCATAGCCTTTCCTTGCGTAGTTGGAAATCTCATAGCGCTCATAGCCGTGATCTGCCATCATCTCCCTGGTCAGATGATACATTTCCCGGTCGGTATCCTCATCCGGGAGATCCGGCAGCGTCATGACTGCCGCCCGGGCTGCCACCTCAGCAGCCGTCTTCGGTTCCGGAATGGGGTCTTTCCCCTCCGCGCCGTCCTCCGGTTCTCCAAACCGCTCATAAAACGGCGTTCCCTCCTCAATGATGAGGCTGTAGGCAGAGATATGCTCCGGTCTCAGCATCATCACCTTTTTCAGGGTATTCTTCCAGGAATGTACATCCTGTCCCGGCAGGGCCGACATCAGGTCTACATTGATATTCTTAAAGCCTGCCTGTCTTGCCCGCTGATAGCTCTTTAAAAAAGAGTCATAGGAATGGATGCGTCCCAGGTATTTCAGTTCCTTATCATCCGCGGACTGCAGGCCGATGCTTAAGCGGTTCACGCCGCTCTGGCGGTAGACCTCCAGCTTTTCCATGGTGAGCGTGCCGGGATTGGCCTCCATGGTGATCTCCGCATCCGGGGAAATGTCAAAATTTTCGGACAGCGTGGCAAACAGCTCCATGATCAGATCTGCCGGAACAATCGATGGAGTACCGCCGCCCACAAAGATCGTGGACACACGGTACTCCTGAAAGTTCGGACCCTGGCCGCAGATTTCCTCCATCAGCTTGTCCATATAGTCCCGGTGCACCCGCTCCGGCGCCGCGAAGGACAAAAAGTCACAGTAGGCGCACTTGCGGGCACAGAACGGGATGTGAATATAAAGCTCCAGTTCTCGTTTACTCATCGTCTAATTTCAGAACACTCATGAATGCCTTCTGCGGGATCTCTACGTTGCCCACCTGACGCATTCGTTTCTTTCCTTCCTTCTGTTTTTCCAGAAGCTTTTTCTTACGGGAGATATCACCGCCGTAGCACTTCGCCAGGACATCTTTACGCATAGCTTTTACGGTCTCGCGGGCAATGATCTTGCCGCCCACCGCTGCCTGGATCGGAATCTCAAACAGATGGCGCGGAATCTCCTCTTTTAACTTCTCGCACATCTTTCTGCCGCGCTCGTAGGCGGAATCCGCATGCACGATGAAGGACAGGGCATCCACCTCTTCCTTGTTGATGAGGATATCCAGCTTTACCAGCTCGGAGGTCTCATAGCCCTTCATGTCATAGTCAAAGGACGCGTAACCTCTGGAGCGGGATTTCAGCGCGTCAAAGAAATCGTAGATGATCTCATTTAACGGAAGGTCATACTTTAAGAGCGCTCTCGTCTCCTCAATGTACTCCATTCCGTGATAAACGCCGCGGCGCTCCTGGCACAGGGTCATGATGGCTCCCACAAACTCGGTGGTGACCATAATCTCTGCGCTGACGATTGGCTCCTCCATATACTCGATCTCGGACGGATCCGGCAGATTGGACGGGTTGGTCAGCTCGATCATCTCACCGTTTTTCTTGTGGACACGGTACACAACGCCTGGTGCCGTGGTAACCAGATCCAGGTTGTACTCACGTTCCAGACGCTCCTGGATGATCTCTAAGTGCAGCAGTCCCAAGAATCCGCAGCGGAAACCAAAGCCCAGGGCAATGGAAGTCTCCGGCTCAAAATACAGGGACGCATCGTTTAACTGCAGCTTCTCCAGGGCGTCACGCAAGTCGTTGTACTTGGCTCCATCTGCCGGGTACAGACCGCAGTAAACCATGGAAGTAACTTTTTTATAGCCCGGAAGCGGCTCCGCGCACGGGCGGTTTGCGTCGGTGATGGTATCACCCACCCGGGTATCTTTCACGTTCTTGATGCTGGCAGTGATATAGCCAACCATACCGGCGCTCAGCTCATCGCACGGGATGAACTGGCCTGCGCCGAAGTAACCGACCTCAACCACCTCTTCCTCTGCTCCCGTTGCCATCATGCGGATGCGGGTGCCTTTCTTTACCGTTCCTTCCTTAATACGGCAGAAAATGATAACGCCCTTGTACGAATCGTACAGAGAGTCGAAGATCAGCGCCTGCAGCGGTGCCTCCGGATCCCCCACCGGAGCCGGAATCTTGTGGACGATGGCTTCCAGCACATCTTCCACATTCAGGCCGGTCTTTGCGGAGATGCGCGGCGCGTCATGAGCCTCAATGCCGATGACATCCTCAATCTCGTCCGCAACCCAGTCCGGGCGGGCGCTCGGCAGGTCGATCTTATTGATGACCGGGAATACATCCAGGTCATGATCCAGTGCCAGGTACACGTTGGCCAGAGTCTGAGCCTCAATACCCTGGGCAGCATCCACTACCAGAATGGCGCCATCGCAGGCTGCCAGGCTTCGGGATACCTCGTAGTTAAAGTCTACGTGGCCCGGGGTGTCGATCAGGTTAAAAATATATTCTTCTCCGTCTTTTGCATGGTAGACGGTGCGGACAGCCTGGGACTTGATGGTGATGCCGCGCTCCCGCTCCAGATCCATGTTGTCCAGTACCTGGGCCTGCATCTCGCGGCTGGTCAGAAGGCCGGTCATCTCGATGATACGGTCAGCCAGCGTGGATTTGCCGTGGTCAATGTGGGCGATGATACAGAAGTTGCGGATCTTGCTTTGGTCCATTGATGCCATGTATTTATTTCCTCCAATAACGTATAAGGTCTGTTTTGTCAATTTAGTATCATATCATTTTTTCAGATTCCTTGCAAGACCGTATCGCGGCGGCTTCTGGGGCTTCTGCGGCTCACGCGGCTTCTGCGGCTTCTGCGGCTCACGCGGCTCACGCGGCTTCTGCGTCTCTGCGGCTCATGCGGCTTCTGCGGCCGTTTCCGCTCTATTCCTGCGCTGCCGGCTCCAGTACAGCATCAACCGCCTCTGCCAATAATTCCATGGCATTCCACGCCTCCTCCTTTGTATTGGTCTGGGCTCCGGCTTCGATCAGGGAGGAACGCCTCCGCAGATGCAGGTTGTAGCGCAGCCCTTTTAAATAGATTTTCCGGGTAAAGCCCGGGTAACGGCTGCAATAAAGCTGCATCTGAAAGCAAAAGGCCAGATTCTCCTGCAGATACGGGTTTGGCAGATAGGCGATTTCGCCCTCCGGCGTGCGGCTCATGCCCTGAAAGAACATGATCCGGGCCGTGGGCTTTCCGCCCACCTCCTGCACCAGCCGCAGGGAATCCGAGACACCGTCCCGGTGCAGATCCAGCACCACCTCAATGGTGGGATGCTCCTGTAAAATGCCCTGCACGCCTTCCAGCGCATAAGTGTAAGCGCGGCTTCGCTCCAGCTTTCCCTCTTTCCGGTCGTAGACCGTGGTATCGTGGATCACATTCCAGCCCCGCTGCTTTAAAAGCTCCGCCAGATAGGCCCCGGCTCCCACCACGCTGGCGTCCGGATTCACAGGACCATAGTCCGCGTAGGTCTCGCTGGCGTGGGTGTGATAAATCAGAATCTGAGGCACATCGGGATTCTTCGTTAAGCGTACATCTGTGCCCAGAAGATTCTCTGCCTTCATGAGGCTGCGGTCTGCTGTGGTGGAGGCATGCACGCTGAAATACTGCTTCATGAGGTAGTCGTAATCCTGGAGCCGGGCCAGACCGGAGGCAGGAAGCAAACTCCCCGCGCCGGCCTGTGCCGTTTCCGGTCCATCTGAACCGGTGCTGATGCTTCCCGGTCCGTTCCCATCTGCCAGGCCATTTCCATCAGACAGACCGCCATTCCATCCCTGAGTCATTCCATCTGCTCTGACGCTTTCCGGTCTGCCATTTTCTGCCCCTGCAGCGCCTGCTCCACTTCCGTCTTGCTGCTGACTCCCTGCCATCATCCCGTCCACGCTCTGCCGGGAATTCCCTCCCGCTGTCTTCATCCAGTCCACGCCTCCTGCCTCTTCTCCGCCTGCCTCCTCCGCATAGGAAAACAGGTATCCGTACCTTTCGTACGCATACCTGTATGTCTCGTAAACTGCGTAGGACGGATCTCTCCGGACGGGTTCTTCCTTCTGAAACCGCACCGCCGGGTACCGAAGCTGCAGACACAAAGCCAGAATTCCTCGAAGTACCCAGACCAGCAGATTACTCAAAGCGGACGATTTCCTTTTTCAGCCGCTTCATGATCTTCTTCTCCAGACGGGAGATGTAGGACTGAGAGATCCCCAGGCGGTCTGCCACTTCTTTCTGGGTCATCTCCTCCCCTTCCGCGTTCTTTAAACCGTAGCGCAGCTCCACAATGGTTTTCTCCCGCGGGCTTAAGCGATCGATCGCGGATTTCAATAACTGCCGCTCCGTCTCATCCTCCAGTCCCCGGTAGATGATGTCATCGTCGGTTCCCAAAATGTCCGAGAGCAGCAGTTCATTTCCGTCCCAGTCCACATTCAGCGGCTCATCGATGGACACCTCCGCCTTCGTCTTGCTGTTGCGCCGCAGGTGCATCAGAATCTCGTTTTCGATGCAGCGAGACGCATAGGTGGCAAGCTTGATGTTCTTCTCCGGATTAAACGTATTGATGGCCTTGATCAGGCCGATGGTGCCGATGGAGATCAGATCCTCCACGCCCACTGCCGTGTTGTCAAACTTCTTTGCTATGTAAACCACCAGACGCAGATTATGCTCGATCAGAAGCGACTTTGCCGCTTTCTCTCCTTCGGTTCCAAGCAGAGAGATCATCTCTGCTTCCTTCTTGCTTTCCAGCGGAGGCGGCAGAATGTCCGCTCCACCGATATAGTGGACTTCCCCTTTCTTCTGCCACAGCATTGTGGTAAAGGAAGGAACTGCCTTAAACTGAAAACGATTTGGTACTGAGACTTTGACGATCACTTTTCCATCCTCCCGATTACGTATTATATTTCTCCATGCAAAAGCATCTCGTACTGATGCCGCGGCGACAGCGGCATTTCACTGATGGCCACCCAGGGGCGCTCCAGCACACGGACCAGCCTTTCCTGCTGCCGGACTTCCATCCGGTCCATGCGGACGGCAGGCAGAATACCATGTTCCTTTCCCACACTGCAATAAGGAACATAGATGACTTCCGGGACCTCTTCCACAAACTCCCGGCAGGCACTCCGTTCCAGAAGGTGGACCGGCTGATGTCCGTAAGGCTCCTGCAGCTGGTTGCCCGTATCCCGCAGGGCCCGGACTGTTTTCTGCTTTCCCTTGCTGTACAGCGTCACCTCATACAGATTGTTCCGAAAAACCACGCCCTGTCTCAGAAATGCAGTTCCGGCCAGCAGAACTCCGCCTGTCTCGCTGAGGATCAGGCCGAAGCGCCAAAACGTCCAGGGTGTCAGTTCCCAGGCCCATGACAGGCCGGCTGCCGGATTTTCCGAAACACCAGCTCCCATTGCCCGACCTCCACTGCTTCCCATAGCGCCGAACATGTTTCCCGCTGTTTCCAGAGTCGAAAACACACCGCCGGTCAACACTGCTGTCATCCACAGCACCGTGGTCTGACGCAGTGTTTGCGGCAAACTGCTGGGTCCAAAGGCGGTTCGTGCCATAAGCACTGCCGGAAGCACCAGTTCCAGAAGGATCCAGACGGGAACCGGCAGGTTCGGAAAGAACACCAGTCCACACCCGGCTGCGGCCCCCACCGCCGCCCCGAGAAGCAGCCACCCTTTTCTCTTTCTCACCGGCTCCCGCAGAATCAGTCCGGTCAGGATCAGCAGATACAGGTCCGCAGACAGATTCACCAGAAAAAACAGATCCAGATACAGTGTTCCCGCCATGATCCCGTGTCCCCCTGCTGTCATGAGCTTTTATAATCATTCTCACTGCTCATGTCCATCATTATAATCATTCTCAGGAGAAAATTTTGTCAAACGAGTGAAGGAAAACCTCTTTTTTGAACGACAAAAAAAGACAGAAGGCCAAATCTGGTCTTCTGTCTTTGTCGATTTTTGATTGATCATCTCTTATTCTTTAAGAAATCCGGGATGTTGATCTGAGTCTGGTTTAACGGACGGTAGGAGCCCTGACTCGGTGCTGCAGTCTGTGCGGAAGCAGTCTGCTGTGAAGCATGAGTCTGAACCGGTTTTGCAGCCGGAGCCTGTGCGTGAAGCTGCGGAGCTGCCTTGGAAGCAGTTGCGCTGGCCTCAGCGGCAGCGGTACGGCTCTGGGTGTTTAAATTTAAACCGGACGGCATCTTCGGCTTGAAGTTGCCAAACTCGGCCATAGCCTTATTGACCGGAGTTTCCGGGTGAGCGTCCAGACCGGTTGCGATAACCGTGATGGTAGCCTCGTCCTGAGCGTTCTCATCGTACATAGCACCAAAGATGATGTTTGCATCATCACCGGCCAGCTCCTGAACATAGCTTGCAGCCTCGTTGGCCTCGATCAGGCTGATGTCACCGGAAATGTTGATGATAACGTGGGTAGCACCCTCGATGGTAGTCTCTAACAGAGGGCTTGCTACTGCCTGCTTAACAGCCTCAACGGCCTTGTCGTCGCCCTTGGCATGTCCGATACCGATATGAGCAATACCCTTGTCAGTCATGACAGTCTGAACATCTGCGAAGTCAAGGTTGATCAGGCCCGGTACATTGATCAGGTCGGTGATTCCCTGAACTGCCTGCTGTAGCACTTCGTCTGCTTTCTTTAATGCGTCCGGCATGGTTGTCCGT
>CAVIRL010000043.1:0-17977 GCA_963645005.1 Prevotella sp. P5-108
CCGAGACCGTACCATCCGTAATCTGATATAACATAAAAACCTCTTTTCCTTGTCACTGGTAACAGTGTAACAAAAAAAAGAGGCATTTAAAAGTTTTTTCCCGATCTTTTTATTTCTCTACAGGTTCATACCGTACGCCATGTTCCCCATGAACTTCCCGGACCAGTCCTTCCTGTTTCAGATGATCCAGATGGGCAAAACATTCCCCCAGGGCGAACCAGCGCTGAGCCGGCGGGAAATCATCCCAGCCATTGCAGTGAATCTTCCATTTCATGCAGCCCGTGATATCATACAGGCAGGGGGTCTTCACCGGGTCGTGCTGCAGGCTGCGGACAATCCTCAGGCAGTCTGCCAAGCGGTTCTTATGATGCTCCTTCAGCTGACTGATCCGAAGCTTCATATCACCTGCCTCCCGGTGTCCCGGAAGCGGAAAGGTAACCCGGTAAGTAGCTATCTTATCCAGGCTCTTTAAATAATCTCCAAGAGAATCCGGCACATCCCACCAGTCTGTAATATTAGGCGTAATGTCAAACAGCACATGGTCTCCAAGAAGCATGGCTCCGGTTCCACAGACCTCAAAGCAGAAATGCCCCGGTGTATGCCCTGGTGTCCAGATGGCCCGCAGGCTGTAGTTTCCCGCCTGCAGCACATCTCCCTCTTCCAGGAGCGTATAATCCCGGAAGGAAAGCGGTGCCGCCATGGTTCTGGATGGCGTACAGGCAAGCATTGCCTGCAAAAGGCCTTCCTCAATCCCATTCTCACGGAACCGTTCTGACCGGTGTTCCTGCAGGGTTCCATCCATAAACCGGTAATCCTCCCGGCTGATATATACCTTTCCGCCCGGCCGGATCAGATCCGGTGCGTTCCCGCTGTGGTCCGCATGAAGATGCGTCAGCAGAATATCCGTATCTTCCATGGAAATGCCAAGCTGCCCCAGACCTTCCAGAACCGCTTTTTTACATTCCTCTGTCCGGAATCCGGTATCCACCAGCAGATTGCGCGTTCCTGCCTCCCTGCTGCCCCAGAACAGATAACTGTTTAACTCTTTGAGCGGGTTCCCATCCAGCGGGACCGGAATCCGGAATACCCTGGGCAGTACCTCTCTGATGTCATAGGTGGTCATGTTTAAATCCTCCACTTCCCCTTTCATGAAAAGAGCGGGACACATCTGCATCCCGCTCTCTCTTATAAAGGTTCGTCTTTTATCAGTCTTTTGCTTCTACCTTGTCCAGTTCCTCGATGATTGCCGGGATCACTTTGTACAGATCACCTACAATGCCAACGTCTGCGATCTCGAAGATCGGTGCGGACTCGTTGGTGTTGATGGCAACGATGAGCTCAGAATCCTGCATACCTGCTACGTGCTGGATAGCACCGGAAATACCGCATGCAAAATATACTTTCGGTTTTACGGTGGTGCCGGTCTGTCCTACCTGGTAGGAGTGATCAATCCAGCCTGCGTCAACTGCTGCACGGGAAGCTGCAACTACGCCGCCCAGCTTGTCAGCCAGCTGTTTTAATAACTCGAAGCCTTCCGGTTTGCCAAGTCCCATACCGCCAGAAACGATGATCTTCGCATCGGTCAGGGAAACAGTCTCCTTTAAGCTCTTTACGATCTCCAGAATCTTGGTGCGGATCTCGCCTTCCTTGAAGGAAACGTTTAATTTTACAACCTCGCCCTTGCGGCCTTCCTGGCATGCTGCTTTCTCCATAACACCAGGACGTACGGTGGACATCTGCGGTCTGTGATCCGGGCAGATGATGGTTGCCATTAAGTTTCCGCCGAATGCCGGACGGGTCTGCTGGATCTTCTTGTCAGTCGGGTCGATCTCCAGCTTGGTGCAGTCTGCGGTCAGGCCGGTGTTGCAGTTAACTGCCAGACACGGACCAAGGTCACGTCCGATGTGGGTAGCACCTAACAGAACGATCTCCGGTTTGTACTCTTCAATTGCCTTACCGATGGTGATGCTGTAAGCATCGGTACGGTAATCCTTTAACTCCGGATCATCTGCCAGATATACCTTGTCTGCGCCATAGGCGAACAGCTCATCGGTCAGTCCTTCTACTTTATCACCAAGAAGTACGGCACACAACTCGCATCCTACTGCGTCAGCCAGCTTGCGGCCCTCTCCGAGCAGTTCGATTACTACCGGCATGATTTTGCCTTCTCTCTGCTCTGCAAATACCCATACGCCTTTGTAGGCGCTTAAATCCTTTACGTCTGCCATTTCTTCGTACCCTTTCCTTTCACTTGTGCTTAGATGTAATGCTTCTCGACCAGTTTGCCTACAAGCTTTGCACCCATCTCCTGAATGCTGCCCTCAAGCATTTCGCCCTTGCCCTTCTGCGGCGGGGTGAAGGAACGGAATACACGGGTAGGAGAAGCTTTCAGTCCACAGTCTGCCGGATCCAGGTCAACTGCAACGTGATCCCATACGGTAATCTCTTTCTGGTAAGCATCTACGATACCGCCAATGCTCATGTATCTTGGGGTGTTTAACTCTTTTACTGCGGTCAGCAGGCACGGCATGCCAACTTCAATTACTTCGTAACCGTCCTCGAGCTGTCTCTGAACGATCACCTTGTCACCCTCTACTTTGTAATCCTGTACATAGGTAACTACCGGAACACCAAGTCTCTGGCCGATCTGCGGACCTACCTGAGCGGTATCGCCATCGATTGCCTGACGGCCGGCAAAGATGATATCAATCTTGCCCTGCTCGTTTACCTTGCGGATGCCAGCTGCGATGGTGGTGGATGTTGCGCAGGTATCTGCACCGCCGAATACACGGTCGCTTAACAGATAAGCCTCGTCAGCGCCCATTGCCAGGCACTCACGCAGCATATAGGTTGCCTGAGGCGGTCCCATGGTAAGAACTGCAACGGAGGTTCCCTCCGGGTCTTTGTCTTTTAACTGAAGTGCTGCCTCCAGCGCGTTTGCGTCATCCGGGTTTAAGATACTCGGAACGCCCTCACGGATCAGGGTTCCCTTAACCGGATCAATCTTTACTTCTGTGGTGTCTGGCACCTGTTTTACACATACTAAGATTTTCATTATGGTCTGCTCCCTCCTAATTACTTCAGTAACTTACCAGAAATTACCATCTGCTGTACCTGGCTGGTTCCTTCGTAGATGGTGAATACACGGCAGTCGCGGTACATACGCTCAATCTTGTAATCCTTGATGAAACCATATCCGCCATGGATCTGAACTGCCTTGGCTGCGATCTCGTTGCAGACCTCAGATGCATAGAATTTTGCCATGGAAGCTGCTATGGAAGCATCCTGACCGTTATCGATCAGCCATGCGGTCTTGTAAACCAGGTTCTTGGCTGCTTCAAGCTTGGTTGCCATCTCAGCCAGCATAAAGGAAATTGCCTGGAATTTCGCGATTGGACGGCCGAACTGTTTTCTCTCTTTTGCGTATTTGATTGCCTCATCGAGACAGCCCTGTGCAACACCGATGGACTGTGCGGCAACGCCCATACGTCCGGTATCCAGAGTCTTCATTGCGTTGATGAAGCCCTTGCCTTCCTGGCCAAGGAGGTTGTCCTTATGTACGCGTACGTTCTCCAGGATGATATCACTGGTTGCGCAGCCTACAACACCCATCTTTTTCTCCGGCTTACCACAGGATACACCCTCCTGCCTCATGTCTACGATGAATGCGGAGATTCCCTTGGTTCCCTTGGTCACATCGGTCTTTGCGTAGATAACAGCCCAGTCTGCCAGAGGTGCCATGGTGATGAAGGTCTTACGGCCATTCAGAATGTAGTAGTCACCATCTTTGACTGCAGTAGTCTGCATGCCGCCTGCGTCGGAACCTGCGCCCGGCTCAGTCAGAGCGAAGCAGACTTTCTTCTCGCCGGTTACAACCGGACGTAAATATTTCTCTTTCTGTTCAGCGTTTCCGGAAAGAAGGAACGGACCGCCGGAAAGGGAGTTCGGGGAGGAAACATAGATACTTGCGACACCGGATACTCTCGCGATCTCTTCCATTACGATAACGTAGGAACGCGCGTCTCCGCCCTGTCCGCCATACTGTTTCGGAACCTTAATTCCGAAGAAACCGGCTTTTGCCATCTTGTCGAGGATTTCATCCGGGAAAACCTCCTCTTCCTCGACTTTATCAAGGACTTCTTTTGTCAGCTCTGTCTCTGCAAATTCTCTTGCCAGCTTTCTGACCAGCTCATGCTGCTCTGTGAAAAATGCTTCTGCCATCTTGCTCTATTTCCTCCTTCATACATATTGGTATCGTAACTGTTCAGTGTCTTCACAGTTGCTTTTTGTATCAAAACCGGATTACTCCGGCTGTACGCTTATCCTTGTGTGCCGCCTTCCAGCTCACGCTGTTTTTCAGCACGCTCCGCCGCTTCTTTTCGCAGCTCTCTCAATTCAATCTTGCCACTTGCGTTCATGGGGAACTTTTCAAACCAGAATACATAGGCCGGAACCTTGTAATCAGCCAGACGCTTCTTTAAATAGGAAAGCAGCCGTTCTTTATCAATCTGCGCTCCCGGCTTCGGGATAATGCAGGCCGCGATCTCTTCCTGAAGAACCTGGGCCGGAACGCCCACTACCTTGACATCGGCAACGCCTTCATAGCGGCGGATCGCCAGTTCAATCTCCTGGGGAGAAATATTTTCTCCCGCCCGGATGATCATCTCCTTGATGCGCCCGGCAATGTGAAGCTCGCCTTTTTCGTCAAAGTAACCGGTGTCTCCGGTTTTCAGCCATCCGTCCTCTGTGAAGACTCTGGCGTTGGCCTCCGGTAAATGATAATACCCCAGCATGACATTGTAGCCCTGGATCTGGATCTCTCCGGTCTCTCCAACCGGTACTTCCTTCCCGGTGGTGAGATCCACGATACGCGCCTTCACGTGTTCAATCACATGTCCGGCAGATACCGCCTTGACCTCGTTGGGATCATCCCAGTCCGCAATGGCAATGCAGGGCGATGTCTCTGTCTGTCCGTAGGACGGCTGCAGATGCATCTGCGGAAACCGTCTGCAGATTTCCAGAAAATCTTCCGGGTTACACGGTGAACCTGCAATGATGCCTGATTTCAGATTCGGTGCCTGGCGTCCCGCGTACTTCGGTTTGCGGATCAATGCGAGAAACATGCTGGGAACACCGTTTAATATGGTACAGTTGTACTTGTCAATGGCGTCCCACACATGGGCTGTCCGGAAATACGGGATCAAGCACATATCCATGCCGCCTGCAAAGCAGGCGATCACACCGGCAGTAATACCGAAACAGTGAAACAGCGGTACGGTGAGGCACATTTTGTCCGTGACACCCCAGTGCATAGCCTCCACCATGGCACGGCTGTTGTTGATCAGCTGCTCATGGCTCAGCAGAATTCCCTTCGGAAGGGATGTCGTGCCGGACGTAAAAATCATGCAGGCCGCGTCCTCCGGCTGTACCTGGCTTTTCAGTTCCTGAACATGAGCCAGAACCTCCGGCGACTTTTCCCGACGGCCGAAGCTGTCAGGACTCATCCAGGTTCCCGCTTCCTTTTCATCCAGATGAAGGAATCGTTTCACCTTCGGTGTATCTTTCCGGATATCCGCGATCACATCGTCGTAGACGATATCCTTGCAGCCCGCGCCGCAGAATACGTATTCCACATCGGAATAATTCAGGATTCCTTTCAGTTCTTCATCCCGGTAGCAGGTGTTGATCAGCACTGGAACAGCTCCGATCTTCACCAGCGCAAGGAAGGTAAATACCCAGTTCGGGCTGTTAACACTCCAGATGCCCACATGGGTTCCCCGGGTGACTCCCATATCGTCCAGTCTGCCCGCCATCAGATCAGAGGTTTCATCCAGCTGCGCAAAGCTGCAGCTCCAGCCAAACATCTCCATGGCGGTATGATCTCGGATCACGGCAGTCTGTTCCTTCAGATACTGCCCGATTGTTTTTCTCATCAGTTCCATGTTCTCTCCAGCTTGTATACAAGTCATTGCCGCATAGAGGGCTGCAGAACGCATGAGGTCCAACAGCCCTGTTTCCTTACTCAGATGTTAAGGAACACTTATTATACTTTTTTCGGATCTTCCCAGATATAAAGGGTTCCGCTCTCTTTGAGGGCACCGATCTGCTCGTCAGTATAGCCGATCTCTTTCAGCACCTCAACACCCTGCTCGCCGATAAGCGGTCCGCGTCTGTAATCCGGAACACCCATGTTCTCGAATTTGACAGGAGTACGAACCAGTCTTCTGGTGTTGCCATTCGGATAAGTCATATCATAGAAGCAGTTGTTAGCCTCTGCCTGCTTATCGTTGCGAATCTCAATCCAGTTCTGGCACAGTGCGAACGGAACGTCTGCAGCGGTCAGGATCTCCTGCCACTCAGCAGCGGTCTTCTTACCGAAGGCATCCATGATGATGTCGTAAACCTCGGTGGTGAGGCCCTTCTCCTGACAGGTCAGGATCGGGAAGTAATTCTCGTTGTCTACCAGATCCTCGCGGCCGATTGCTGCGATGAATTTCTTGTAGTAGGTGTTGTAATCCGGCATACAGGTCTGGATGTAACGGTCATCGGAGGTGTGCCATGCAGCGTTGAACGGGTTCGGAGCATTGCGAACGTTGATCGGGTAATGCTGTGCAACACCCTCGTAGCTGGATGCCTGAACCATCATGCCCATGTTGAATACGGCACTCTCAAACAGGGAGGTCTCAACCTTCTCGCCGATGCCTTTGGTCTTTGCCTGATATAATGCTGCCAGGATACCAGCTGCCAGGTTCATACCTACGTTGTGATCGCCAAGGCCAGGTACGCCGTTGAACGGAACGTCGGTCTTCTGACGCAGGGTCTCGAAGTAACCGCCTCTTGCGAAGAATGCGGTAAAGTCGAATCCCGGAAGATCCTTATCTGGACCGTACTCGCCGTAACCGGTGATGATTGCGTAAACCAGTTTCGGATATTTCTCCTTTAAGGTCTCATAGTCAAGGCCTGCTCTCTGCAGTGCCTGTACACGCCAGTTTGTGATCAGGACATCTGCGGTATCCAGCAGTTTGAAGAATGCCTCTTTGCCTTCCTGAGTACGCATGTTTAAAGAAATGCAGCGCTTATTCGCATTCTCCAGATCCCAGGTCGTATTCTCGTACATGTCTAACGGACGACCCTCAGACGGAGCAGTGTAACGGATCGGATCACCCTTTGCGGACTCAATCTTGATGACATCTGCGCCAAGGTCAGCCATAAATCTGCCTGCGGTAGCCGCAGCGATAAAGGTTGCCAGCTCAATAACTTTTACGCCTTCCAATGGTTTGCTCATTTTATGTTACACTCCTTTTTGAAAAATATAGTGTTTCTAACAATTTCAGTCTTTGGTATCGAACTTGGTAGCTGCCATATGTACCAGATACGGAATCATGATGACCGGAATGGTTAAGTAACCAAGGTACTTATAGCCTACTGCCACGATCTTGTTCAGACCGAGCTGTGCGATACCGAATGCTACTACGGTACAGATCAGGGTGACGATGATAACCTTTGCTCCAGGTTTTGCAGTCGGATCAAAGTCTTTGTCCAGGGAAGAGCATACACGGTTTGACATACCTGCGATCATGTTTACTGCGGTAGATACGGAACCAAGCACGATCAGGATGGAAATAATCGGACGAAGGACACCCGGTGCCACGCCTCTGTTAACCAGGATCAGCAGCGGAATACTCTCAGTTGCGAAGTTCGGATCATTCACGATTGCCATCAGGCCGGTTACTGCCATCAGGCAGATCAGAACGTTTACGAAGAAGCCCTGAACCATAGAGGTCTTCGCGTCATCCGGAGATGCAAACGGTTTTGCGTGCTGTACTAACAGACCGATGGATGCTAACTGGAATGCAGCGTATACAAAGCCGATCCACAGTGCTTTTCCGAACGGTGCCGGGTTTGCCATGCTTGCGGAAACATTTGCAGAAATGTCACCCCACTGTGCAATGATGTTCGGGATATAAACGATTAAAAGTCCCGCAACAATCAGCACGGATAAGGTGGATGCTACTTTACGTACCACGTTGGTGCCGTATACAGCTACCGCGAAAATAAAGATTCCTACAAAGATCGTTCCAACCCAGTGGTTGATGCCGAAGGCGGTTTCCATGGTGCTGACACCGGTTGCGAACGCTGCTGCCGGAGCTACGCAGATCGTTACGATATATACCAGCTCATACAGGTTGGAAAAGATTGGTGCGTACTTACCGTAAAAACTGTTGTTAAAGCTTCTGTAATCGTATACCTCATGTTTCTTGGCGTATTTCAGTGCGTACCACTGGAAGAAGGCGCCTAAGAACTGAGTCATGATACAGGTTATAAAAGCCCAGATTCCAAATTGAACAAAATACTGACGCAGCTGGTTTCCGGATGCGAAACCGCCGCCAAACTGTGTTGTAAACCATACAAATGCTACACCGACTGTCACTGCCATTTTATCTTTACTGATCATAATGCCTTGCCCTCTATTTTCTTCTCCGCGGGCTGTCGAAAGGTTTCCTGCCTGACCACAGCCATCGCGGTTCCTTGTCACGCGAAGCGGGCTTTTCGCCCGCTCTGCGCGTCTGACATATAGTTACAGCATTTCTTTGAAAGCCTGGATCATGGTTGCCGCCTGCTCGTAGTTTACCATCTGACGGTCAACCTCAATATTTAAGTTCATGAGGCCTGCTTTTTCGCATGCTCTCTTGATCGGAACGTAGTCGAACTCCTCCGGATCACAGAACTTGGTCATCAGAACGATGATACCCTTTGCGTCATGGGCTTTTGCCTGCTCAACGATGTAATCTACACGTTTCTTTTCCTTATCATAAAGGAGTGTGCAGTTGTCCATGTTTGCGAATTTCTGTGCCAGTGCGTCTACCGGATTATCCAGCTCCGGAGTATCGGTACGGTACTGTCTGGTCTCATCTGCTACATCGTCAGCAACGATCTGGATGCCGTTGTCGTCGAAGATCTTTAACAGGCCAGGAGCATCTGCCAGGATACCGCTTACCAGAACACGGGCGGTGCGGGTGCTCTTCGAGCCAGCTAACAGCTCAGCGGTCAGCTCTGTTACGATTGCGGTGTGCTCTTCCGGAAGCATGAACCATGCGCTCTTGAATACATCACTTCTCTCAGCTGCGGTAATGTCTGCGTTTGCTGCTGCCTCGGAGAATGCTCTCATGGCTGCGTTGTGCTCGTTGTATACTTTGATGGACTCAGACAAAGCGAACTCGGAGAAATGTGCTCCGGTTGCAACGGTCAGGTCATTGATGACTCTCTCATAACCAGCCTTGGTGAACTTGATGCCGAAATCCGGTTTACGGTTCTGCGGATAGGTCATCGGGATGAACGGGATGTCTTTTACTGCGTATTTCCAGTTCTGGCCCAGAGTCTTTAAGGAGTCACACAGAGACGGGATGATGATGGCGGAAATGCCTTTGTACTCGCCCTTGATTCCCAGCTCCAGGATTGTCTGCATGATAGAGCAGATGAATGCCGGATAATATTTCTTTGCTTCGTTGATCTCCATGTCTGCGCCCCAGACACCCATCGGTACCAGGCCCATGGAATGAACGATCTCCTGCGGTGTATAATAGGTTACTGCAACGACTTTCTTACCCTCAGCCAGATATTTGTCAAGCTGTTTTCTCGGATTTGCAGCAACTTCATGAAGCTGTGCTAATAATTCCTTTGCTGCCATCTCTATTTCCCTCCTTTATTTGCTTCCATGATCTCTGTCAGGCCCTGTACACGGGTATCGTACTGTGCCTCAGAGAAGTTTCTCGGATCAGCCTGGTCGCCATCGAAGGAAACAACCGGGATGCCACATGCCTCGCCAATCTGACGGCTCATCTCAGGCATGAATCCGGACCAGAGTTTGCAGGAGCGGTTGGTATGTACTAACAAACCTTCAACGTGGTTTGCCTTGCAGAGTTTGATACGTTTGTCTCTGGAATGCTCAAGGTTCATGGCATTCGGAACGTTTGCGTATGCACGGCACATTCCGTCGAAGTCGTCGTAGATGAATCCGAAAGCGTCAGCATAAATGGTAGTTACCATGTTGATGCCTCTGCTCTTTAAGCCGGTAGAGGTAACACGCAGCCACGGCCAGCATGCGATACCCTCGAACATGATACGGTATTTCTCTTCCGCACGGAAGGTGGAAACGCCTTTCTCATGGTTCTCTTTGTACTCTTTTAACAGGGTCTCCATAGCGTCGCCTGCCTCTTCTTTACCACGGGCGGTAACCATAACTGCCATGTGGTTTAACAGGTCAAAGCCGTTGAACGGGGACGGAACATATTTTGCCTGGGAGGTTGCCTCGATCCATGCGCGGCTTGCGCGTCCGGAAGAAGCCATAACCTCTTTGAAGCGCTCGTCGCTCCATTTCTTGCCGGTGTATGCTTCCAGACCATGGATGACATCCCAGAACTGAGCCTTGATGTACTCGGTCTCAGCATCGGATACCTCGTAATCCGGGTTGAACGGAATATCGATCATGAACATTGGGATATTCAGCTCTTTTGCCAGGTTCTCGTACCATTTAATCATACAGTTACAGATGTTGTTGCAGCAAAGCACGAAGTCCGGCATCGGCATATCCTGCTCAGGAGCGGATTTCAGTTTTGCGTATGCAAGGGAGATACGTGCGTATGCGCAGATATCGTTGGAGTAGCCATCGCCCTCTGCCTCGTTACACATTCTCTCACCGCCGCCTCTTGCTGCAATGCCGGCTGCCTGGTTCTCCGGGTAGCAGACATACAGTCCGAGAGTCTCCGGAATCTCTACCGGGAAGTTGCTGGCACACCAGCCAACCATCTCTCCGCGTTTTTTGGCCTCCATCGCATCACTGTAAGCCTTTGCCGCAATCTGGCCCAGCTTATACTTTGCTGAGTTCGGATCTGGTGCGGGTCTGCTCTTTTTTACTTCTTCAGCCATTGTGAAAAACCTCCTTTATACATTTTCGTTTTCATTTCCTAAATAAAATAGGTTCTGGCCGTCCGCGCGTCATTTGCGGCGTCTGTCCGGTCTGTATCAGCTCGCGTCCTCCGCAAAGGAACACGGTAAGCTTTCTGTTTTATATTTTTTATGCCTGACTGCTCTTTCCGTATGCGTAAATCGCTGCGCCAAGAGCTCCCAGTTCCTGTGCCCGCTTGTCGTAGTAGATTTTCACGCCAAGCTCTTTTGCCATGGCATTGCGGACACCGCCATTCTGTGCTACGCCGCCGCTCATGCAGACTTCCTCGCGGACGCCTACACGCTTTGCCAAGGAAGCAACCCTGGTTGCCACGGACTGGCAGATACCTGCCACCAGGTCCGGGATATCAGTTCCGGATGCCAGTTGGGAGATTACCTCTGACTCTGCAAATACGGTGCAGGTACTGGAGATGCTCGCCGGCTTGACTGCCTTTGTAGCCTCGGTTTCCAGCTGGGAAATATCGAGTTTTAAGATATTTGCCATAACATCCAGGAAACGCCCGGTTCCTGCCGCGCATTTGTCATTCATAACAAAATTGACCATGCGGCCTTCCTCATTCAGGGAAAGAACCTTTGCGTCCTGTCCGCCGATATCAATGACGGTTCTTGCGCCCGGACATACAAAGTGAACGCCCAGTGCGTGACAGGTAAGCTCGCTGACCTGGTAGTCCGCGCCGTCATAAGTCTGGCGGCCATATCCGGTTGCCACGGTGCACGCCATATCTGCCTGCGCAAGTCCGCTCTCCTTCATGACATTGTCCAGTGCCTGGCTGACACCGTCTGTTCCGACGGTAGCAACCACGATGGATGATGCTACAATCTTGGCTCCATCCTTCAGGATGACTGCCTTGGATGTGGTGGATCCGATATCAATTCCCAGTGTATACATAACCGACACCTCTTCAAACTTTTTAACCGCTTTCTGGTTGTTAAAAATTAAACGAGTTTGGGCAAATAAAAAAGGCATCCTGCTTGCGTTTCTAATTTTGATATTCTAGTATACAAGTTAAACGCCAAAAAAATTTGCCGTGCGATGATTCATTATCGCCAACAAACTGCTCAACTCATGACCTAATATTATCAAATTTATCAATAGATGTAAATAGCTTCTTTGTTTTTTTTATGTTTTTTACATAAATTCTTTTTTTCCGTCTGTGATTCCGTTCCTGTAAGTTTACATAACTTAAGCACTTTTTGTTTATTTTTAAACAGACTCGTTTTCTGATAAACATACGGTAAAACAAAGAAAAAGCAGGAAATCCGCGCTTTCTGCGTTTTCCTGCTCTTCTTTTTCTCTCCAGATCGGATCAACCATTCTTAAAGTAGGTCGGATACACGGCCATAGCCCGGTCGGCAATGGCTGTGATGGTTTCCAGGTGATCTCCCATGCGTTCCTGGGCTTTCTGGATATCTCCCTCCTCAATGGCTTCGAATACTTTTTTATGTTCCTCGACCAGCTGTGATACACGGTTGTCGAAGGCCACATCAAAGTTTCTCCACCGAGACAGATGCAGCATCAGGTTGTCTAACATCCGCATCATGGCGCTGCGGCCTACGCTGTCGATCATGATCTTGTGAAACTCCGCATCCAGTTCCGCGAAACGACCGAAATAATCGGATTCATCCCGGTACTTTTCCTGTTCTTTCAGGTTCTCCCGCAGGCGCTCCAGCATCTGGCTGCGCTCCGCTTCCCTCAGCTCTGTAAAAATCTCGTAGAGAACTTCCTTTTCCACTGCCGTCCGCAGCGTCAGAAGATCCGCGATATGGCTTAAATCCATGAGGCTCACATAGGTGCCCCGCTGCGGGTAAATCTCAATAAAGCCAAGCTGCCGGAGTCTTGTGAAGGCGATGCGGATGACAGAACGGGATACCCCGTACTCCGCGGACATCTGGTTTTCACTGATCAGCTGCCCGGGCTCCAGACGCAGCTGGATGATCCGGTTCAGTATCTGCTCAAAAATTTCGTCTGACGTGATCGGATGATTCTCACCAGACTTTGCGTAAATCATACCCGTTCCTCCCCACTGCTCTTGTTTACAATCATTCTACGCCAGAATTTTCCAGCTGTCAACCGCATAAACCTGACAAAAAGTTTGCAAAAAAAGAAGGACACACGCCCTGATAACAGCCTGCGTCCTTCCTGTCTATGGAAAGCTCAACAATTTTTATTCTTATTTTGCTTCTTTCGCAGCTTTGATCTCCTCGATCATGTGCGGAACAACCTCGAACAGGTCGCCTACGATGCCGTAGTCTGCGCACTCAAAGATTGGAGCGGTCTCGTTGTTATCGACAGCGATGATCAGCTCGGAATCCTGCATGCCAGCTTTGTGCTGGATAGCACCGGAGATACCAAGCGCAACGTAGATGCGCGGATGAACGGTCTTACCGGTCTGGCCTACCTGATGGTCAGAAGACAGCCAGCCTGCATCGGTAACGGCACGGGATGCGCCCACAACGCCGCCGCCCAGAGCCTCTGCCAGCTCCTCTGCCAGCTTGATGCCCTTCTCCGGGTCTTTGCTGATGCCGCGGCCAACACTGACAACGATATCTGCACCGATTAAGTCAACCAGCTTCTTGCTCTCTTTTACAACCTCCAGAACCTTGGTTCTTAAGTCTGCATCAGTTAAGGAGAACTGAGCCATCTCGATCTCGCATGCATCAGCCTTTGCCTGATCGAAGTCAGCCTTCTTCATAACGCCCGGACGTACAGTGGACATGCACGGACGGAAACGCGGGCAGATGATGGTTGCCATCAGATGGCCGCCGAATGCCGGACGGGTCATCTTTAAGTTCGTGTCATCCATTTTGAATTTTACTTTCTCCAGATCGATGGTGGAGGACTCTTTTAAGAACTGTACATACCGGTCCATATCGATGTCCAGATGAGTTGCATCTGCAGTCAGTCCGGTATGCAGTCTTGCAGCTACACGCGGTCCTAAGTCACGGCCGATGTTGGATGCGCCGATCAACAGGACTTCCGGTTTCTTCTCCATAACCACGTCGCACAGAACCTTGCTGTATGCATCGGTGGTATAAACTGCCAGGTTTTTATCTGCGCATACGATCACTTTATCTGCGCCGTATCCGCCAAGCTCTTTTGCAGTATTCTCAATTCCCTCGCCGCCAAGCAGGAGTCCTACCAGCTTGGAGCCTCTCTCGTCTGCCAGCTTTCTACCTTCGCTGATCAGCTCGAAGTCGGTATTCATCAGCTTGCCGTCACGCTGCTCACAGAATACCCAGATATCACTGAATTCATTAATCTCAGCACTATTATAAGACATATTCTTTTCCTCCCGATCCTAGATTACGTGTTTCTTTGCAAGCAGGCCTGCAAGCTCTTTGGAAGCCTCTTCTGCGGTACCGCCAAGAATCTGTCCTGCGCCCTTCTGCGGCGGTGTAAAGGAACGGAATACGTTGGTCGGTGAACCCTTCAGTCCGATGGTGGTCGGATCGATGAGTGGCTCGTCTTTCAGTGCGTTGTAGTCCAGAACAGTCAGAGGCTTGTCCCAGCACTCCAGGATGCCTTTTACAGTCATGTAACGAACTTCGTTTAACTCTTTTACGCAGGTGATCAGGCACGGAGTCTGAACCTGTACGGTCATGTAACCATCTTCCAGAAGACGTTTTACAGTCAGGCTGTTGCCCTCTTTCTTGATGTCTGCAGCGTAGGTAACCTGCGGGATGTTTAATTTCTCAGCGATCTGCGGGCCAACCTGTGCGGTATCACCATCGATTGCCTGACGTCCGCAGAAGATCACATCATCCGAGCCAACTCCCAGGTTGTGCAGTGCGCCTGCAATGATCTGGGAAGTAGCGAAGGTATCGGATCCGCCGAATTCACGGCCGGAGATGAGGACTGCGTCATCTGCGCCCATAGCGATGAGCTCTCTTAACATGCCCTCTGCAGGCGGCGGTCCCATGGTAACTACAGTTACCTGGCATCCGGTAGCGTCTTTTAATTCCAGAGCTGCCTCAGTAGCAGCCAGGTCATCCGGGTTGATGATGGTCTGCATGGATGCACGATCCAGGGTTCCATCCGCTTTTACTGCAACCTTTCCTGATGTATCAGGAACCTGTTTTACACATACATAAATTCTCATTCTAAGCTTCCTCCTACTTTAACAGACTTCTGGAAATAACGATCTGCTGTACCTGGCTGGTTCCTTCATACAGGGTCATAACGCGTGCATCGCGGTACAGACGCTCTACCTTGTACTCTTTGATGAAGCCATAACCACCGTGGATCTGAATTGCCTTGCCTGCTACGCGGTTTGCCATCTCAGATGCGTAATATTTTGCCATGGAGCACATAACGGAAGCATTCTTATCGCCAGCGTCCTTTGCCATAGCGGTGTTGTAGATCAGGCAGCGTGCTGCTTCGATCTCAGTTGCCATATCTGCCAGCATGAAGCTGATGCCCTGGTTGTAGGAAATCGGCTTGCCGAACTGTTTTCTCTCTTTTGCGTACTTGGTTGCTTCCTCCAGGCATGCCTGAGCAATACCCAGGGACTGGGCTGCAACACCAAGACGTCCGCCGTCCAGAGTAGACATTGCAACACCGTAGCCCTTGTCTAACGGGCCTACCAGGTCGCTCTTATGTACTCTTACGTTCTCGAATACGATATCACTGGTCGGATATCCGTTGATACCCATCTTTGCCTCCGGCTTACCGCAGGAAACACCAGGAAGTTTCATATCTACCAGGAAAATGGAAATGCCCTTCGCACCCTTCTGGGTAAGGTCAGTCTTTGCGAACACAACGGCATAATCTGCAATCGGCGCGCCGGAAATGAAGCACTTACGGCCATTCAGCACATAATAGTCGCCGTCCTCAACCGCTCTTGTGGTCATGCTTCCTGCGTCGGAACCTGCGCCCGGCTCAGTCAGTGCGAAGCAGATGTGCTTCTCGCCCTTTGCTACCGGAACCAGATATTTCTCAAGCTGTGCCTGATTGCCGCAGGCAAGTAACGGTCCGCCTCCCAGGGAGTTGGAGGTGTTTGCATAGATCGCAAGTACCGGACATACTCTGGCGAACTCCTCATTCATCAGGACATAAGCCAGGCTATCGCCGCCCTGGCCGCCATATTTTACCGGAATCTTGATGCCGGGAAAACCATATTTGGCCATTTTCTGATACATCTCTGTATCGAAGCCGCCCTCTTTGTCCAGCTTTTCCTGAATCTCGGTCGTGAACTCCGTCTCCGCAAAGTTGCGGAAGTTCTTTCTCATTAACTCATATTTCGCAGAAAGAATCATGTTTTGCCTCCTTTGGAACTGCTTTGTTTACTTTGTTTGTTATTTCTCTAACATATATTCAAATTATAACACATCGAACATTACATGTCTATAGTTACATATATGAGCGTGGCGTTTTTCCTGTTTTTCACGAATTTGCTCATCCAATTTTGTGCAGTTTAACGATTCCTTAACGTCGCCGTGCTGGTAATATCCGGGTTGGTCTGGATAATCTCCGCCGCCTGCTTTTTCAGCTCGCCCAGCATCACTTTTCCGCTGGCATTCATGGGAAACGCCTCCATGCGCACAATATGGACCGGCAGCTTGTAGTAGGCCAGATGGTTCTCCATATGGGTCATAAGGCCGGTACTGCTGATGGTCAGCCCCTCCTCCGGAATGATGCAGGCCACGATCATCTCCTGCAGAACCTCCGCTGGAAGCCCGATCACCTTTACATCCCGGATACCGGGATAGTGCCGGATCACCTGCTCAATCTCCCGCGGAGAGATGTTTTCTCCGCCCCGGATGATCATTTCCTTCATGCGGCCCGTGATATGCAGAAAATTCCGTCCATCCAGATGTCCAAGATCCCCCGTGTGGACCCATCCTTCCCCGTCGATGGTCTTCGCGGTTTCCTCCGGAAGATGGTAATACCCCTGCATGACATTGTAGCCCCGCACACAGATTTCCCCGTCTTCCCCAACCGGGAGAACGGTCCCGTCCGGTGCCAGAACGCGCACCTCACAGTGGCGCAGCACCCGCCCTACCGTTGTGGCACGTTCTTCCTCGGAATCTCCCACATCGCTGATGCTGACGCAGGGCGCCGTTTCCGTCTGGCCGTAGGAAGCATGGAGCACCAGTCCTGGGATTTCCTTCCGGATCGTGTAATATTCCTCCTCGCTGACCAGAGAACCGGCAATAATGCCGTTTCTTAAGCTGCTCAAGTCGTAGTCCTTATGGGCCGGATTTCTGGTGACAGCCATAAACATGGAAGGGACACCATTTAGCAGGGTGCAGTGATGCTTCTGCACAGTCTGCAGCACCGTCATGGTCTTATAATACTCCACCGTATTCATGCAGCAGCCGGTGTGGATACTGGCCAGTAGGCTGGCCGTCAGGCCGAAGCAGTGAAACAGCGGCACCGCGATCATCATCTTGTCGGATGCTTCCCAGCCCATGTGGCTGCAGAGCTCCAGGGCGTTGTTCACCAGACTGTAATGGCTCAGCATGACGCCTTTTGGCATGGCTGTGGTTCCCGATGTAAACAGGATCGCTGCCGTATCCTCCGGCTCCACCTTGCGGATATAACTGCCGATCTCCCGGGTAACCTTTTTCATGCGCTCCGCGAAGACAAAGCTTTTCTCCGTCATCCACTGTCTCGCGGTATCGCGGCCAATGTAGATCCAGCGCTTCACCGTTCCTTCTAACTTTGGGGCAAGATGTGCCACCATATCCTCGTAGACCAGTTTTTTGTAGCCTTCCCCGTAATACACAAACTCCACATCCGCATAGCGGAGCACCTGTTCCAGCTCCTCGGTGCTGTAGCAGGTATTCAGTAGTACCGGAACTGCCCCAATTTTGCTCAGGGCCAGAAATACAATGATCCAGTTCGGTGAATTGGTGCTCCAGATTCCCACATGGGTGCCCTTCTTAATTTTACAGGAAAGCATTCGTCCCACCATGTAATCACTGAGGGTATCAAGATCCTTCCAGGTATACTGCTGCTCATCTGCCTCCAGCGCGACGCGGTCCCCGCTTTCCCTGCCCCGGCTTCTGA
>CAVIRL010000044.1:0-1389 GCA_963645005.1 Prevotella sp. P5-108
GTCAAATACGATGTTGACACCGTGGGCCTTGTCACAGCTTGCAAAGAGGAAGCTGTCGGTTAAGTTGGTCTTGGCATCCGTGATCTCCAGGTCGATGGGCTTCTGGGCACCGGTGACCACGATCGGTTTCGGAGAATTCTGGATCAGGTAGGAAAGGGCGGATGCGGTGTAGGCCATGGTGTCGGTGCCGTGGCAGACCACAAAGCCATCGTACTGATCGTAGAATCGCTCGATGGTGGAAGAAATTAACAGCCAGTGTTTTGGCTGGATATTGGTACTGTCAATGTTGATGACCTGCATGGCAGTCACTTCACAGAATTCTCTGACATCCGGCACAAAACCGAGGAGCTCTTCTGAAGTGATGAGTGGTTTTAAGCCTTCTTCGCTGCGTTTGGAGGCAATGGTGCCGCCGGTGGCGATCATCAGGATACGTTTCAGGTTCTTCTTAGGGTTTTTCATAATGTCGGCCTCCTGATATAAAAAACTTGTGATTCTTTCTGAATCGTTCTATCATTATATCATCATGCAAAAAGAAAGGAAATAAAAAATATGGCATTCATTCCAAAGGATCCCGTGATGCTGATGAGCTTTCTGAATACCCAGCTTCGGGATCATTACAGCAGCCTGGAGGATCTGTGCGGCTCGTATGATCTGGACGCGGATGAGATTAAGAAAAAACTGTCCGCGATCGATTATCATTATGATGCGGAGAAAAACCGGTTTGTGTGACGGACGTTATCTGCCCATGCTTTCCTGCAGGTGGCCGCGCATATAGTCAGTGCCAAGGGCAATGAAATACTTTTCCGGCCTGGTAAAGTAGCAGCCCTTAAGAAACGCAACGCTGCGGATCCAGCGGCGGGAGGGTGCCACGGTAAAGTAGGCAATGGGCAGAGATGGATCCACATAGGACTGTGGGAAGAAGGCCGGAGCGATCTGTTCCCGTACCATGTTGAGCACAGTATGGGTGCTGACAGACTCAAATAAAACCTTAGGATGGAAACCTGCAAGCGCGAATGCATCGTCGATCATGTCGCGCATGCGGGTTTCTTTGCTTAGCATGATAAATTGCTCATCCCGCAGCAGGGTCAGATCCAGGAGCGGAAGGGTCTCGTGGCTGTTTTTTCCGGCAAGATGAGCCAGCGGATGGGAAACAGGAAGTCCGAGAACCATGGATTCCATGTCCATATCCATATAGTCAAGATCCGGGTTTTTGCTGCCCTCAATGTAGGTAAGAAACGCAAAATGCACCTCTTTCTTTAGTACAAGCTGTTCCATTTTCTTAACGCGTGCCTCATAGATCTGGAATGTGATATTCGGATATTTGCGATGGAAGATCGGATAAATCTGGGAAAACATGGAAGCTCCGGTCTCCGGTGTGTAGGCGAGGGA
>CAVIRL010000044.1:1399-1886 GCA_963645005.1 Prevotella sp. P5-108
GAAATATCGGAAATGATCCGGTAGGTTTCCTTTTTCATGTCCAGCATCTGATGGGCGGTGGTAAGGTAGATGCGACCGGCAAAGGTCGGGATCATGCTGTGCTTGCGGCGTTCAAAGAGCGGAGTCCCAAGCTCCTTTTCCAGCTTTAGGAGCTGCTGGTTTAATGCAGATTGTGTCAGAAACAGTTTTTCTGCCGCACGGGAAATATTCTGTTCCTGTTCAATTGTAATGATATTTTCTATCTGTCGTAAATCCATGATAAATCCCCCTGACAAGTTTCTCTTAATACAATTAAGACAAAATATGAAATACAATAAGTTGAATTAAGCTAACAAGGGAAGTATAATCAAAACATACAAAAAAAGCAAGCATATCGAGAAAAATATGTTGCTTTTTTCAAAACAAAGAGAGAAGGAGAAATGGGTTATGAAAAAACAGATTTTAAGCGTGATGCTGGCAGGTGTCATGGCAATGGCCTCTTTGACTG
>CAVIRL010000044.1:1896-17881 GCA_963645005.1 Prevotella sp. P5-108
TTGTAGCAAGAGCAATTGCAACTCAGGTCGGCAAAGATTCCGGCAGCAACTTAACCGTTCAGAATAACACAGACGGAAGCGGCGTTGTCGCAATGGAAAAGGTACGCAGTGCAAAAGCAGATGCAAGCACGCTTCTGTTCTTCCATACCACTATGCTGATAAAAACAGCAACCGGCGTGTATGATCACTCTGCAGCAGACGATTTTACTGTGATCGCAGTCGGTGAGGGAACTGAGAAGACCGGCTATGTACTGGTTGTTCCGGGTGATTCTCCGTACAATACCACTGACGATCTGGTTGAGGCTGCAAAGGCTGCTCCGGGAACCATCCTTCTGGGGGTTGAGACCGGCGGCAGCTCTCACATCATGTCCGGTCTGTTTGCTCAGGCAGCAGGAATCGAGGTAAAGTATGTTGAAGCAGGTTCTGATACCGAGAAGCTTACCGCACTGGTCGGCGGAAGCATTAATGCAGCATTCGTAAACCAGAATCAGGCAAAACAGTATGTAGAATCCGGAAAAGCAAAAGCTCTTGGCTGCTTCTCCGTAGATGAGAATGGCGGCGAGAGCACGATTCTCCCGGGTGTAACAAGCTTCGTAGATCAGGGCTATGACTGCACCTTCTCTACCCTGTTCCTGGTACTTGGACCGAAGGATATGAAAGCAGAGACAGTTACCGCTTTACACGATTACTTCGAGAGCGCAGTTGTGAACCCGGATGTTCAGGAAGTATTAAAACCGGCTGGTTTTGATATGACATTCTTCAGCCAGGAGGAAGGCCTGCAGAAGTTAAAAGATCAGCAGGAGTCCTTAAACAGCGTTGTTGATATGCTTGGACTGAAGCAGAAATAATATTGACGGTCATGCGGTGCATGAACAGCAGCGAAGTAACAGTTGCAGCAGTAGATGCAGGCAAAGGGGGCTGCCGCAGGGCAGCCCCTTTTCTGTAAACAGATTGTGCAACAAATAGAAATAGTAAGAAAGGAAATGTGAGTTTCTATGAAGATCAAGAGAGATCAGGTTGCCGGTGCAATACTGGTAATCCTCGGAATCATTGTATTTGTGATGACAAATCAGCTATCCGTTCCATTCACCTTGTCTTATCCGGGGCCGAAAGCCCTGCCGATGATCGCGGCGGTTGGTTTTATGATCTGTGGCGCAGGCGTGTTTCTGGAAGGCTGTAAGGAAAAAATAGAAGATGAAAAGCCATTCTTAAATAAGGAAGGCTGGATTAAGGCGCTGGCAGCCATGGTGGTTCTGGCTGTTTATGTATTTGCAGCAAGCCTGATTGGTTATCTGATCGTTACCCCATTTGTTACCTATGGTCTGACCACGCTGTTTGCAAAAGGAAGTAAGAGTACATTAAAGGGAAGGATCCTCTACTCTGTATTGCTTACTGCAGTCATTTATGTGGTTTACATCTACGTATTCGGACTCAGCCTGCCGACTGGCGAGCTGTTTTAGATAACAGGAGGTAAGGATTTATGATAACAAATTTCCCGTACATCATTTCACAGTTTGCACAGCCGTTCAATCTGCTCTTGATGATCGTAGGAACTGCTGTCGGAATTATTTTCGGTGCGATTCCCGGTCTGTCCGGCACACTGGCTGTTATGCTGTTCATGCCGCTTACATACAGCATGGATCCAGGAACTGCAGTTATTTTCCTGCTGTCCCTCTGGATCGGCGGATGTTCCGGTGCATTTATCGGTTCTGTTCTACTTGGTATTCCGGGTTCTGCATCGGCAGTATCTACCTGCTGGGACGGTTATCCGATGAGCCAGCAGGGAAAATCCGGCAAAGCGCTGGCAATCGGTATGTTTGCATCCTTTACAGGTACCTTCTTCAGTGCTATTATCGCAGCCTTCTGCAGTGAGTTCGTTGCAGATGTGGCTTTCTTAATGGGACCGTGGGAGTATTTCGCACTGTGTTTTGTAGCTATCACCATGGTGCTTGCAATTTCCAAGGGTAACATGTTTAAGGGTTTGTCTTCTGCCTGTATCGGTCTGCTGTTTGCATCCGTAGGCTATTCTCCGATCGATGCAGTGCCGCGTTTTGTATTTGACAACATGTATTTAATGAGCGGTCTGGGTATGACCATCGTGCTGATCGGTGTGTTCAGTGTCAGCACCATCGTAGTTGCTTACGCAAAAGGCTTCGGCGCACTGCCGGAGGTAGACACCAAGAGCGTCCGCGGCCTGGGCATAACCATTGCCGAGTTTAAGGAGCAGATTGGCAATATCATCCGTTCCTTCCTGATCGGTCTTGGCATTGGCTTCCTTCCGGGCATGGGCTCCGGTCTTTCCAATCTGGTTGCATATTCTTCCGCAAAGAATGCATCCAAGGATCCGGACTCCTTTGGTAAAGGTAATCCGGCCGGTGTCTGGGCACCTGAGGTTGCAAACAATGCTTCCATTGGCGGTGCCATGATCCCGATGGCTGCACTGGGTATCCCGGGAGATTCCACGACCGCACTGCTGATCGGTGCGCTGACCATCCATGGACTTGAAATGGGACCTATGGTATTTAAGAACAGTGGACACATTGTTTATCTGATGTTTGCAACCGTTGCTGTTGTTGCCTGTCTGGTACTGGTTATGCAGATGTTCGGAATTCGCCTGTTCCCGCAGATCTTAAAGGTTCCGTATCATTATATGTATCCGGCACTGCTGATCATCTCTCTGGTAAGTGCATATGTCGATTCCGGAAGCCTGTACAAATGCGGCATGATGCTTGCATTCGCAGTCGTTGGTATATTCATGGCGTATGGCGGTATCCCGACGGCACCGCTGATTCTGGCTTTCATTCTGGGACCGACGCTTGAGAGTAATATGTTAAAGGCATTCCAGTACACCGGAACAGCCGCAACCTTCTTTACAAGACCGATTTCCTGCATCATGATGCTGATCGGTATCGGATGTGTATTCTCTCCGATCATCCGCACCATTCTTGCAAAAATGAAAAAAGCAAATTCATAACAGGAGAATAAGATTATGTCATTTCATTGCAGTCCGGCAATCCCGCATCCGGTAGAGACCCTTGTACATGAGCCGTGGACTCTGGCCATCAAACCGTTCCAGGTATCCCCGAATACCTGGTATGTGGCAGGACAGACCTGGGTTGGCTGTTACCTGATCGATACCGGTGACGGATTGCTCCTGATCGACACGGCAATCCCGGAGAGCAGCTACCTGTTAGTAGATTCCATCTACAGGCTGGGATATAAGCCGACAGATATCAAAAAGATCCTGATCAGCCACGCGCATTTCGACCACTGCGGAGCAGCGGCAGAGATGAAAGAGCTGACCGGCGCACAGTTGTATATGTCCAAGGAGGACTATGTATTCATGAAGAGCTGTCCGGAGGAGACCATGATTCCGGATTCCGGTTCTCATGTGCAGAATTTTGAACCGGATGAGTTCTACTCTGATGAGAAGCCGGTAACACTGGGAAATATCAGCGTTCAGACCATGCTGACACCGGGTCATACCATTGGCTGTACCAGTTTTTTCTGGAAAGAGAAAAATCCGGTCAATGGAGAAGAGTATGTAGTGGCCATGCATGGGGGCGTGGGCGCAAATACCATGAACGATAAGTATTATGCCACCAGCAAATACTTAACTCCGGATCTCAGACAGCGTTTCTTTGACGATGCGGAGAAATTAAAGAAAATCCATGTGGACATTGCTCTGCCGAGTCATCCGAATCAGATTGAGATCGTAGACCAGGCGGGAACATATACGCACGAGAAGCAGCCTTATCTGGATGATACCGTATGGGCGGATTTCATCACAGAGCGTGTACGCCAGGTGCGGGAGCTTATGAAGTAGGATCATAACTGATTGTTACGCTATTGTATAAAAAATCATACACACGGGGGAGTACGGAATCGGGGTTGCCTGAAAGCCGTATTCCCTTTTTTACAAGGAAAGAAAAGGAGTATGGCTATGAGCATTAAGAAAAATTATAAGGACTTTCTCGCAAGGCGGGCGGAGTTTGAAAAGAATCCACTGGCAAAATACTGGACGAAACAGAATGAGCGGTATATGGAGCCGTTCCGCATGTTTGGAAATGTGTATTATGTGGGGGATAGCTGGGTATGCGTGCATCTGATCGATACCGGAGACGGACTTCTGCTGATCGATGCCGGAAACTGCGGGAACACTGCGATGCTGATCCATTCCATCTGGAAGGCCGGCTTTGATCCGGCAGATGTAAAGTGGATCATCCTTTCCCACGGTCATGTGGACCACATTGGTGGTGCTAAATTTATGCGTGAGATGTTCGGCACAAGGATTTATATGGGTGCGCCGGATGCGGCGATGTACCGGGAGCACCCGGAGAAATCCTTTATTCAGGACAGCCCGGATTTCATGGACGAGCTCATTGCGCCGGATGTGGAGATCCGGGATGGTGATGAACTGACTTTTGGCAGTGTGAAGATGAAATTCTATCTGGTTCCGGGGCATACAGAGGGCTGCATTTCCGTTTTCTTTGATGTGACAGAGGGAGACCGCACGGTACGCGCCGGATATTACGGGGGTTTCGGATTCAATACGCTGGCAACGGATTATCTGGCGGAGATCGGGGATCCGCAGTGCCATATGCGGGAGGTTTATCTGGAATCTCTGAAAAAGGTGCGGGACGAGCATGTGGATTTCTTCCTGGGAAACCACTGTATCAACAATCACATGGCAGAAAAACTGGAAAAAATGAAGAACGGAGCGGACAACAGCGTCTGGATCGACCCGGGGGAATGGAGCCGCTATCTGGACGAAAAACGAGACGCCCTGCTTGCGTTCATGAAAGAGAATCCGGCGGCAAAGTAAAAAAGCCCGTGACTGTGAAGATACTGAGCAGTTACAAAAGCCTGATACAAGCCTGATAAAGGCCTGACGGATGAATAAAATGCCGGCAGAAACGCTATATTAATCGTATGAACAGATTACGACGGTTTCTATTTCATTTTTTCCTGTGCGGCATAAGCGGCTGGTGCCTGGAGGTTCTGTTTACTTCCACGGAGTCCATCCTGATCCATGACTGGAGGCTCATGGGACAGACCTCTCTTCTGATGTTCCCCATCTATGGCTGCGGTGCGCTGCTGGCGCCCATTGCCGGGGTGGTGGACGGGTGGATCGGGGACAGCCCTTTAAGCCGGACGGACCGGATCATCCGGCATGGACTGCTTTATATGGTGCTCATTTTTACGGCAGAGTATCTGTCCGGAGCTTTTTTAAGGGCCCGGGGAATGTGTCCCTGGGATTACACCGGTTACCAGGCCAGTGTGAACGGGCTGATCCGTCTGGACTTTGCACCGTTCTGGTTTGCCACCGGTTTATTGTTTGAATGGATTTCCAAATTTCCAAAAAAGAGGTGCGAATGACTTGTTTTTGCACCTCTTTTTTTATATACTGAACAGGAATACTTATAGAAAGAATGGTTACTGTTTGCGCAATGCGTGAACAGCAGCAACGAGGTGTGGGATGATACGAGTGATTTTGATCCTTCTGGTGGTGATCGTATTTCTCCTGGTAAGTGCACTGCCGCTTCTGATCGGGGAAAAATACGTCTGGAGGAACGATGAAAACCGCCAGAAGGAATATGCGTTAAAGGTAGTAAAACAGATCCTGACCATGGTATTCCGTCTGACCGGATCTACACTGACGGTGAAGGGGTTTGAGAACATACCGGATAAGTCGGTGCTGTATGTGGGAAACCACAGAAGCTATTTTGACATTGTAACCGGTTATGCTGTGGTACCGGGTCAGACTGGCTTTATAGCCAAAAAAGAGATGGAAAAAATTCCGCTCCTGCGGGACTGGATGCGCAATGTCAACTGTCTGTTTCTGGATCGTAAGGACATCAAAGCAGGCTTAAAGACCATTCTGGAGGGAATCGAGAAGGTAAAAGGCGGTTCCTCCATGTGGATCTTTCCGGAGGGAACCCGCTGCAAGGCGGACGACCCGACCGAGCTTCTGGAGTTTAAAGAAGGAAGCTTAAAGATCGCGGAGAAGGCAGGATGCCCGGTGGTGCCGGTGGCTATTACCGGAACTGCGGAGATTCTGGAAAAGCATTTCCCGTTCATCCGTCCGTCCCATGTGACGATTGAGTTTGGGGAGCCGTTTTATATCAAAGAGCTTCCGGTGGAAGACCGGAAACGCGCCGGGGCATATACCGCAGCCTGCATCAGGAAAATGCTGGTGGACGAGCAGCAGCGGCGCAGCGTCCGGAAGCAGTGAAGAAAACTCAGCAGCAGAGTTTTCAGGAAGGGGATAAAATACTATCGTGGATTTACTGGAATACAGAGAGCAGTTAGATACAATTGATAAACAGATCGTAACATTATTTGAGAAGCGCATGGATATCTGCGGCAAGGTGGCAGAGACCAAGATCGCTTCGGGAAAGGCCGTCTACGATGCGGAGCGTGAGCAGCAGAAGCTGGATGCGGTCAGCGCCATGGCCGGCAGCGAGTTTAATCAGATCGCAGTGCGGGATCTCTTTGCCCAGATGATGTCCGTCAGCCGCAAATACCAGTATTCTATACTGGAGGAGCATGGGCGGGCGGTCAAGCTGGGCTTTGAGCGCCTGGACAGCATTCCCATGGACCATGTGCGCGTGGTGCACCAGGGGGTGGAGGGGGCTTACAGTCATGCGGCAGCCATCCAGTATTTCGGCGAACAGACGGAGATCTATCATGTGGCCCGTTTTGAGGATGCCATGAAGGAGGTACAGCTTGGCAAGGCTGATTACGCGGTTATGCCGATTGAGAACTCCTCTGCCGGAGCGGTCATCGACATGTACGATCTGCTGACCCGCTATGATAACTACATCGTGGCAGAGACATTTCTTCCGGTCAATCATGCACTGCTTGGGGTGCCGGGAACAAGGCTGCAGGATGTGAAAACCGTTTTTTCCCATCCGCAGGCACTGATGCAGTGCTCGATCTTCTTAAATAACAACGGGTTAAAGCAGATCAGCGTGGAGAATACGGCGGTAGCCGCCAAACGCGTGATCGAAGAGGGAGACCGTTCCCAGGCCGCAGTGGCCAGCGAGATTGCCGGAAAGCTGTATGGACTGGAGCTGCTCAAGCCTTCTATCCAGAATAATCAGGGCAACACGACCCGCTTTGTGATCCTGGCAAACCGCAAGGTGTACCAGAAGGACGCAGGCAAGATCAGTCTCTGCTTTGAACTTCCGCACACCAGCGGTTCCCTTTACAACATGCTTGGGAATTTCATTTTCAACCATGTGAATATGATCATGATCCAGTCTCGCCCGGTGCCCGGGAAAAACTGGGAATATCGGTTTTTCGTAGATATTGAGGGAAATCTCCAGGATGCAGGCGTAAAAAACGCACTGCGCGGAATCGGCGAGGAAGCACAGAATTTCAAGATTCTTGGTAATTATTAATTTTGGTTCGGGTGTCAAAACACCCGAACTTTTGGTTACACGAATTGTTCCGTGCTTCGCACTCCCACAATTCTACTTCAATTCGGATTCTCGCGGGGCTTTCGCCCCACTACATCCTCATTGAAGTGCGTGTCATAAAGTCATTCCTCCACCGACATGCAAGCATGTCGTGGACTCAGACTTTTGACACTGTAACCAATTTTACAGGAAATTGACCTGAGACACCCGGAGGTTTTACATAGAAAGCGTATGATCATCATATTTTGACAGGGAGGAATTGCGTATGGTACGGACATTTGCGGCAATTGATGTCGGCTCCTTTGAACTGGAACTTGGCATTTACGAGATTACGGATAAGGGCAGTATCCGCTCGGTGGATCAGGTGAAGCACATGATCGCGCTGGGCAAGGATACCTACAATACCGGCAAGATCAGCTACAGGCTGGTGGAGGAGATGTGTCAGGTTTTACAGGATTTTGTGCGGATCATGAGGGAGTATCAGGTGAAGGAATACCGGGCTTACGCCACCAGTGCCATGCGGGAAGCGAGAAACAGCCAGATCGTGCTGGAACAGCTTCGGGTGCGGACCGGGATCGATGTCAAGGTCATCAGCAACTCGGAGCAGCGCTTCATCAGCTACAAGGCCATTGCGGTGAAGGACGCGGAGTTCCAGAAGAATATCCAGCGGGGCACTGCCATTGTGGATGTGAGTTTTGGCAGCATGCAGGCCTCCCTGTTTGATAAGGATGCGCTGATTTCCACCCAGAACCTGCCTCTTGGCGTGCTGCGTCTGCGGGAGCTGATCGCCCACGAGATGCTGACCCAGCAGGGAGCCCAGAATCTGATCGCGGAGCTCATCGACAATGAGCTGGTGACCTACCGGAAGATGTACCTGAAGGATCGGGAGATCAAAAACCTGATCGCCATAGGCGAACCGATTCTTTCTCTCTATTATAAAATGACGGACAAGCAGAGGCCGGAGCAGATCACCATTCAGGAGTTCAACCGCTTCTATGAGCGCTTAAAGGGCATGACACTGCCCCAGACCGAGGACTTTTTCGATGTGAATGAGGAGTATGCGAGCCTGCTGTTCCCGACGGCAGCCATCTACAAGCGGATGCTGGAGATCACGGGAGCAGAGCTTATGTGGGTGCCGGGCATCCGCATCACGGACGGCATGGCGGCAGAGTATGCAGAGGACAAAAAGCTTATCCGCTTCAACCACAGCTTCGAGAACGATATCATCGTCACCTCCCGCAATATGGCGAAGCGGTATAAATGCTATATGCCCCACGTCCAGAATGTGGAGGCGGCGGCCTTAAAGGTCTTTGACAGCCTGAAAAAGTACCATGGTCTGGGACAGCGGGAACGCCTGCTGTTACAGATCGCGGCAAACCTGCATTCCTGCGGCAAATTTGTGACTATGCGCGGCTCGGAGGAGTGCGGCTACAATATGATCATGGCAACGGAGATCATCGGCCTGTCTCATGTGGAGCGAGAGATTGTGGCCAATATTGTAAAATATCACCAGCAGAAATTCCGCTACAATGAGGTGGAGGTATCGGAAAAACCGTCCAAGGACAGCCGCCTGGCATCCACGGAGGATCTTTCCATTGTCATTGCCAAGCTGACGGCCATTCTGCGGCTGGCCAATTCTATGGACCGGGGACATAGCGGAAAGCTGAAGGACTGCCGCCTGAACGTAAAGGACGGCCAGCTGGTGATCCAGACGGACTGCGCAGCGGACGTAACGCTGGAGTCCATATCCATCGCGGATAAGGGGGATTTTTTTGAGGAGATTTTCGGGATCCGTCCGGTGCTGAGACAGAAAAGGAGAGTGTAAGCCATGCCAGAGATTGATGAGAAGTATTTGAAACCTGAAAATTATGTAAACCGTGAAATGAGCTGGCTGGAATTTGATTTCCGCATTCTGGGAGAGGCGCGGGATAAGAACATCCCGCTGTTTGAGCGGCTGAAATTCTTAAGCATCACATCCTCCAACCTGGATGAGTTTTTCATGGTGCGTGTGGCATCCTTAAAGGATATGGTACACGCAAAATACAAGAAGACCGATATTGCCGGATTAAAAGCAGACCAGCAGCTTGAGCTCATCGGGGAGAAAACCCATGAGCTGGTAAATCTCCAGTATTCCACCTACAACCGGTCCCTGCTTCCGGCTCTGAAGCAGCAGGGGCTGCAGATCATCTGCGAGCATGAGGAGCTTTCCGGGGAGGACGGCGCTTTCGTGGACCAGTATTTTCATGAGGATGTCTATCCGGTGCTGACCCCCATGGCGGTGGATTCCTCCCGCCCGTTTCCGCTCATCCGCAATAAGTCCTTAAATATTGCGGCTCTGGTGCAGAAAAAGGACAGCGAGGAAGAGGAGCTGGAATTTGCCATGGTGCAGGTTCCGTCCGTGCTTCCGCGTATCGTGGAGCTTCCGGCGGGACCGGAGGGCGAACGCCGGGTCATCCTGCTGGAGGAAGTCATTGAACGGAACATGAAGGATCTGTTTTTAAACTACAACATCGTCACCGCCCATCCGTTCCGCATCATGCGAAATGCGGACTTTACGCTGGATGAGGAGGAGGCGGAGGATCTGCTGGAGGAGATCCAGAAGCAGCTCAAGAAGCGTCAGTGGGGCGAGGTCATCCGTCTGGAGGTCGAGGAAAAGGTAGATAAGCGCCTGCTCAAGATCTTAAAGCGGGAGCTTTCCGTCAGCAACGAGGATATCTACGAGATCAGCGGTCCGCTGGATCTCACCTTCCTCATGAAGATGTATGGCATGAACGGCTTTGACCACTTAAAGGAGCCGCCTTATACGCCGCAGCCGGTGCCGGCCTTCATGAATGATGATGATATTTTCACCAACATCCACAAGGGAGATATTCTCCTGCATCATCCATACCAGACCTTTGATCCGGTGGTAAATCTGGTACAGAAAGCAGCAAAGGATCCCGATGTGCTGGCCATCAAGCAGACCCTGTACCGCGTCAGCGGCCATTCCCCGATCGTGGCGGCTCTGGCTGAGGCAGCCGAGAACGGCAAGCAGGTATCGGTTCTGGTGGAGTTAAAGGCGCGGTTTGATGAGGAGAACAACATCAACTGGGCGAAGAAGCTGGAGAAGGCCGGATGCCACGTTATTTACGGCCTGGTGGGCTTAAAGACCCACTGCAAGATCACGCTGGTGGTGCGCCGGGAGGAAGACGGCATCCGCCGCTACGTGCATCTGGGCACCGGCAACTACAACGACTCCACGGCAAAGCTGTACACGGACTGCGGACTCATGACCTGTCATCCGCTGATCGGCGAGGATGCGACCGCGGTATTCAACATGCTGTCCGGCTACTCCGAGCCGCCGACCTGGAACCGCCTGATCCTGGCTCCGTTGTGGCTGAGAAACCGCTGCGTCCGCATGATCCGCAGGGAAACCATGCGGGCCAGGGAGGGCAAACCGGCCCACATTATGGCGAAGATGAATTCCCTCTGCGACCGGGAGATCATTGCCTGCCTGTACGAGGCCTCCTGTGCCGGAGTGAAGATCGAGCTGGTGGTGCGCGGCATCTGCTGTCTGAAGGCAGGTGTGCCGGGCTTAAGCGAAAACATCAGTGTGCACTCCATTGTCGGAAACTTCCTGGAGCATGCCCGCATCTTCTATTTTGAGAACGGCGGAAGCCCGGAGGTTTACATGGGAAGCGCCGACTGGATGCCGCGCAACCTGGATAAGCGCGTGGAGATCATGTTCCCGGTGGAAGATCCGGTACTGAAAGAGCAGGTCATCCACATCTTAAAGGTACAGCTGGAGGACAACGTGAAGGCCCATATCCTGCAGCCGGACGGTACTTATGAGAAGATCGACAAGCGGGGCAAGGTCCTTGTGACAGCCCAGAAGCAGTTCTGCGAGGAGGCCATTGCCATGGCGAAGGCTGCCGTGAAGCAGGACGATGTGCACAACACCCGGGTGTTTGTACCGGCAGAGAGCCAGAACTGATTCTGGTATCACGATCATAGAATGAGGGGACTGAGACCGGTCCTCTCATTTTTTGTCCTCCTGATTCAAGCACGGGTCGTGCTCGCACGAACCCGTATTTGAATCACCAATCAAGTTTGGAAGTTTACTTCCAAACTTTGTCTTATAGGATAGTCCGCCTGCGGCGTTCCTGCGGAGCCATATCCTTTCCTCTTCTTACCGGAAATGTAATAAAAAAGTAAAGCGGGAAGGCCTCTTTTATGGTACACTATAAAGAGAAAAAAACGGGAACGGCATAGCTTTGCGGCTTCCCGAATAACGATAGATACACGAGGAGGAATCAGTCATGGCAGAAACCAATATTCTGGTAGTAGACGATGAACAGGAGATCGCGGATCTGGTAGAAATCTACCTGGTCAGCGACGGTTATAAGGTATTCAAGGCATCCAACGCCCAGGATGGCCTGGACATTCTGGAGAAGGAGGACATTCAGCTCTGCCTTCTGGACATCATGATGCCGGGCATGAACGGCCTGGAGATGTGCAAGAAGATCCGGGAGACCAACAACATCCCGATTATCATGCTGAGCGCCAAATCCACCGATCTGGATAAGATCCTGGGTCTCGGCACCGGAGCAGATGACTACGTGGTAAAGCCGTTTAACCCGCTGGAGCTGACGGCCCGGGTCAAATCCCAGCTTCGCCGCTACACCCAGTTGAATCCCAACAGCAACGTGCACGAGACCGCGAAGAACGAGATCAGCATCCGCGGCCTTACCATCAACAAAGACAACCACAAGGTAACGGTATACGATGAAGAGGTCAAGCTGACCCCCATCGAGTTTGATATCCTGTATCTTCTGGCTTCCAACCCGGGCAAGGTATTCAGCACCGACGAGATCTTCGAGAAGGTCTGGAATGAGAAGGTCTACGAGGCCAACAACACCGTTATGGTACATATCCGCCGTCTCCGCGGCAAGATGAAGGAAGACGAGCGCCAGGACAAGATCATCACCACAGTGTGGGGGGTAGGATACAAAATTGAAAAATAACGGCAGAAAAACCGATTTAAGCCACCGCTGCCACACGCGGGTCATTGCCAATATCATTTACAGCACCCTGGTGGCCTGCCTCATCGATGTCTTTCTGGTCACAAACCTGACCATGCTGGCCGAGTATGCTCAGCGTTCCGAGCAGTCCAGCGCGTTTCTGAATATGGTAGGGCAGTCGGATATGGTAGTAGTTCTGGTTTATGTCCTGATCGGAATTCTGGCCTTCTCCGTGACCTTCCTGCTTCTGCAGGAAAAGTCCGCAGCATACATAGGCCATATTTCCGATGCAGTAGAACGAATCTCCGAAGGCGATTTAAACACCAGAGTGGAAGTCGTAGGAGATGACGAGTTCTCATCCATGGCGGCCAACTTAAATAAAATGGCAGAAGATATCCGCCGCCTGATGGATAAGGAGCGGGAATCCGAGCGTACCAAGAATGAGCTGATCACCAACGTGGCTCACGACCTGCGCACGCCGCTGACCTCCATCATCGGTTATCTGGAGCTGCTGTCCGGCCAGGTTGTCCTGCCGCCGGAGATGCAGAAAAAGTACATAGACATCGCCTACAGTAAGGCAAAGCGCCTGGAAAAACTGATCGAGGATCTCTTCGGCTTCACCAAGATGAACTACGGAAAGCTGGCCATGCATGTGTCCAAGGTAGATATTGTAAAGCTTCTGGGACAGCTTCTGGAGGAGTCCTATCCGAACTTTGCCAACAAGGGGCTTTCCTATGAGCTGCAGAGCAACGTGCCTGCCAAGATCATTACGGCAGACGGAAACCTTTTGGCCCGCCTGTTCGACAATCTGATCGGCAACGCCATCAAGTACGGCGCGGAGGGCAAGCGGATTCTGGTGAAGGTCATGGCGGCCTCCGATACGGTGCAGGTTTCCGTGACCAACTATGGCTATGTGATCCCGGCGAAGGAACTTCCGCTGATCTTTGAAAAGTTCTACCGGGTTGAGCAGTCCCGTTCCACCCACACCGGCGGAACCGGCCTGGGCCTTGCCATTGTAAAGAATATTGTAGACATGCACGGTGGAACCATCACGGTAAAGAGCGACTTAAACGGTACTGTGTTCACGGTAACCCTGCAGGTGGATTTTGATGTAGATAAAGAGCATTTTTAAACAACAACTTTTGGAGAACTCTGATGTGGATGAATAAAAAAATTTTTTCAGACATCCGGATGGTCAGACCCCTGAAAAGAACGGCAGTCTTTTTCCTGGCTGCCGGCTTTTTCGGCGGTCTGGCTTTTTGCGCTCCGGCCCGGGCCGGAGACGATCCGGTAAATATGGATATCAGCTATGGCTATGAGGACAGCGCCAAGGGCGGCCGTTATCTGCCGGTGAATGTCACCATAGAGAATAACCAGGATATTCCGGTGGAGGGCACCCTGGAGATTAAGACCCGGGAGTCGGACCAGACGGTTTACCGCTACGATTACAGCGTGGAGGTGGATGCAAAGGGCAGCATCGATACACGCTACTATATCCCGCTGGGCACGGCCGCCGATGAGCTGGTGCTGTCCCTGGTGGATGGCTCTGACAATGTGCTTTTAAACCGTAAGGTGAAGCTGAATGTGAGCCGGGATGTGCCAGAGTTGTTCGTGGGCATATTGTCGGACGCACCGTGGGAACTCCATTATTTAAATGGTGTCGGCATCAATTACAGCACCCTGCGCACCCGCACCTTTGAGCTGGACGGCAGTGATTTCCCCGAGGATGAGGTGGGCTTAAGCCTTTTCGATGTGCTGGTGGTCAACGATTATAAACTTCGTGACCTGTCCGGCAGTCAGACGGCGGCCATCATGAACTGGGTCCAGAGCGGCGGCGTGCTGATTCTGGGAACCGGCGACCGGGTAGATGATACCCTGGGCCGTTTTGCGCCGGAACTTCTGGATGATTCCTACGGAACCCCGAATATTACCCATATCAATCTGGCAGAGGATTTCACCGCGGTGAACGAGCCGGGAGCCGGCATGCTGGCCATTTCCTGTGTGGATGTGCCGCTGCACGGCGGAAACGTGATCCTCTCCAGCAACGGATTCCCGCTTCTGACGGCGGCATCGAAGGAGCAGGGCATGGTGGCAGTTGCAGCCTTTGATCTGGGCGACATCGCGGAATTCTGTGAAAAGCAGACCTCTTATGTAGATTACCTGTTTACCAATCTGCTGGGGGAGGAGCGCATCAACCAGCTGGCTGAGGTGGTTTACAGCGGCAATTCCGGCCGGTTCTGGTCTGTTCAGAGCCTGATCAATACCGGAGATGTGGATAAGCTACCGAACCTCTGGCTCTATGTGGGGATAACCGGCCTGTATCTGCTGATCCTGGGGCCGGGCCTGTACCTGTTTCTGCGGGGCCGCGGCCTGCAGACCCTGTACCGCCGGGGCGTCGTGATCGTGGCACTGGTATTTTCCGGCCTGGTATATGTGCTTGGCATGCCGACCCGGTTCCGTTCCACCTTCTACACTTACGCTTCTATTGAAGATGTGACGGACGATTATATCACGGATATGACCTATATCAACATCCGCAATCCCTACAACCGCCCTTATACGGTGGAGCTGGATCCGGACTACCGCCTGCTTCCGATCACGAGGAGCAGCCAGTACACGGTGGGCGGACAGTCCCTGGATGTGGATGAGCCATATCAGATTGCCATCCGCACCAGCGAGGACGCCCTGACAGTACAAGGGCAGAATATTTCTGCCTTTACCCCGCGCTATTTCCGCCTGGAGCGGCGCACGGAGAATACGGATCAGGTGGGCATTACCGGTGAGGTGGATTACTTTGAGGGCCAGATCCAGGGAACCCTGACCAACCGGTTCCCGTATCCGATTGAGAACGCGACTCTGGTGCTGTACGGAAATATGGTGCAGATCGGACGCATGGAGCCGGGAGAGACCAGGAACCTGGCCGACTACGAGCTGCTGCGTTACCCATTAGGGGATTCCTACCTGGCGGCAGAGCGTATTTCCGGGGAGGATGCCTACGCTTCCGCGGATATCCGCAACAAGAGCTATATGCTGGCGGTGGAGCGCTCCAACCTGACCCGGTTCTATCTGGATAACTACTTAAACGGCTACACGGCAGATGCCCGGGTCATTGCCTTCAGTACCCAGAAGGAGGAGAGCCAGTTCTTAAAGAATCCGTCGGAGGAGACCTACGGCATCACCATGCTGACCCAGACGGTGCCGGTCAATGCCTCCCGGGACAGCTCCATTTACCGGTCTGTGCTCATGAAGACTCCGAAGGTGATCGGCGGAAGCTATGATGCTGAGACCAATTCCATGAGCGGAGCCGAACCGCTGACACTGGAGTACCAGTTCGGAACCGACATTGAGGTGGAAAGCCTGACCTTTGAGAGTGTATCGGAGGAATTTGCGGGAACCGGAAACAGCTTAAGCCGTATCTTTACCGGAAGCATTTATTTCTATAACTACGCGACCGGCAACTTTGACAAGATGGAGCTGGAGGGAAAGACACTGGACGTTGACCAGTTAAAATCCTATCTTTCCCCGGGCAACACGCTGACAGTCCGCTACGCTTACAATGGA
>CAVIRL010000045.1:0-7298 GCA_963645005.1 Prevotella sp. P5-108
TAGTGCGAATTATTTTTACCTTTCAAAGCTGGTCATTTTGCCCACAACATGCTTTGTGATTTTCGTACAATTCTGCCTTTGAAATTTTGTTGATTTTTATGCTAAAATATAGACAGTAGCTGAGAACTGTTTTTCATTCAAAGGAGGCCGATCATATATGAACTACCAGACCGGACAATCTGTCGTTTATCGCAACAAAGGTGTCTATACCATCGAATCCATCGGAAAAGTCGAATTTTTACCTGATAGTGAAAAAACATATTACACCCTGCGCCCGGTTTTCAAATCCGGCGATGAACATATCTATGTGCCGACTGATAAAGAAGACGCCCTGCGCCAGTCTCTTTCCGCCCAGGAAGCTACCAATTATCTGAAAAAGCTGAATCAGATAGAAGCCCGCCCCTGTCATTCCACCAAAACTGCGCTGATCATCGCTCATTACCAGGAACTTCTCTCTTCCACAAAGATGGAAGATCATCTGCAGCTCTTGAAAGAGCTCCACGAAAAAGAGCTTCAACTGGTCCGTTCCGGCAAAAAACTGGGAAGCACGGACAAGGATTACCTGAATAAGGTTGGCTGCCTGCTCTGTGAGGAATTTGCTGCCGCCCTGCAGGAATCCCCCGAAAACGCCAGAAAGCAGCTTGCAGAAGCACTAAGATAGTATGACGCGAGGAGGCACCGCCGGCGCCTCCTCGATATGCAAAGCCAAAAAGCAGAACCCTGACATTCTGAAGGGTTCTGCTTTTTGGCTTATTTACTGGTTTCTATAAAATTTCTTGTAACTGTTCAGTCCCTTCACAGTCACGGGCAAAAATCCCATTGCCTGCCAGCCCATGTTTTCTTACGGTCAGCGCAGCAAGTGCGCAGACCTACGGAACAGCTACAATTTCTTACAGTCTTACGATCATTGCCTCACGTCCGGCGCCGGTTCCGATGAATTTTACCGGAGTCCTGGTGTACTCTTCGATGAAGTTGATGTATGCCTTTGCGTTCTCCGGAAGATCCTCGAAGGTCTTGCAGCCGGACAGATCGCCGAAATTGCCGTCAAACTCTTTGTACACCGGCTTGCAGTTCTGTAAGAACGTTAAGTTGGTGGAGAAGTCCTCGGTCTCTACACCGTTGTTGTCATATGCAACGCAAACCTTGATCTTGTCGAACTTGCCGATGGTGTCTAAATGGTTTACGGAGATACCGGTCAGACCGTTCAGGCGTTTTGCGTATTTTAAGGTTACGAGATCCAGCCAGCCGCAGCGTCTCGGTCTGCCGCTTACGGTGCCGTACTCATGGCCCAGGTCACGGATCTTGTCGCCGGTCTCGTCAAGCAGCTCGGTTACAAACGGGCCCTCGCCGACACGGCTGGAGTAAGCCTTGATGATGCCGTATACATTGCCGATATCCGATGCGCTTAAACCGGTTCCGGTGATGATACCGCCGATGGTCGGGTTGGAGGAGGTTACATACGGATAGGAACCGAAGTCGATGTCAAGCAGGGTTGCCTGAGCGCCTTCTACAATGACCTTCTTATCCTCTTCCAGTGCCTTGTGCAGATAGGTTACGGTATCGCATACGAACGGCTTTAACTGCTCTGCATACTCAGAGTAGGTCTTGTATACATCCTCGAAGTTCAGTTTCTCATCGATGGTGGTGTCTTCCGGATCGTAGAACTTTAAGAGTGCTTTTCTGGACTCTACCAGCTCCTCTAAATGGTTCTTGAAATTTTCTGCGTACAGATCCTCTACTCTTAATCCTGCACGCTCGTACTTATCACAGTAGGTCGGTCCGATGCCTCTGCAGGTGGTGCCAATCTTGGAAGACTTTCTCGCTTTCTCTAACGCGCGGTCCAGCATCGGATGGTACGGCAGGATCACGTGAGTCTTGTCACTGATCTTTAAGTGATTGTCAATATCATATCCGTGTGCTTTTAAGTTTGCAATCTCACCTAACAGCACCTGCGGATTCAAAACAACTCCGTTGCCGATTACGCCAATGGTATGACCGGACAGGATTCCGGACGGAATCAGACGCATTGCAAATTTTACTCCGTTTACTTCGATCGTATGGCCTGCATTGTCACCGCCAGTTGCACGGACAGCGATATCTGCGTTGGTTGCAAGATAATCGATTACTTTGCCTTTTCCTTCATCGCCATAAAAACATCCAATAACTACATCTACCTTTGACATAATCAGTCTCCTTCGTTATAACTGCTGCAGTAGCTGTATCTCACGTTTCCAGTTACCCGCTCTTACTAAATCAGACAGAGTTTTCTGCCCCACAAACATTAACAGTATATAAGATTCCCGGATTAAAATCAATATACAAACCAAAAAAGGCCGACAGATTTTCTAATCTGCCAGCCTTTTATTATCAGTGAATCTTATTAATATTTATTAGTTCAGAGGGTTTATACCGTTATCTCAGCGGTCAGACCCAGATCCTCTTTGTTTGCCTCCAGGATTGGATCCACTACCTCGCTTAAGAACTCGTCCACCTGCTTCGGTGCGCGGCCCACATAGCGGGACGGCTCCATGCATGCCTGCAGGTCTTCTAAGGAAAGTCCGAATGCTGGATCTGCGGCGATCAGCTCTAACAGGTTGTTATCCAGGCCTTTCTCTTTGACGTTTCTGCCTGCTTCCATGGAAAGCTGACGTATGCGCTCATGCAGCTCCTGACGGTCTCCGCCTGCCTTTACCGCATCCATCATGATATTCTCGGTTGCCATAAACGGAATCTCTGCCATAAAGTGCTTCTCAATCACCTTCGGATATACCACCAGACCATCTACGACATTTAAATACAGATCCAAGATGCCATCGATAGCCAGGAATCCCTCCGGTATGCTCAGACGCTTGTTGGCGGAGTCATCCAGGGTACGCTCAAACCACTGGGTGGAAGCCACCAGCATCGGGTTCATCACATCACTCATCACATAGTTGGAAAGGGACGCGATACGCTCGCTGCGCATCGGGTTTCTCTTATACGCCATAGCAGAGGAACCGATCTGGTTCTTCTCAAAGGGCTCTTCTACTTCTTTTAAATGCTGCAAAAGACGGATGTCATTACTGAACTTATGGGCGCTCTGGGCGATTCCTGCCAGAACATTTAACACGCGGGTATCGACCTTGCGGGAGTAGGTCTGTCCGGATACCGGATAGCAGGCTGAAAAGCCCATCTTTTCAGCGATCATCTGGTCTGCCTTGCGGCACTTCTCGTGGTCCCCCTCAAACAGCTCCAGAAAGCTTGCCTGGGTACCGGTGGTTCCCTTAGAACCAAGAAGCTTCATATTGGAAAGTACATGATCCAGATCCTCAAGATCCAGGCAGAGCTCGTTTAACCACAGGGTTGCGCGCTTGCCCACGGTAGTCGGCTGTGCCGGCTGGAAATGGGTGAATGCCAGAGTCGGCTGGTTTTTATATTTGTCAGCAAACTTTGCCAGCTCTGCCATTACGTTGATGAGTTTTTTGCGGACCAGTCTTAAAGCCTCAGTCATGATGATGAGGTCGGTGTTATCTCCAACGTAACAGGAGGTTGCACCCAGATGGATGATGCCCTTTGCCTTCGGACACTGCTGACCGTAAGCGTATACATGGGACATGACATCGTGGCGCACCAGACGCTCGCGCTCCTTTGCCACCTCGTAGTTGATATCCTCTGCATGTGCCTTTAACTCATCGATCTGCTCCTGGGTGATCGGCAGGCCCAGTTCCTTCTCTGTCTCAGCCAGTGCGATCCACAGTTTTCTCCAGGTTTTGAATTTCTTGTCCGGGGAGAAGATGTACTGCATCTCCTTGCTTGCGTAACGCTCGGACAACGGGCTTTGGTATCTGTCGTTCATAAGAACCCTCCAATTTTTCTGATTGATCGTTATGTTACTGCCTGCGGCCTGGGCCGGCAGGTACTTATCTGGTATATTCGCCGCGGATATCTTCCTGCGGCGGGTCTAACGGATAGTCTCCGTTAAAACATGCGGTGCAGATTGGAAGTCCCCCGGATAGCTCCGGCAGGCGTTCCATTTTTAAATAGGATAAGGAATCGGCACCAATGATCTGGCGGATCTCTTCAATGGTGCGGCCGCTGGCGATCAGCTGGTCCTCCGACGGGATATCGGTTCCGAAGTAGCACGGATGTAGGAACGGCGGTGCACTGATCTTTACATGCACCTCTTTCGCTCCGGCATCCCGCAGCATCTTTACAATAAGATGGCTGGTGGTACCGCGGACGATGGAGTCATCGATCATGATGACGCGCTTTCCGGCTACTGCTTCCTTTAATGCATTCAGTTTGACTTTTACCGCAGAGACTCGGCTGCTCTGCTTCGGCTTGATGAAGGTACGTCCCACATAGGAGTTCTTCACAAAAGCCGTTCCGTAGGGAATACCGGACTCCATGGAATAGCCCAGGGCCGCGGCATTGCCGGATTCCGGTACGCCTACCACCAGATCAGCATCCACCGGGGAATCCATGGCCAGGCAGCGGCCTGCATGAATGCGGGCATGGTAGACGCTCACACCATCAAACACGCTGTCCGGTCTCGCAAAATAAATATACTCAAACACACACCTTGCCTGCTTTTTCGGATCCGGCAGACACATGCTCTTATCGGATTCGATGCCATCCTTCGTGATGGTAACGATCTCTCCCGGCTCTACGTCCCGGACAAACTCCGCATCAATGGTGGCCAGGGCGCAGCTCTCGGATGCCAGAATGTAGGCATTGTCTTTTTTGCCGATACAGAGAGGCTTAAAGCCAAATGGATCTCTGGCACCGATCATTTTGCGCGGGCTCATGATAACCAGGGAGTAAGCACCCTTGATCTTCTTCATAGCGTTGGCCACCGCTTCCTCAACCGATGCAGTGTGCACACGTTCCCGGGCGATGTGATACGCAATGACCTCTGAGTCGATGGTAGTCTGGAAAATCGCACCGGTGTATTCCAGCTCTCTTCGCAGCTCCGGCGCATTGACCAGGTTTCCGTTGTGGGCCAGGGCCAGGGTTCCCTTGACATAGTTCAGTACCAGCGGCTGGGCATTCTCACGGGTACTGCTTCCTGCAGTGGAGTAACGCACATGTCCCACACCAATGTTTCCATGTAAACCCTCTAAGATGTCCGGTGTGAACACCTCGTTGCAAAGGCCCATCCCCTTATACGCGTTTACCTTCCCCTTCGGTCCCTCTGTGTCACTGACCGCAATACCGCAGCTCTCCTGCCCGCGGTGCTGCAATGCAAACAGTCCGTAATAGATCTCGGACGCTACATCATTGCCGTCAAAATCGTACATTCCGAATACACCGCACTCCTCATGCAGCTCATCTGGATTCAGCAAGCGTTTATCTTCCATCGGCTTTCCTATTCCTCTCTGTGCATTTATAAGCATTACAAATAAAAGAAGTTTATTTCAGAAGAAATTATAATACACAGAGTATTGAATTGCAATATATTTTTTCAGTATGTCTGTCGCGCACATGTACAAAGCTGCAAACAATGCCTGTTACTCCCGGATTGCATCGCTCCGATGGTAGAACTGGACCTCCAGTGCTTCCAGGTCCAGACGGATACCGTAGATATCCTGTCCTTCCGGAACAGCAGCATTCCCGGCACTGCCAAGATTTCCGGCACCACCGAGATTTCCGGCACCACCGGGATTTCTGTCATTCCCGACTGTTCTCGGGATCAATTCCACCTCGCAGATTTCCTCCCGACGCACCAGATTGAGTTCCGGGCGGTTCTGATTCCAGAACAGGCCTGCGCCTGCCAGAATCTCCATACAAAGTGCTGCTGCCAGGCATGTCCGGAAACGCCGGATTCTCCGCACCCGCTGATACTTTCGTGCCAGCCGCCGGATACAGTCCTTTCGCCAGCGTCTGCACCTGTGATTCCATTTTCTGATCAAAGCTCCCTCCTGCTATGTATGTTCCCGCAAAACAGACATGTCACCTGGCGATAACATCACCATGAATGAAAAGTGAAGGACACCGCCCCGCAGTGTTTTTACGCTCTGCTGAGACGGTGTCTTTCCGGTTGTTTTTACTCTGCAGCACGTTCTGCGCTGCTGCCATTCATTCCATTTCCGGTTGTTCCGCCGGTTCCTCCGGTACCGTTTCCGGCACCTCCGGTTTCCATGGAATCATTGCTTTCCATACCGCTTACAGTGCCACTCTCGCCCATGCTTCCATTTGCTCCGTCGGATGCACTGTGGGAAGCGGTGGTGGCTTCATCTGCCATACCGGTGCCGTTCTTATTGCTGCATCCGGCCAGGGCACAGAAGACCAGAGCCAGGATGAGCACACATGCGGTCATTCTGATTTTTATCATAATCATATTCTCCTTTCTTCCTGCTGTTAGTATGACAGAAAGAAGGACATTTTATAAAAATCAGAATTGCCATTTTTATCAAATTTCAGCCGATTTCTCCCGGCACGGATGCTGCCGGTCCAGCCGGTCAGCCGAGCCGATCAACCAATCACATCCTGCATGTCGTACAGGCCCGGCTCTTTTCCGGCCAGGAACAGGGCTGCCTGCAGGGCACCTTTTCCAAAAATGGCCTTGGAGTAAGCAGTGTGGCTGAATGTGATAACCTCGTCGGTTCCGGCAAAGATCACATCGTGGTCACCCACAATGGTGCCGCCGCGCACAGAGGAGATGCCGATCTCTTTTTCATCACGGCGCACGCGCTCCCGGCTGCGGTCATATTTGTAATGATACTGGTTGTCCATCGCCTCGTTGATGGAATCTGCCAAGGCCAGGGCAGTTCCGCTCGGAGCATCCAGCTTTTTATTGTGGTGCTTCTCCACGATCTCAATGTCAAAGCCGGCGTTTGCCAGGACTTTCGCAGCGTCCTGCACCAGTTTCATTAGAGTATTGATGCCCAGAGACATATTGGCAGAACGCAGGATCGCGGTCTGTCTGCCGGTCTCTTTCACTTTTTCAATCTGCTCCTGGGAAAGTCCGGTGGTGCAGAGTACCAGCGGCATCTTATGGGCTCCGCAGTAGTCTAACAGATGATCCACTGCTTTCGCGGATGCGAAATCTACGATTACATCTGCCTCCACATTGCATTCCTCTAAGGAAGCAAATACCGGATAGTCACTTAAAACAACCGGGTTTACGTCAATTCCTGCTACGATCTCAATGCCGTCCATCTCTTTGGCCAGGCCGGTGATGGTGCGTCCCATGGCACCATTGCAGCCGTGCATGATCATTCTTACCATATCGATAAGTCCTCCTGTGCAAGTCTCATTTTTGCCCTCCTGATTCAAGCACGGGTCGTGCTCGCACGAACCCGTATTTGAATCACCAA
>CAVIRL010000045.1:7344-11353 GCA_963645005.1 Prevotella sp. P5-108
TTTCTTCCGGCTTTTCAGCCCAGGTTTTCGTACGGTCAGCGCAGCAAATGCACAGACCTGCTGAACCGTTACCCGGTTTTACAGAATTCCGTACTCCTGCATTGCCTTTTTCAGAATTTCCTGGTTCTGCGGCTCCATCTCAGTTAACGGCAGTCTGAGCGGTCCAACTTTCTTGCCCATCAGGTTCAGCGCTGCTTTTACCGGGATCGGGTTTACCTCGCAGAACAGAGCGTTTACCAACGGGATAGCATCCAACTGCATCTGGCAGCTCTTCCGGATATCACCCTTGAAGAAGTTCTCGCAGATTTCGTGGGTCTGTCTCGGTGCCACGTTGGACAGAACAGAGATAACGCCCTTGCCGCCCATAGCCAGCAGCGGAACAATCTGGTCATCATTACCGGAATATAAGTCTACACAGCCGTCTGCCAGATGCATGATTTCAGCGATGGCAGAGAAATTTCCGCTTGCTTCCTTCACGCCGACAATGTTCGGAACCTCCCGGCAGAGCTTCACGATGGTCTCCGGCTTCATGGTCAGGCCGGTACGGGTCGGAACATGGTATAACAGACACGGAATGCTTACGGACTCCGCAATTGCGGTGTAGTGGGCGATCAGGCCGTTCTGGGTTGCCTTGTTGTAGTACGGTGTTACCAGAAGCAGTCCGTCTGCGCCGGCCTTTTCAGCCTCTTTGGAGAGGTGGATTGCCTCTCTTGTACAATTAGAACCGGTGCCTGCGATAACCGGGATACGCTTGTTTACCACCTTGCAGGTAAAGCGGATGACATCCAGATGCTCCTCGTGGCTCATGGTAGCAGACTCACCGGTGGTGCCGCATGCGATGATCGCGTCCGTTCCGCCTGCGATCTGCTCCTCCAGCAGTGCCTCAAGTTTCTCGTAATTTACCTCTCCAGATTCTGTAAACGGGGTTACCAGTGCAACGCCTGCGCCTTCAAAAATAGCCATGTTTGTTCCTCCTTCTTATGCTTTCTCTATAATGTGTAAACCGGCACAATCCGTTTGGATGCCAGTCAGAGCCTTCTGCAGAACCTTCTTTTATAGACAAAATAAGGAAGCTGACAAATTCCGGTCAGCCTCCTTAAAGTCGTTCCTGTACTTTCTGCTTTAAGTAGCTCTCCATCCGGTTGGATGACAGTTACAGGATTGTTCACCCTGTCCCCAGATAAATGACGTCCAGACCGCCCTGTATCTTCGGCGCCCACCCTTTCAAAGGATCCTCTTCTGCTTCTGGTGCATCAGACCTTTTACTCATGCTTCGCGCAACCTCTACTTGCCTGTTTGTGTATAATACTAGCATCAATGCCGGTAAATGTCAAGCCATGCTAAACGCGCTGTCAGCTTTCCACATATTCTATCTTGTCTGCCATGCGGCGGATGCCATCCGTCAGAACCTTGCCTGTCACGATCACGTGGACCTGATCGCGGCAGTTTAAAATGCCTTCCAGCTCCTCCTCTGTGATGATATTCTGATCTACCAGGCCAAGAGCCTCATCCAGAACCAGAAGATCACACTCTTCTGTAGTCAGCACCTTCTTCGCGTAATTCAGTCCGTTGCGGATGTTGATCTGCTCATCCCGCTTTTCCGCATCACTTAACTCCGCGAAATAGCGGTCTGATTTTTCAAAGCGGAACACCTTCAGCTCCGGCTCCATTCGCTTTAATACTTCCAGATTTCCTGTTTTCTCACTGCCTTTTAAAAACTGGATCACGATCACGGTTTTCTGCTCTGTGAGCGCATGGAGCGCTCTGCCAAGGGCCATCGCTGTCTTTCCTGAGCCGTCTTTGCCGCAGATGACCTCTAGTCTTCCTGTACTCATCGCTTTTGCACCTCTGTTTTTCTTAACATTCGGATATGCCTGGGGTTCCAGGTTTTCCGGCGGAATGGTCAACATTTATAAGCGTGCTTATATTATCACATTCCCCCGCGATTTGCAACCTCATTCGCTGCGGCCGTACCCGGCCATACCCAGCGCGCAGGACCATGGCTGCAGTTCCGTATAAAACAGTAATGGAAGCAGTTTTTGCCGATTTGGAATGCGAAGCATCGGCAAAATCCCGTAACTGTTTGCACAGTGGGGGAACATGTCTGTATCATTCCTCCGTTTCCGAGTCCCCACATTCTAACTTGCTGATGGAAACCTCATAGGCTACACGCTTCTCGCACTCGGTCTCGCTGAGTTTTTTGGTGTATTCCCGGCTCTGGACACGGCCCCAGACGCGCACCCGGGTTCCCACCTCAAAACCGGAGGCAAAACGGGCATTCCGGCCCCAGGCGATGCATGGAATGTAGTCCGACTTGCCGTAGGGACGGTTCACTGCCAGCAAAAGATCCGCGATCTCGCGGCCCAGCGGCGTTTTCCGGTAAACCGGAGCCTTGCAGATATAGCCATCCAGGAAAATCTGGTTCGTTTTGGTATAATCCGTGAATTTTTCCATAAAATGAATCTCCCGGACAAATACCGACAGCACCAGGCGGTTCTTGACACCCTCATGGCGGTTATAGGAACGAAACTGTCCGATGGCCTCCACCGTGCAGCCGATATAATCTTCCTTTACATCCAGAAGCCGCTCCGAAATCATGAGCGGGATGATGTCAGCCTGTTCACTCAGACGATTCACCGCCACATTTACCAGATAGAAGCCCTCTCCGAACACTTCATGACTGAAGGTAAATCCGGAAATGATTTCCCCGATCACACTCACTTTATTGTTTTCAATCACTTTTTCTGACATAGTATTTTCTCTCCTCTTCCCTTTTCATTCATTTAGCTTTCAGCTATTATCATATTTATGGGAAAATGAAAAAAACTATTCAATGTTTTGCTCGACAAATAGCGGCAAAACGCGTAACAAGGCACGCGGAAACGACAGCGGAAATCCACTCACTGATCCAGAATCCATGCCATACTCCCACCGGTCCAAAGAAACGGCTTATAATCCAGGCAGCCGGAAGAATGACCACCAGATAACGGCACAGGGAAATAACCAGAGAAGAGATGCCCATGCCGAGTCCTTCAAAGGCACCGCTGGCTGTCACGGACACGGAAGAGATCAGGAAGCCAATGCAGATAAGGCGAAGGGCCTGGGCTCCGGCCTCCACGGTCTCCGGATTTGTGGTGAACAGCTGCATGAGCTCCCGGGAAAAGAACATACAGCCAAGGGTTCCCACTGCCATTATGACTGCGCTCATCAGCAGGGTCAGTTCAAAGAGACGGCGCACACGCTTCAGCTCCTTTGCGCCGTAGTTGTACCCGATCAGCGGGCGCAGTCCCTGCACGATGCCGCCGGCCGGAAGGTACAGGAAGGTCTGCAGCTTATAATAAATCCCCAGTACCAGCACGTAGCAGGAGGAATACGCCGCCAGGATCCCGTTTAACGCCGAGATCAGCAGAGACGGCAGCGCCAGGTTTAAGATAGCCGGAACACCGATTCCGTAAAGGCGCAGCAGAATGGGACAGTTCGGGCGCAGGTCCCTTCTGGAAAATTTCACAGGGAACGGTTTTCCCACATACATGACCAGATAGACTGCCAGGGAAACCACCTGGCCGATGCCCGTTGCAATGGCTGCTCCCTCAATGCCCAGAGCCGGGAAAAAACCAATGCCAAAGATCATGACCGGATCCAGGATGATGTTGGAAATACAGCCGCAGAGCAGGCTGACCATAGCCACCTTCATGCGTCCAACTGCCTGAAAGATCTTCTCAAAAAACAGGCTCATCATAATGACTGGAGCAAAAGAAAAAGCGATGGAAACATAGCGCAGTGCCAGTGCCTTCACCTGCTCATCGCTGGTAAACATATTTAAAAAATGCGGCATAAAAATCAGGGGAAGTACCGCCAGGACCACACCATGGATCAGGCAGCAGAGCAGGCCCTGTCCTGCCGCATTCCCGACCTTTTCCTTATTACCTGCCCCAAGATAGAGGGAAACCAGCGCATTGATTCCCACGCCGAATCCAATCGCCGCCGCATTGATAAAGTTCTGTACCGG
>CAVIRL010000045.1:11363-17789 GCA_963645005.1 Prevotella sp. P5-108
GTACCGGGTATACCAGAGACAGTGCTGTCATGGCATTTTCACTGATCTTTGCCACGAAAAAACTGTCGATGATATTGTAAAGGGAGTTCACCAGCATGGACACCACCATCGGCAGCGCCATGGATACTAAAAGTGGGAACACCGGTTTTTCTTTCATGAATGTATCTGTCATATTTCTCTCCTTGTCTAAAAATAAGAATGTGCCCTGGCACATTCTCGCGCCGAGGCGCGGTTGCTTCGGCAGCCACATTCCCCTGCGCCGAGTGCGCATCCTAGCGGAGCTTTTTGTATGACAGGACGCAATTTCCTGTCATATAAAAAAACGCCACACAGCCGCCCTCTCCTAAGAGAAGGGACTGTGTGGCGAAAAGTAGTCAAAAACTAGAAAATTCCACACCAGGTTTTGGAATAAATTTATTTTTTGAAGGATGCTCTCTTACGCATGGTCGGATCCAGGATCTTCTTGCGGATACGCAGGTTCTCCGGGGTTACCTCCAGCAGCTCGTCGGTGTCGATGAACTCCAGGCACTGCTCCAGGCTCATAATCTTCTTCGGAACCAGCTTTAATGCCTCGTCGGCACTGGAGGAACGGGTGTTGGTCAGCTTCTTAGTCTTGCAGACATTCACCTCGATATCCTCGGTCTTCGGGTTCTGTCCGATGACCATACCGGAGTAAACCTTCTCGCCCGGTCCCACGAAGAGGATACCGCGCTCCTGTGCGTTGAACAGACCGTAGGTGATGGTCTCGCCGCTCTCGTAAGCGATCAGGGAACCGGTCTTGCGGTAGCTTAAATCCCCCTTGTACGGGCCGTAGCCATCGAAGATGGTGTTGATGATACCGTTACCCTTGGTATCGGTCATGAACTCACCGCGGTAGCCGATCAGACCTCTGGACGGGATGGAGAACTCAAGACGGGTATATCCGCCGTTTGCCGGGCTCATGCCCTGCAGCTCGCCCTTTCTGGAGGTCAGCTTCTGGATAACCGCACCGGTAAACTCCTCCGGAACATCCACGTAAGCCAGCTCCATCGGCTCTAACTTCTGGTTTCGCTCATTGTATTTGTAAAGAACCTCAGCCTTGCTGACTGCGAACTCAAAGCCCTCACGGCGCATGTTCTCGATGAGGACAGACAGATGCAGCTCACCACGGCCGGATACCTTGAAGCAGTCCGGGGAATCGGTCTCTTCCACGCGCAGGCTGACATCGGTATTCAGCTCACGGAATAGACGCTCACGGATATGGCGGGAGGTAACGAACTTACCTTCCTGGCCTGCCAGCGGGCTGTCGTTTACCATGAAGTTCATGGAGATGGTCGGCTCGGAGATCTTCTGGAACGGAATGGATTCCGGATTCTCCGGGGAGCAGATGGTGTCACCGATATGCAGGTCTGCGATACCGGATACTGCTACGATGTCACCGATGGTTGCTTCCTGAACCTCAACACGCTTCAAGCCGTCGAACTGATACAGCTTACCGATCTTGACTCTGCGCATCTTGTCCGGATCATGATGGTTCACAATAACGCAGTCCTGGTTTACCTTCAGGTTTCCGTTGTCGATCTTGCCGACACCGATACGGCCAACGAACTCGTTATAGTCGATGGTGCTGATGAGCATCTGGGTGTTTGCCTCCGGATCTCCCTCTGGAGCCGGGATGTAATTTACGATGGTCTCAAACAGAGGGCTCATATCTACTTCCGGATCGTCCAGTTCTTTCTTTGCGAAACCGGCACGGGCAGATGCGAATACGAACGGGCAGTCTAACTGTTCATCCGATGCGTCAAGATCCATGAACAGCTCTAACACTTCGTCGATGACCTCGGTCGGTCTTGCCTCCGGACGGTCGATCTTGTTGATGCACACGATAACGGACAGATCCAGCTCCAGCGCCTTCTGCAGAACGAACTTGGTCTGCGGCATCGGTCCTTCATAAGCATCTACCACCAGGATAACACCGTTTACCATCTTCAGAACACGCTCTACCTCACCGCCGAAGTCTGCATGTCCCGGGGTATCGATGATGTTGATCTTCTTGTCTTTATAAAATACTGCGGTATTCTTGGAAAGGATGGTGATTCCGCGCTCGCGCTCGATATCATTGGAATCCATGACACGCTCTTCCACTTCCTGGTTTGCACGGAATACGCCGCTCTGCTTTAACAGTTCGTCTACCAGGGTTGTTTTACCGTGGTCAACGTGGGCGATGATCGCGATGTTACGGATGTCTTCTCTCTTCATTTTCATAGTTGTAATCTTCCTCTTTCTTTATGTGAAAATGCGCACCGACGCATTCTCATCAGCTTTACAATCTTCGAACGTGTCACTGGCACGTTCTTGATATACTTTGCAAAAAAACTAAGGACTTGTTTCCAGGTCCTTAGTTTCACGTCTATCATCACAATTTACTAATATAGCATTCCAAATAACGGATTGCAAGACTTTTTTTCTGCGTTACAGGACAATTTTTGTTTAAATTTTAAAACAGGACCAGTTCGCCGTCTGCAAAGCCGTAGTAACACTCCTTTTCCCGGGTCATAACCGCCTTTCCACCGGTTTTCTCGGTGATCTGGGCCACCAGGGAGCCCTCCCTTTCCAACGGCACCATGCAGACCACATCCACCGCATCGGTATACTGAGTATCCAGCACCGGGATTTCCATCTGGGCCGTGATATACTGGAGCTTGCCGATGCCATTGTAATCGGTATGGATCTTTAATTCCACACCCGGACATTTCTCCACGATCACGCTGTTTTTCAGCCCCTCCTGCACCGCGCCGGAATAAGCCCGAACCAGGCCTCCGGTACCAAGAAGCGTTCCGCCAAAATAGCGGGTTACCACCACACAGATATTCTTCACCTCCGCGCCTAAAAGCACATCTAACATCGGGCGGCCTGCCGTCTGGGCCGGTTCACCGTCATCGCTGCAGCGCTGTACCTGGCCCCGCTCGCCGATCACATAAGCAGAACAGTTATGTCTGGCATCCCAGTATTTCTTTTTCATCTCATCAATGAAGGCCACTGCCTCCTCCTCGCTCTCCACCGGTCTTGTGGTGGCAATGAAGCGGGATTTCTTTTCGGTCAGCTCGCCCTCTCCGCCTTCAAAAAGGATTTTATATCGTTCCATCATGGGTATACTTCCTATAGATTCATTGTCCGGTTCGTCAGTTTCGTTCCTTATCTTACCAGTAATTTCTGCTTCTTGCAAGGAGTTATGCTGCTGCGTCGTCATACGTTGCATTGTAACGCCTGTTTTGATATAATGATAATTGGATTTTTATACGAAAAATCCCGATAACAAAGGAGGATTCCTACATGAATTATGGAAAAGACGCGACAGAAAAGCGTCTGCAGGCTGCGAATTCCCGGAGCCGCAAATACTGCTCCCGGATTTTTCTTACCTTTATCAAGACCTGCTGCGTGCTCTGTCTGTTCTGCGTTCTGGTCATATCCAGTATCGGCGTCGGCATTGTCATGGGCATTATTGACAATTCCCCGGAGCTGAATGTGGACAGCATCGTCCCCATCGGCTATGCCACCACGGTATATGACAGTGCCGGAAACTTAACCGACACCCTGGTAACCGCAGGCTCCAACCGGGAAGAAGCCACCTACGATGAACTCCCCCAGGACCTGATCAATGCCTTCGTTGCCATTGAGGACTCCCGCTTCTGGACCCACAACGGCATCGACCTACGTTCCATTTCCCGTGCGGCGGTCGGTGTGCTGACCGGCGAGAACCGCGGAGGCGGAAGTACCATCACCCAGCAGCTCATCAAGAACAATATGTTCAACGGCGGCATGGAGACCAGCTTCGGCGCCAAGTTAGAGCGAAAGCTCCAGGAGCAGTACCTGGCCCTGCAGCTCACCAAATCCATGGACCGCAAGCTGATTTTAACCAACTACCTAAACACCATCAACTTAGGAAACAACGCCCTGGGCGTCAAGGTTGCTGCAAGGCGGTACTTTAATAAGGATGTTTCTGACCTGACCCTTTCCGAGTGCACCGTCATTGCCGGCATCACGCAGAACCCGTCCCGCTTAAATCCCATCAGCGGCCAGGAAGCCAATGCGGAAAAGCGTAAGGTCATCCTGCAGTATATGTTTGAGCAGGGCTACATCACCAAGCAGCAGCAGGAAGAAGCCCTGGCAGATGATGTCTACGCCCGTATCCAGATGGTAGACAATGTCTCCAAAGAAAACTCCACGCCTTACAGCTACTTCACCGATGAGCTGACCCAGCAGGTGAAGGATACGCTGATGGAAAAGTTAGGCTACACCGAGACCCAGGCCCACAACCTGCTCTACAGCGGCGGACTCCAGATCTACACCACCCAGGATCCGGCCATCCAGGCCATCGTGGATGAAGAAGTCAACGATCCGTCCAACTACTCCGCTGCCCGCTACAGCCTGGAATACCGTCTCTCCGTGACCCACGCAGACGGCACCACGGAGCATTTTTCCGAGAAGAACCTGAAATCATGGCATGCTTCCACCTTAAACGCCGGATGGGACGGCCTTTACAACAGCGAGGCGGAAGCGGATGCCGATATTGAAGCCTACAAGGCATCCATTCTTCAGGAAGGCGACACCATCATCGGTGAGCGCTCCAGCAAGGTACTGCAGCCTCAGGTTTCCTTCGTTATCATGGATCAGAAAACCGGCCAGGTCAAAGCGATCAGCGGCGGCCGGGGTACCAAGACTGCCAGCCTGACGTTAAACCGCGCCACCGACACCACACGACAGCCTGGTTCCACCTTCAAGGTCATCACATCCTTTGCTCCGGCACTGGATACCTGCGGAGCCACCCTGGGAAGCGTTTACTACGATGCGCCTTTTACCGTAGGCACCAAGACCTTTAAAAACTGGTATAAGCAGGGTTACCTCGGCTACTCCAGCATCCGCGACGGCATCATCTACTCCATGAACATCGTTGCTGTCCGCACCATGATGGAGACCGTAAGCCCGCAGTTGGGAGTGGAATACGCCAAGAACTTCGGCATCACGACCCTGACGGACACCGACATGAATGCGGCTACTGCTCTGGGCGGCATCACCAAGGGCGTCACCAACCTGGAGCTAACCTCCGCCTTTGCGGCCATTGCCAACGGAGGTCTCTATACCAAACCGGTATTCTTCACCAAAATTCTGGATCACGACGGAAAGCTCCTCATTGACAATGAGCCGGAGACCCACCGCGTGCTGAAGGATTCCACCGCCTTCCTGCTGACCGATGCCATGGAAGACTCCATGCAGGCCAACCACATTTTTGCAAGCTCCGGCGTGAGCGTCAGCTCCACCAGTACCCGCGCCGCGCTGCCGAACATGTCCGCAGCCGGAAAGAGCGGTACCACCAGCAACAACAACGATATCTGGTTCATCGGCTACACCCCTTACTACACCGCCGGTGTGTGGGGCGGCTGCGACGAGAACCAGAAACTGACCGGCCAGAACGGCGGCACTTCCTACCACAAGGATATCTGGCGCAAGATCATGACCCGCGTCCACGAGGGATTAAGTGATCCGGGATTCACCGTTCCGGACAGCGTGGAAACTGCCGAGATCTGCCGGAAATCCGGCAAGCTTGCCATTCCGGGTGTCTGCTCTCATGACCCTCGCGGCGATGCCGTCTACACTGAATACTTCGCGAAAGGAACTGTACCAACAGAGATGTGCAACACCCACGTGCTTGCCACCGTCTGCAGCGTCACCGGACTTCTTCCGGGCACCAACTGTCCGAAGACTTCCATGGTGCGCATCGCCCTTCCTGCCGACGAAGAAGGCGAAACCGATGATTCCAAATACGCAATGCCGACAGCCCACTGTTCCGGACATGCCAGTGTGACCATTGATCCTTCCTATCAGGGACCGAGCGAGAACGACGATTCCGATAGTTCCAGCGGACCTGGCGTAGTTCCGGGTCTTGGACCCGGCGGCGCCAGCACGCGGCCGTCATCGGCTGTGTCCAGTGGACCGGGAAGAGATTAAAACAGAATAAACATTCCAAAAATGCTGCCGCCCGGCAAAAAATATTTGCTGGTGCGGCAGCACTTTCTATATAACCTGTCTTTCTGTCTGTAATGCCTGCTTTTATTCGATTCTCTCCAGAATCATTTCCTGATTTATGGTCTTCCGGCCACCGGTCAGCTTCATGCTGTCATCATAGACTCTTACAATGTAGGAAACATCCTTGGCCCGGCTGCTGGCAAAATGCAATGTCAGCTTATCATCCTCCAGTACATACCGGAATGCATATTCTGACTCCGGTAAAAGCAGGCTTCCCTGGCCATCCTCGTCAAATTTCAGGGAAGTATAGTCATCGACAGCCCAGGTTCCAAGCAGCTGTTTTTCCATGCTTTCTTCCGTCGACTTTACTGCATTGCTGGCGGTTGCCAATTCAATCTCCGTCAAAAGATCTTCCGGGATTTC
>CAVIRL010000046.1:0-12269 GCA_963645005.1 Prevotella sp. P5-108
GAAATAGATTTTTTATAAAAATGCATGAAGCCAAAAGCTAAAAGCGAAATCCCTGAAAAAAGTAAAAGAAAATAGTAAACCATAGTAAAAATATGTTATAATAGTAAAAAAAATAGTAAATCAAAACAGTAAATTCAATGGAGGGAAAGCCATGCAGAATCCATATACATTAACATTTGGAAAGGAACCCATCGAATATATTAGACGAATTGCAGAAGAACGGCAGATTTTAGAGGATTTTCTGGCCCCTAATCCTCCCCAGCAGGTGTATATGATTTCCGGAGTCCGGGGATGCGGAAAAACCGTGTTTATGACAGATGTTTCCCAGGCGATAGGAAAAGACAAGGACTGGATTGTTGTAGATTTAAATCCGTGCAAGTCAGATCTGCTGCAGGAGGCTGCTGTATATCTTAGCAGCATTCAAGGCCTGGCAGAGATATTTCAGAAGGCAAAACTCAATTTTTCTTTATTTGGGTTTGGTCTGGAAGTATCAGATGCGGCACCGATTGCGGATATTCAGGTTGCTTTGGAGCGGATGATTGAAAATCTTTCGCGGTATCACAAAAAAATCTTATTTACGATTGATGAGGTGACTGCTTCTCCTCAGATAAAGACATTTACATTTGTTGTTCAGCAAATGCTGCGTAAAAATGCGCCAGTATTTTTGCTGATGACGGGTCTGTATCAGAATATATCAGATCTTCAAAATGAGAAGAATCTGACATTTCTGTACCGTGCGCCTAAAATTATTCTTTCACCGCTGAATGTTGGTGCTATGGCGGATAATTACAGACAGAATATAAAGCTGGCAGCAGATGATGCCAGGGAGATGGCAAAGCTCACAAAAGGTTATTCTTTTGCATTTCAGCTTGTGGGTTATTTCCTGTGGAAGGATCCGACTAATTTCACAAAGGTGATCAGTCAGTCCAGACAATATCTGGAAGAACAGTCCTATGAAAAAATCTGGTCAGAATTATCAGCAAAAGACCGCGAGCTTGCAGGTGCTATTGCCCGATGTCCAGGCGGAAGCATTCGTGAAATCAAAGAACTGCTTCATATAGAACAAAATGAATTAAATCCATACAGGAAAAGACTGATCCGGAAAGGGATTGCAGATGGTTCAGTGCGTGGCTATCTCACGTTTTCACTGCCATTTTTTAACGATTTTGTATTGGATAATATGTAACTGTTCAGAGTCAGGCAAAATTTGAGGAGAGATTCATGAAAAGAAATAATCATCATGGCAGACAATATCTTGCGGCAGCAGGAATTTTCCCGCTGGTCCTGACAGCGGCTCTTCAGGTGTGTGCCCGGGCCCTTTCTGGTTTCGGCACCTGGTATGCCCATCACATTTACCCATGGATCGTGGGCAGCGTGGGACGGGTGACAGGGCTAGTCCCATTTTCAGTGGTGGAGCTGGGGTTTTACGGGCTGATTTTCCTCCTGGTGCTGGATGTGGGGCGGCTGATTGCGGTTGCAATCCATGCGTTTCGGAGAAGAGCGGCAGCGGGGGCATTGCCGGGGAAGCCAAGTACGGGCGGCAGACCGGGAACGGCAAAAATTCTGGCAGCGATTGGCAGCAGATGGCTCTTGATCATCGGTGTGCTGCTGTTTCTGTACACCGCCAACTGCGGCATTAACTACTATGCATCTTCCTTTTCATCCTACGCCGGTCTGGAAGACGGTACCTACACGGTGGAGGAGCTGGATGCCCTGTGCAGTGATCTGGTGGAACTGGTGAATGAAGCGGCGAAAACCGGGCGGCAGTCTTACCGGGAGAACCGCAGCGCATGGCGGGCGGAGAGCGTAAAGGCCATGCAGGCAGCGGGGGAGAAATTCCCCTGCCTGTCTGGTTTTTATCCGAAGCCCAAAGAAGTATTCATTTCCCAGATCCTTTCCGTGCAGCAGCTTTGCGGCGTCTATTCCCCTTTTACTGTGGAGGCGAATTTTAACGGGGACATGCCGGATTACAATGTGCCCCACACTCTCTGTCATGAATTGTCCCACTTAAAGGGATTCATGCGGGAGGATGAGGCCAATTTTATCGGATATCTGGCCTGTGTGTCCTCGGAGAATGCGGCATTCCGCTACAGCGGTTATCTGACCGGCTGGGTTTACGCTGGAAATGCCCTGGCGCGGGCAGACATGAAGCGATACATAGAACTGACCAACGAACTTTGCGAGGAAGCCCGGACCGACCTGGACGCAAATTCCGAGTTCTGGAACCGGTACGAGAGCAAGGTTTCAGAAGCAGCAACCCAGATGAATGACACTTATCTGAAAATGAACTCTCAGACGGAAGGCGTGAAAAGCTACGGAAGAATGGTGGACCTGATGCTGTCCTACCGGAGAATGCAGCAGTCGGAAGCGAAAAAGTAACTCGGAGAACTGTCCGAAAAAATCCGGAATTTCTTAACGAAAACTTGATAAAATTGGATCAAACCAGTGGAAAACATGAGAAAAATCGGCTATAATAAATTTCAGAATTAATGATCGGAAACTCAGAAATGTCGCAATTTTTGTCGAATTTCCGTATCTATCCTTGGGAGGGCTATAAATGGATCAGGTATTATATGATTTGATGGACTGGGCTGGAATTGAAGAAATCGTGTATTCTGAAGCAGCGAATCCGGAACGGCTTCTGGGAGCGCACGAAGTGGAAGAGGGACTGCTGATCCAGGTGTTCATGCCGCATGCAGTGGCAGTAGCTGTGAAGACCGGAGGCAAAAGCTATCCCATGGAGCTGCAGGACGAAGCCGGATACTATGCGGTACTCCTGCATGGAAAGAAGATGACCAAGTATCTTCTGGAGGTTACCTACGATAACGGGACAACGGAGGAGCTGCAGGATCCCTACGCATTTCCGTCCCAGTATACCGATGCGGATGTGAAAAAATTTGATGCAGGCATTTACTACGATGTATACCGCAAGATGGGTGCGCATCCCATGACCATTGACGGTGTGACGGGCGTTTATTTTTCCGTATGGGCACCCTGCGCTATGCGTGTCAGTGTGGTAGGAAACTTTAATATGTGGGATGGCAGACGCCATCAGATGCGCCGACTGGGAAATTCTGGAATTTTCGAACTGTTCCTTCCGGGACTGGGAACGGGGGAGCTTTATAAGTATGAGATCAAGAACTATCATGGAGAGCCGATGTTAAAGTCGGATCCCTACGGGAACTACTGTGAACTGCGGCCGGACAATGCGTCCATCGTCTGGGATCTGGAGCAGTTTACCTGGAGCGATGAGATCTGGATGAAGAACCGGGAACTGGAGGCGGCCAAGGATAAACCGATGTCCATTTATGAGCTGCATCTGGGTTCCTGGATGCGCCATCCATTAAAGATCGACGAAGAGGGAGAGCCGGTGACCGGTTCTGAATTCTATAATTACCGGGAGATCGCACCGAAGCTGGCAGAGTATGTGAAGAAGCTGGGGTATACCCATGTGGAGCTGATGCCGGTTATGGAGCATCCGCTGGATGAGTCCTGGGGCTATCAGGTGACCGGTTATTATGCGCCGACCAGCCGCTACGGAACCCCGGATGATTTCATGTATTTCATGAACTATATGCATGAGCAGGGCATTGGTGTGATCCTGGACTGGGTACCGGCCCATTTCCCGCGGGATGCCCACGGCCTGGCCTGCTTCGATGGAAGCTGTGTTTACGAGCATCAGGATCCGAGACAGGGGGCGCATCCCCACTGGGGCACTCTGATCTACAATTACGGACGGCCGCAGGTTACCAACTTTCTGATCGCCAACGCGCTGTTCTGGGCAAAGCAGTACCATGCCGACGGCATCCGCATGGACGCAGTGGCATCCATGCTGTATCTGGATTACGGCAAGAATGATGGCGAGTGGGTTGCCAACATTTACGGCGGTCATGAGAATCTGGAGGCTGTGGAGTTCTTAAAACATCTGAACAGTATCTTTAAAAAGGAAATCAAAGGCGGTCTGCTGATCGCGGAGGAATCTACCGCATGGCCGCAGATTACCGGTTCTGTGAAGGAAAACGGACTGGGCTTTGATTATAAGTGGAACATGGGCTGGATGAACGATTTCACCGGATACATGCAGTGTGATCCGTACTTCCGCAACCAGCACTACGGAGAGCTGACCTTCAGCATGCTCTACGCCTACAGCGAGGATTTTGTACTGGTATTCTCTCACGATGAAGTTGTGCACGGAAAATCGTCCATGCTCTGCAAAATGCCGGGCGAGACCTACGAGGAAAAGGCAGCAAACCTGCGTACCGCGTACGGATTTATGTACGGTCATCCGGGCAAGAAGCTGCTGTTCATGGGTCAGGAATTCGCCCAGATTTCCGAGTGGAATGAGAATGAAGAGCTTCCCTGGAACATTCTGGAGTATCCGCTCCATAAGAACATGCAGGACTATGTGATTGCGTTAAATGAGTTCTATCGCACCCATCCGGCCATGTATCAGAAGGACTTTGAAGAAGAGGGCTTTGAGTGGATCAACTGTACATCTGCGGCAGATAATATCGTTGTCTTTATGAGAAAGACGGACAAGCCGGAAGAGACGCTGCTCTTTGTCTGCAACTTTGCTCCGGTACTTCATGAGAAGTATCAGATCGGACTCCCGTTTGCGGGAAGATACAAAGAAATCTTCAACAGTGATGCGAAGCAGTTTGGAGGAAGCGGAAAAGGTAATCCACGTGTGAGAGCTGCAAAGAAGGAAGAGTACGATGGCCGTGAATACTCCATGCAGATCACGTTACCGCCTATGTCCATGATCATCTTCTCCTGCGAACCGGCTGCATCAAAGAAATCGGTGGCAAAGAAAGGTTCTGCGGAAAAGAAAACTGCAGCAGAAAAGACTGTGGTGAATGCCACAACGGGAAAGAAAACTGCAGCAGAAAAGTCCACAGCAAAGAAAACCACGGCAAAGGCCGGGACTGCGAAGAAAGCAGCAGATAAGAAAACAGCTGCTGCAAAGAAGAACGCAGAGGCAAAGAATGAAACCGTATCGAAAACAGCTGAGGCTGCCAGAAAAGCAGCAGAAGAGGCTGTAAAAGCAGCAAAAGAGACTGCGGCAGCAGCTGTAAAAGACGTAGTAAAGAGAGCAAAAAATACTGCATCAGAAGTGAAAAAAGCAGCAGATAAGGCAACGGAGAAAAAAGCATAGAAAAATTCGAAGAAACTGTCAGGTGAATGCCGGCAGTTTTTTCCATTTGAAGGTACTGAACAGTTACCTTCACAGTCACGGGCAAAAATCCATTGAAAATTGCCTACGGCAATGAGATTTTTGCCTGCCAGCCCATGTTTTCTTACGTTCAGCGCAGTAAGTGCGCAGACCTACGGAACAGTTACATTTGAACTTTGTACAGGCCCGTGCTAAGATGAAGGCATTATCATTCAACAGGAGGAAATATATCATGAAGAAGATCGTGGTGGTAGGCAGTATCAACATGGATTATGTGACCCATGTGCAGCAGCAGCCGGGGGTCGGCGAGACCGTTTCCGGACAGGGGTTGGATTTAAAGCCGGGCGGAAAGGGTGCAAACCAGGCATATGCGGCAGCATATCTGGGGGCAGATGTCACAATGCTTGGCGCAATCGGCAATGACGCGGCGGGCCGCATGAGTCTGGAAAGCTTACAGCATGCCGGGGTTCACACGGAGTACATTCGGAAGGCAGAGGGCGTCAGCACCGGAACAGCACTGATCGCAGTGAATGCGGAGGGGGATAACAGCATCATCGTCATTCCGGGAGCCAACGACAGGGTAGACAGAAGCTATGTGGATTCCGTAATGGATGTGCTCCTGGCAAGTGATATCGTGATCCTGCAGCTGGAGATCCCGTTTGACACAGTATGCTATGTGGCAGAAAGGGCAAAGCAGGCAGGCAAGACCGTGATTCTGGATCCGGCGCCGGCAAGGGAGCTTCCCGAAGAACTGATTCGGGGACTCACCATTGTGAAGCCGAACCAGACTGAGATCATGAAGGTCCTGGGACGGGCAGCAGAGATCTGTCAGCCGGAACGGGAACTGAATACCTTAAAGAAGATGGGCGTTGTGCATCCGATCATTACGCTTGGCTCCAAAGGATGCTGCACCTTGGATGCAGACGGAAATCTGGAGAGTGTTCCTGCAGTGAAGGCAGCCGCAGTGGATACCACCGGTGCCGGGGACTGCTTCACCGGAGCTATGGCATGCAGCCTTGCGGAAGGCAATTCCCTGGAAAAATCCCTGGAATTTGCGGCAAAAGCCAGCGCAATTGCAGTAACAAGAGCCGGCGCCCAGCCTTCATTCCCATCCAGAAAAGAAATTTTGTAAGCCTGACATAAAAATATTTAGGCAATTTCGAGAAAAAAACAGATGAAAAAACGGAAAAACCGTCAAAAACAACAATAAAACATGGCTATCATGTTGACAAACATGGTGGCCATGTTTTATTATGAGCCTACAAGATAAAAAGGAGCGGATTTATAAATGAAAAATATCATAATCGATGCAGATACCGGCGTAGATGATTCCCTGGCAATCCTTTACGCACTGCGTTCCCCAAACTTCCATGTAGAGGGAATCACCACCTGTTTTGGCAATAATAACGCAGAGCAGTCGGCAGACAACTGCCTCCGCCTGATCAAACTTTCCAACTGTGGTTACGAGGTTCCCGTGGCAGTTGGCGCGAATGAATCTTTAGAGGGCGTGTTTGAATCCGCTCCGGCTTACATTCACGGAGACAATGGCATCGGCAACGTGATCCTGCCGGAGAGCAGCCAGAAACCGGTTGAGGAAGCGGCAGAAGATTTCATTATCCGCAAGGCCAATGAATTGGATGATGAGCTCATCGTGATCACTACCGGCCGTATGACCAACCTGGCAAAGGCTTATCTGAAAGATAAGACTCTACCAAAAAAACTCAAAAAGGTTGTGTCCATGGGAGGCTGCATTGATGTTCCGGGCAACATCAACAATTATGCCGAGGCGAACATCTACGGAGACGCAAAGGCAGCAGATATTGTGATGGGCGCAGGATTCCGCATGACTCTGGTGGGCCTGGATGTCACGATGAAGACCTTCATCACCGACCGGGATGTAAAGAACCTCTGCGAGTATGCTTCTGAGGAGTGCAGACCGATTGCGGAGTATATCCGGGATGTATTGAAATTCTACTTCGAGTTCCACCGTGTATCCATGGGAATGGCCAATGCCTGCGTGGTACACGATCCGTTGGCTATGCTGATTGCCGAAGACTCGAGCCTGGGCCTTTACAAGATGATTCGCGCCAGTGTGGAATATGAGCATGAACCCTTCAAGGGGATGATCAAAAAGGATATGGGGTTTGTTCCGAATCTGGACCGGGAAGAAATTGCGGCATGCATTGCAGTTGATTCCGATGTGGCAGTGAGAAGACTGTTTTCCGTATTTCAGGATATGACACCTGGCAGATATAACTGGTAACAATGGATTTTAATATAAAGGAGAAAATGGTATGGGAAAGAAAATGATGCACATTGGCCTGGAGCCTGGGGAGGTAGGGCGCTATGTATTTCTTCCGGGAAGTCCGGAACGCACCGAGAAGATCGCTGCGTATTTTGATAATCCGAAGGAAATCGCGTACAATCGTGAGTTCCGCACTTTTGTCGGAGAACTGGATGGCGTAAAGGTAGCTGTTACCAGTACCGGAATCGGCGGCCCGTCCGCAGCAATTGCAGTCGAAGAACTTCATCAGTGCGGAGCGGACACCATGCTTCGTGTAGGAACCTGCGCATCCACTTCTGAAAAGGTTTCCCTGGGCGATGTGGTGATCCCGAACGGAGCAGTGAGAATGGAAGGTGTAAGCGCCCACTATCTCCCAATTGAGTATCCGGCGGTTCCGGATTTTCAGGTGATCAAGGCAGTTGAGCAGGCAGCACAGAAGCTGGGATTTCCGTACAATGTGGGCGTGACCATCACCAAGGCATCATTTTATACCCAGACCACACCGGAGACCAAACCGGTCGGACCGGAGCTGATCTACAAATGGCAGGCTTACGAGAAAGGCGGGGCAACCTCCACCAGCATGGAATGTTCCGTTCTATTCTGCGTAGGGGCATCCCTTGGAATCCGTACCGGCTGTGTCATGGCCAGTGCCACCAGCTATAATGATTATTCGGAGAATGGAAGAAAGACTGATATTGATATCGAAGACAGAGCAATCCGTACCGCGATTGAGGCCATGCGGGTACTGATCGCGAAGGACAAGGAGAATGCCTGATTTATGGATGATTGCAGAAACCTGCCCGCACTGCGGGACCTGAACATCCCCTATTACGTTCAGATTTATGACATTGTTTATGAGATGATCAGCAGCGGGATCCTGAAAGAGGGTGACACTATTCCGGGTGAGAATGCGTTGGCGGCCTACTGGAATGTAAGCCGTAGCACGATCCGTCTTGCAGTGAGAAAACTGGAAGAAGACGGACTCATCTACAAGATGCAGGGGAAAAAGACTACAGTGACCGGCAAGATGGAGCACAACCGCAGTGGTATCACCCAGATCGTCAATCCCTGTCTGGCCGGATGCCTTCAGCCAGTCACAAGAACGGAATCCAGAATTTCTTTTCAGAATGGAGGGAATCTGGTGAGCGATCTTCTGGGGATGGAACGGGAATCTTTTATCGCAATGGCGGTAGACACGAAATATTATGTAAATGAAGAACATGTGGCATCTTCCGTTACGGTCATGCCAGTAGTCGAGGTAGAGAAAACCGGAATTTCCGTGGAAGACCAGTTTGAGATAGAAGATTTTGTATTGAAACAGATCTATAAGCAGGTAAAACGTTCGGAACTTGCCATGAGTGCCATGGAGTGGACGGAAGAGGAGACAGACAAACCCAGGACACCAATCCTCATCGTGATGGATGAGGTCCTGGCGGAAGGAGATCACGCGATTTCCTATCACAAATACTGGATGGACAGTAACTGGTACCGTTTTTCCATGGAACGCAGCAGATAACAAAGCTTAAATACAGCTGCCTGCAGGCAGTTCGTACATAAAACTTATTTTCAAATGAGGAGGATTATCATGAAAAAGAAAGTAGCAAGCGTAGCACTGGCAGCAGCAATGACCGCAGGCGTCCTGGCCGGATGCGGCGGCGGTTCTTCTAAAGAGACTACCGCAGCACCAGCAGCAGACAGCACCGAGACCAAGGCAGAGGCTGAAGAGAGCACCGATGCAGCTGAGGATACTGACAAACCGTTAAAGGTTGTATACCTGTGCAACGGAAGCCTTGGTGATAAGGGCTTCAACGATTCTGCTGAGAGCGGCATGCAGATGTTAAAAGACAAACTGGGTGCTGAGGTTAAGACCGTAGAGATGGGGCGTGACGAGACCAGCTATGAAGGTAACTACCTGGATGTATCCGAGCAGGATTGGGATATGATTGTATCCGGTACCTGGTCCGTAAAAGAACTGGCTCAGGATATTGCAGCCCAGTATCCGGACAAGAACTACCTGATCTTCGATGCATCTGTTGACCGTGATGTGGTACAGGATGGCAATATGATGGGCCTGAACTACTATTCCAACCAGGCTGCATATCTTTCCGGCGTACTTGCTGCAAAGATGCTAGAGTCCGGCGATGAGAAGATTGATGCCTCCCATAAGGTCCTTGGTTTTGTAGGTTCCATGGATACTGCAAACATCAACGATTTCCTGGTAGGTTACCTGGAGGGTATCCAGTATGTAGATCCGGAGATCAAGGTTATGACTTCCTATGTAGGTTCCTTTGAGGATGTTTCCAAATGTATGGAGATGACCACCCAGCTTTATAATCAGGGTGCACAGATTGTATACGCACCGGCATCTCAGTCTATTCTGGGTGCAGCAACCGCAGCACAGAACGCAGACAAGTACCTGATCGCATGCGACCAGGATCTGTACAGCGAGCTGGCTGATTCTGATAAGGATCTGGCCGCAAACATCCTTTCTTCCAGCTTAAAGAATGTTGGTGAGTCCATCTACACTGCAATCGAAGGATGGCAGAAGGGTGAGATGAGCCTGGATCAGGATTACACACTGGGTCTTGAGAGTGGTGCAGTTGGCCTTGCAAAGAACGAGAACTACAAAGCAATCGTTCCGGAAGATATCCAGAAGTTCATCGATGAAACTGAGCAGAAGATCATTGACGGCGAGATCACTGTCGGTACTGCATTTGACATGAGCACAGACGAAGTTGTGGCTCTGCGTGACAGCATGAAACCGTGATGTAAACAAACTTACAGCCGGAGGGGCCGGCCCCCTCCGACTTTTTGCTATTTAAAAACAATTTTTTAAAGAGAAAACACAGGGAAACTGTTTACAGGTGAGGTGTTGAGAATGGCCGAAGAAGCTTTAAGAATGTCCCATATTGTCAAGGTCTATTCCAATGGAGTTATGGCAAATAAAGATGTGACATTGTCAGTAAACCATGGCGAGATCCATGCTCTTTCCGGTGAGAACGGAGCTGGTAAATCTACGCTTATGAAAATCCTGTTTGGCGAGGAGCAGCCAACATCAGGAGAAATTTATATTAATGGGAACAAAGTACATATGACATCCCCGCAGATGGCAATCAAGCTCGGCGTGGGCATGGTCCATCAGCACTTCATGCTAGTACCGTCTCTGACTGTAACAGAAAATATCATTATGGGAATGGAGCCGGTAAAAGGAATCCAGATCGACCTGGCTTACGCGAGAAAACAGGTGGAGGAGATGGGCAAAAAGTTCAACCTCTACGTGGATCCAGACAAGCGGGTGGAAGATCTGACGGTTGGACAGAAGCAGCGAGTTGAGATCTTAAAAGCCCTTTTCCGCGGTGCGAAGATTCTGATCCTGGATGAACCGACTGCAGTTCTGACTCCGCAGGAGACTCAGGAGCTGTTTGATGAGCTTCTTCATTTAAAAGAGAATGGCTATACCATTATCTTCATTTCCCATAAGCTTCAGGAGATCAAGCAGATCTGCGACCGCATTACCATCATCCGCCGCGGTGTGACCATGGGGGTGCATGAAGTTGCATCCGTAACCGAGCAGGATATCTCCCGCCTAATGGTAGGTCGTGACGTTATCCTGAACACGGAGAAGAGTCCGTGCAAGCCGGGTGAAGCCCTGGTAAAAGTAAAGAATCTTGTAATCCTGGATGAAAACGGAAAGCGTGCGGTAGACGGAATTTCCTTTACATTAAGAAAAGGAGAGATTCTGGGTATTGCCGGTGTGGAAGGAAACGGCCAGACCGAGCTGGTAGAGGCTCTGACGGGAATGGGTGGTTATGCGTCCGGAAACATTGAGATTGGCGGAAAAGATATCAAAGGATGTTCCGTTGCCGCTATCCGCGGACTGAAGGTTGCCCATATTCCGGAAGATCGTATGACCATGGGTATTGCCCCGAAGCTTTCCCTGACAGAAAATATGATCGCAGACAAATTAAACTGGAAGAGGTTTTTCAAAAACGGTATCATCAACCAGAAGGCAGTCCGTGCCTACGGGGATGAGATGGTAGATCAGTACCAGGTGCTCTGTAAGTCTCAGGACGTTTCCATTGACAGCCTGTCCGGTGGAAACATTCAGAAAGTGGTTCTGGCACGAGAGTTATCTGGTGATCCTCAGGTGATCATTGCCGACCAGCCGACCCGCGGCGTTGATGTTGGCGCGACCGAGTTTATCCGCAAACGTCTGGTAGAATCCAGAGATGCAGGAAACGGAGTTATCCTGGTAACCTCTGACTTAAATGAGGTTCTGGGCCTTTCCGACAGCCTGATGGTATTCTACGAAGGCAAGATTGCGGCTTATATCAAGGACACAGCCAGCATGACCGAGGAGGAACTGGGAACCTACATGCTAGGTATCCAGAAACAGACAGAAGAAGAAATCTGGGAGGCATGCCATGAACAGTAATAAAAAAATTAATCTGCTGGTAGATGCGGTCAAGCTGGCGCTGATTATCTTTATTGCCTGTGCGCTGGTTTCTGTAATTGTGCTGATCGTCAGTGATGACCCAATGACGGCCATCACCAGTTTCTTTATTGGACCGTTTACATCCCTGCGAAGAATCGGAAATATCATTGAGGCAGCAGCGCCGCTGATGTTTACGGCACTGGCTGTTATCATTATCTTCGGTTCCGGACAGTTCTCCATGATCGCAGAAGGTTCTTTCTTTATCGGAACATCCGGTGCCATGATGGTTGCGATTGCCTGCAAGCTTCCGGGTGGTCTGCATCCGGCAGTGGCAATCCTGTTTGCCGGCTTCTGCGGTGGTGTGGTTTCCTTAATCC
>CAVIRL010000046.1:12279-17616 GCA_963645005.1 Prevotella sp. P5-108
AATCCCAGCCCTGTTGAAGATGAAATGGAATGTCAGCGAGCTGGTAACTTCCATCATGTTAAACTATGTCGTACAGTATTTTGCCATTTATATGGTAAGCTATCACTTCCGTGAGGTCAGCAGTTCCAGCCTGGCTTCCTTAAAGTTTGAAGAGACCGCAGGACTTCCGGTTGTGATCAGTGGTACCAGAATCCATGCCGGAATCATACTGGGTATTGTGTTATGTGTCCTGGTATGGTTTTTCCTGTATCGCACATCCTTCGGAACCAAGCTCCGTATCACCGGCGAGAACCCGCTGTTTGCAAAATATTCCGGACTGAAGGTAACCGGTCTGATGGTCGCGGCACAGATCATCGCGGGCGCAATTGCTGGAATGGGTGGCGGCGCTGAGATCCTGGGCATGTACAACCGTTTCAAATGGACCACTTCCCCGGGTTACGGCTGGACCGGTATTGTTGTTGCGCTGCTTGCAAGAAGCAACCCACTTCTGGTTCCGCTTGCCGCAGCATTTATCGGATATCTGAACGTGGGTGCGGACATCATGGCTCGCAGCAGTGATGTAGGACGAGAGGTAGTCGATATCATCCAGGGTGTTATGATGTTCCTGATTGCGGCAGATGCCCTGTTAAGAGGGTGGAGACAGAGCCTGATTGTTAAGGCAGCAAAAGCAGAGGAAAAGGAGGCGGCACAGAAATGAAAGTACTGAGTTATATCATCAGCCCGGAATTTGTATACATGTGGATCCGCGTTGCAACTCCGATTATCTTTTCTTCTCTGGGCGGCGTAATTTGTTCCAGAGCCGGAGTGGTAAACTTAGGTCTGGAGGGCATCATGCTGATTTCTGCGCTGGCCGGTGTGCTGGGCAGTGCCTTTGGCGGCAGCCTTTTCTGGGGTGTTGTGGCAGGTATGGCGGCAGCGTTGGCTGTCAGTGCTGTATTTGCGTATTTCCATCTGGTATTAAAGGCAAACAATGTACTCTGCGGTACGGCAGTCAATACCATGGCTTCTGGCCTGACTGTATTTGTGCTCCAGCTGGCAACCGGTGAGAAGGGAAACTCTTCTTCTTTAAAGAGCTTTGCCTTCCCACAGGTGAATATTCCGGTAATCAAGGATATCCCGGTGTTGGGCAGCATTGTTTCCGGACATAATGCGTTGACTTATTTTGCCCTGATTATGGTATTTGCAATCTGGTTTTTCTTGTACAAGACTCCGATGGGACTCCGGATGCGTGCGGTAGGTGAGAATCCCCAGGCGGCATCCAGTGTTGGACAAAATGTAACGGGAATCCAGTTCCTGGCAATTCTGCTCTGCGGCGTGCTGACCGGTCTTGGAGGAATGTATCTGTCCATGGGTTATTTAACCATGTTTGTACGTGATATGACTGCAGGCCGCGGCTTCATCGCTTTGGCAGCATGTTCCATGGGCCAGTCCACTCCGGTAGGCGCACTGCTCTCATCGATGATCTTTGCCTTCTTCGATGGCATTTCTAATATCCTTCAGGTACTGAAAATCCCGTCTGAGTTCATTCAGATGCTTCCGTATCTGGCAACCATTGCAGGTTTGACGGTTTATTCCATTCAGAAGATCGCAGCAGCTGAGAAAAAAGTAAAAGACTTAAAGGAGGCAAACTAATGGCTCTTGATAAAGAAAGCAAGACTCTGGGGAAGAAGCAGTATCACATTCATTTAAAACCGGGCGATATTGGAAGGTATGTCCTCCTTCCGGGGGATCCGGCCCGCTCCGATCGTGTGGCCAAATATCTGGACAATGCTGAGCTGGTGGCCAATAACCGCGAGCACCGGACCTTTACCGGCTGTTACAAGGGTGTGAGAATTTCTGTTACTTCTACTGGTATGGGATGCCCATCCACGGCAATTGCGGCAGAGGAATTGATGAACATTGGTGCCGAGTGCCTGATCCGGATCGGAAGCAGCGCAGCGCTTCAGGCAGGCATCAACATCGGAGACCTGATGATCTCCACTGGTTCCATGAAAAATGAGGGAACCAGCCGTTTCTATGTGCCGGACTGCTTTCCGTCTGTACCGGATTTCGACCTGACCCGTACCATCATTGATACGGCAAGAGAGATGCAGCCGGAGTTAAAGGGAAAAGTGTTCTACGGTATTAATGCGTCCGATGATGCGTTCTACGGGGAGACCCAGGAGTGGATCGAGAAGCTTTCTTCCTATGGATGTCTGAATGTGGAGATGGAGAGCTCTGCACTTTACACCGTATGCACCCGCAGGAAGAAACGCGCAGCCATGATCAGCGCCGTGTCAGGAAATCTGATCACTGGTGAGGTCATCTACGAGACTGCCAACGAGGGTCTGGCAACCGGCTGGGACGAGGAAATCAAGATTGTTCTGGAGGCAATTTATCGCTTTGATAAGCAGATGGGAGAGTAGAGATCGATGAGTGAAGCAAAGACTATGCATTTGGGGGTGACTTCTGACCAGGTGGGAAAATATGTGTTCCTGCCGGGCTGTGTAGAGCGCGCGACTCTGATCGCGAAGCATTTTGACAATCCGGTGAAGATTGCGCATCACCGGGAGTTTCTGACATACACCGGCACGCTGGAAGGGGTTCCAGTTACCGTGACCAGTACCGGTATCGGCGGTCCATCTGCGGGAATTGCCATTGAAGAGCTATATTTCTGCGGAGCCCACACCATGATGCGGATTGGTTCTGCGGCATCTACTTCTCTGAAGGTAAAGCTCGGTGATGTGGTCATCCCGAACGGCGCCGTGCGGATGGAGGGGACCGGCAATCATTATCTCCCGTTCGAGTTCCCGGCTGTGCCGGATTACGAGATGTTAAAAGCACTGGAAGAGGCAGCCAAGAAGCTGGGCTATCCGTACAACATCGGCGTGACCATCACTAAGGATTCCTATTACACGGAAGTAGAACCGGAGACCAAGCCGGTTTACCATGAACTGAAAGAACAGTGGGATTCCTACTTAAGGGGAGGTGCCACCAACACCAGTATGGAATGTGCAGTTCTGTTTCTGATCGGTGCGTCCTTAGGCATCCGCACTTCCAGTGTGATGATCAGCGCGACAAACTTTGGAGAGTACTCCAACGATGCGGATGATTATCCGAGCAGCTGGGAAGAACGTGCCATCGAGGTGGGCATTGAGGCCATGAGGATCGTGATCCGGAAAGATAAAGAAACGGCAAAATAAAGAAAAGATTTACTGACAGGGGTTTAAATGCGCTGACTCCACAGCGTTTTTAAGCCCCTGTTTTATGATTTGTAATTTTGTAATGAAAAAGAAATTGGTGGTTTTGTATATGGATAATCTGTGCTATACTTAAAACATAAGCAATCTTAACAAAATTTTTATTATAGGAGGGAATGTGTATGGGAACAAACTTGATCGTAACTGCAATTGTTATTGTGTATCTGCTGCTTATGCTGTGGATCGGCTGGTATTCTTCCACGAAGATCACAAGCAATACGGATTTCATGGTGGCGGGAAGAAGATTGGGACCGGTGCTGATGGCCGGTACACTGGCAGCGACGGAGATTGGCGGAGGAAGCTCCCTGGGCGTTGTTCAGAACGGCATGTCAGGCTTCGGACTTAGCGCATCCTGGTATATCACTACCATGGGTATCGCATTTATCATCCTAAGCTTCGTTGCTCCGAAGTTCCGTGCGGCAACGGTTAAGACGGTTCCGGAGTATTTCCGCAGACGTTATGGCAAAGAATGCGGACTGATCACGGCCATTATCATGCTGCTTCCGCTGGTGGGACTGACCGCCGGACAGTTTATTGCATCCGCAGTCATTCTTTCCACCATGCTGAATATTGATTATCAGGTGGCGGTTATCATTGTGGCAGTGGTTGTTACGGTCTACTCTATTATGGGTGGACTGTGGAGTGTTACCCTGACTGACTTTGTACAGGTTTTCCTGATCGTGATCGGTATGATCATTGCAGTTCCGTTTGCAATGAATTATGCCGGCGGCTGGAGTAACATTGCCGCTAACATTCCGGAGGGAACCATGAATCTGTTTGAGGGCTATGACCTGTTCGGCATCATTTCTCTCGTGATCATGTATACTGCAACCTTCTCCGTAGGTCAGGAAGCGGTATCCCGTTTCTATGCGGCAAAGGACGAAAAGGCAGCCAAGGGCGGTGCATGGCTGGCAGCTCTGGTAAACTTTATTTATGCGTTCATCCCGACCATCCTGGGTATCATTACCCTGGCCCTGATCAATATGGGAAAATTCAGCTCTGATCAGTTCGCATCTGTGGGTGCACGTTATGCGCTGCCGGTTCTGGCGATCAATACAATGCCGGCTCTGATCTGCGGCCTTCTGTTTTCCGGTATCATTTCCGCAACGATGTCGAGTTCTGACTCTGACCTTCTGGGTGCAGGCTCCATCTTCGCGAACGACATCTACAAGGCAGTGTTAAAACCGGATGCAACCAGTGATTCTGTTATGAAGGTCACCAAGATCGTGATGTGCCTGGTAGGCGTGGCCTCCATGTTTATCGCTCTGTTCAATACTCAGAGCATTGTTTCTATCCTGATGTTCTGCTTCACCCTGCGTGCAGCAGGCTCCTTCTTCCCGTATGTCATGGGACATTACTGGAAGAAGGCATCCACCGCGGGAACGGTTGCTTCCCTGATCGCAGGAACCGTTGTGGTTGTATATCTGGAGCACATTTCTAAAGGTATGCTGTTTGGTATTAAGTTCAGCCAGCCGATCATCCCGGGTCTGGTGGCAGCCTTTATTGGCTTTGTTGTTTTCTCCAGGCTGATGCCGCCGAAGGTAGAGACTACCGAGCTGGCACCGGAGGAAGATGACTGACTTTCATTCATGGTGATTCACCGCTGGGTGACATGTCCGTTTTACAGAAAAAGGGCAGGAACGTGTAAATACGGTCCTGCCTTTTTGATATCCGATATTGACGATGGTTATGCGTGGTTATATAATGATAAAAACTGCAAATAATACATTTATCCAGGGAGTCGAAGGGGCGATTATGTCTGCCGCCGGACGTTATACGGAAGGAGGCCGGTGCCAATGGTTACATATTCGGATTTGTTCCAGTTTGTAATTATGCTTTGTGCTGTAATCACACTTGTTTTATATTTTACACACAAAAAATAGCGCCCTTGTCCTGGTAAGATAAAGCGCTATTTTTTGAACTAACATTTTGCCGGCGGCTAGGTGTACGCTAGCTTTCGACTCTCTCGTTAAGTGTATTATAGGATATTTTATATGAGTTGTCAAATAAATTGCGAACGTGTTTTAGCGGATGAAAAGGAGGCGTTACTGTACACGGGTAGTTCATTTTTATTGTGGAAAGTGACGAAAATTATTTT
>CAVIRL010000047.1:0-17404 GCA_963645005.1 Prevotella sp. P5-108
GATCGCGATCATCCCCGCCGTCCATCCGGTTGCACAAAAAGCGGCTCCGCCCGGGGAACCGCTTGCCACCCTGGATCTGAACGAGATCCGGTACGAGCCCTTTGTGCTGATGGACCGGAATTCTACCCTGCGTACCATCAGCAGCCAGCTCTTTGCCCGTGCCGGCTTCGAGCCGTATATTCTGTTCGAGAGCAACAGCACCGCCGGTATTGTCTCTCTGGTAGAGTCCACCATCTGCTGCGGCATTGTTCCGTGGTACTATGTGCGGACTCCGTCAGACAAGCTGGCCTGCTTCCGCCTGCCGGAGCATCCAACGTGGGATATCACCGTCAGCTATCCCTCCTCCGGCTACTTAAGTGCCAGTGCAAGGGAATTTATCCGGCTTGCAGAAAAATGGTGGCAGTCCATTCAGCCGGAAGGGATCTGAATGGCACTGCCACCCTGTTCATTTGTTATTCATTACTGATTTACACTGTCAGCGATCTCCTTGATGGTGTTGTAGATCTGCTCATCATTCTTTGCAGAATCCTCTGCATTTAAGTAATACGGCATCATATCTACATTGGCTACAGCTTCGGCTGCTGCCGGATCTGCCAGAACCTTCTGTACCAGATCCTCGTAGTAGGTGATGATCTCATCCGAGGTGTCTGCCGGGAAATAGAAGGAGAAATCGCAGTCCGGATATACCAGATCCACGCCCTGCTCCTTCAGAGTCGGGATATCCTTGATCATATCGTAGCGTTCCTCGGTCGGGGCACCGATGCAGGTGAACTGGCCTGCAGTCAGGTAATCCTTACAGTTGATGTATGCGCCCGGCATCAGGTCAACCTGACCGGAGAGCATTGCTGCGATCTTATCGGAGTTGGAGCCTACATCCACCAGATCAAGATCAATGTCTGCTGCCTTCTCGAATGCCAGCAGCTCATAGTAGGTGTATGCACCCACCTCGGTGCAGGCCTTCAACTGACCCGGAGCTGCCTTTGCTGCCGCGATAAAGTCGTCCAGATCCTTGTATTTCTCGGAGTTTACATACAACTGCTGAGCCGGATCCTTTGCGAAGGTCGGGCCAAGCTTGAAGGCGGTATAGTTGTAATCGGTAACACCTGCGATATTCGCAACGTTTACAAGGTTGTGGCCATACAGGAAGGTGTGGCCGTCTGCGGCTGCTGCCAGTACCTGGTTTGCAGCAACGGAGCCTGCAGCACCGTTCGCATTTACAACGATGAAATCATGACCGGTCAGTTCCTTCGCATACTGAGCAAATACGCGGGCAGAAAGGTCGGTATTGCCGCCTGCACCTGCCGGAACCACGATAGAAACCGTGGTGCTCGGCTCCCAGCCGGAGCTGCTGCCTGACTCAGAGGCAGCCGTTTTATCACCGGCTGCTGCTGTGGTGTCGGAGGTACTGCTGCCTCCGCACGCCGCAAGGCTTAACGCCATTGTACCTGCCATCACTGCCATCACTAATTTTTTCTTCATAATAAGATAATTCTCCCTTCTATATCATCTATACCGATTTATCTCTGTCGATATTGATCTGCTGCTTTCCCGTTCCGAAAACACTTATCCGCGGATAGCATCCTTTTTCAGTTTATATGCCTTCAGCTCCTTGAACACACTCCATACCAGAACACCGATCGCAACAAAGAAGAATGCGTCGAAGATCGGTCTTGCGAAGAATGCGCCAAAGGATTTGTACTGCATGATACCACGTCTTAAGTAGGTCTCAAGCATCTCACCGATCAGGAAGCACAGTACAAACGGAGTAGTCGGCAGACTGAACTTGTGATAAACATATCCTACGATACCGAAGATCAGAATGGACTGTACATCGAAGATCCGGTTGTTGGTCGCATATGCACCGACACAGCACAGCACCAGGATCAGCGGAAGCAGGATGTGCTTCGGCACCTTTAATACCTGTACAAAGCCCTTGATACAGGTCCACTCAACCACCAGCATGATCACGGTACAAAGCATACATGCTGCAAAGATTCCGTATACGACATCTGCATTCTTAACGAACAGCAGCGGGCCTGCGGACAGTCCATGGATCAGGAAGCCGCCTAACATCATCGCGGTAACGCCGTCGCCCGGGATACCAAGCACCAGAAGCGGGATCATGGCACCACCGATGGTCGCATTGTTTGCAGACTCGGTTGCTACGACACCATCCGGGCAGCCCTTACCGAATTCGTCACGCTTTTTGGACATATTCTTTGCCGTTACATAAGCCAGCATACCAGAGGTGGAGCCGCCGATACCCGGAAGGATACCGATGCCGACACCGATCAGGGAAGAGCGCAGGAAGTTCGGCAGATGATATACAAATTCCTGCCAGCTAAAGCCAAAGCCCTTTACCTTCTTGATCGGAATGGTCTCCATCTTGCCGCCATTCATGCTTTCTGCGGTAACCAGGATATCTGCAATTGCGAAGATACCGATCAGGGTCGGAAGGGTATCAAAGCCTGCCATCAGACTGCTGCTTCCAAAGGTAAAACGCGGAGTTCCGTCGATCGGAGCCATGCCGACCAGCGTAAACATCAGTCCGAACAGTCCGGCCAGCAGTCCGCGCAGCATGTTTCCGGAGGAAAGGATAGCCACCATGGTCAGAGCAAAGAAGCAGATACCAAAGTTCTCAGCCGGAGTAAATTTCAGTGCAATGTCTGCCAGCAGCGGTGCACAGAAGGTCAGGATGATAAAGGAAAAAATGGAGCCGAGGGCTGAGAACACAATACCAAGTCCCAGTGCCTTCATGGCTTCACCTTTTTTTGCCATCGGGTGGCCGTCAAAGCAGGTCGCAATGGAGGATGCCGTACCCGGCATATTCAAAAGGATCGCCGAGATCAGACCTCCGGAAATACCTCCAATGTAAACTGCAACCAGGGTATTCATACCCATGGACGGGGTCATGCTGAAGGTCAGCGGCAGCATCAAGGCTACTGCCATGGATGCCGACAGTCCCGGAATGGAACCAAACACAATACCAATTGCCACGCCGGCGATCATCAGAAGAATGGATGCCGGATGTAAAATGCTGATAAACGCACCGCCTAAAAGTCCTAATGCCTGCATAATCAAACCTCTCCTTCCTATAATGAAATGGTAAAGATACCTGCCGGAAGTACGATCTTGAATCCATAGCGGAACAGGAAGAATACAACCAGGGTAAATACCACATTAATGACAGCCAGCCGGATCATGTGCTTTGCATCACGCTCATCATTCGGAGAAAGCACTGCCATCTGAAGCATCAGATAGATCAGAGTAGCAATAATGAAGCCGATTGGCTGAAGGATGAATACATAGATCAGGACCAGAATGATACTGGAGATCACTCGCTTATAGTCACAGTCCGGAAGTTCTGCATGCTCCAGCTCCTTTGCATGCATTTTGAAATTCTTGATGCTGAGAAAAGTCAGGATCGCTGCCAGAATGAATGTAACAGCGCCGATCACCATCGGCATGAAATCCGGGCCGATATCCATAACCTTGGATTTTGGAAGCATCTGGGCCATAACCATCAGCATGGCAGCCAAAGCCACGAAAAATACACCCACAACGATGTCCCCGTACTTTTTGAAAAACATACCTCTCATCTCCTTTTTTGTTTTTGGCGCATAACATTTCCGCACCTCTTATCCCGATTATATCAACGCGGATTTCAAATGTGAAATTCGCCAAACTGTGATTCCATAAAGTTTTTCTAATAGTTTAATTTGTGTTAAAAACCATAAATTTCTATATATTCTCTGTTATGGAGATGTAAAAAAGGTATATAGAAGGTATCGAAATCTGTATATTTCCCTGAACGCACCGAAAAAGGGTATATAAATTCAGAATATTCTGAATTTATATACCCTTTATTATTTTTTCATTTTTTCTTTATTTTTCTGTCTGTGTTACTGCTTCTGCTCCACGGCCGCCGGTTCCTCCAGCTCACCGCGCATATACTTGTCCATGGCATCTGCCACCATCTTTGCATACGCAGTTGCCTGTACCACGGTCTTGGCGCCCAGCACCACATCTCCTGCTGCGAAAATGCCGGGATGCGTGGTCTCACCAAAGCTGTTGGTTACCAGAAGACCATTTTCAGAAGCCTTCAAACCATCTGTGGTATTGACCAGCTTGCTCTTCGGACCCTGGCTGATGGAAATGATCACACTGTCTGCCTGAACCTGAACCGGGGTCGGATCATAACCATTCTGTTTTCCATCCTCATCGAACAGGACCTTTTTGAACACCGGACCGTCATCGTTGATCTCCACCGGCTGCCAGCCAAAGGCCAGCTCTGCGCCATCCAGCTTTGCATAGGTGGTCTCATGGGCACTTGCCTGACTGGTCAGACCTCTCGCATACAATGTCACATGACGGCTGCCCTTGCGCAAGGCGGTTCTTGCCACATCCATGGCAGAGTTTCCCATGCCGATAATGGCCACATGGTCACCCAGGTCGTAGGAATCCGGGTTTGCCAGATAGTCGATCGCAAAATGTACATTACCCAAAGACTCTCCCTTGATTCCCAGCGTCTTCGGCCTCCATACGCCGGTTCCGATGAAAATGCTCTGGTAGCCATCCCGGAACAGGTCTTTGATCTCCAGGGCGCCGCCAATGGTGGTGTTCGGGCGGATCTTGATGCCGATCTCGCGGAGTTTTACTTTGTAGCGCTCCAGAATGGATTTCGGCAGACGGAACGCCGGGATGCCATACTGCAGCACGCCGCCGATCTTATCACGGGAATCAAAGATCGTCACGCCATACCCCTTCTTTGCCAGTAAAATGGCAATGGTAATGCCCGCCGGTCCCGCACCGATGACGGCTACCTTCTTACCATTCTTCGGCTGACGCGGAATCTGCATTTTATCAAAATAGGTATCGGAAACATAATTCTCAATGCTGCTGATATGCACCGGCTCCCCCTTACGGCCCAGCACACAGTGACCCTCGCACTGGTTCTCATGGTTGCAGACCAGGGAACAGATCATGGACATGGGATTGTTCTCAAAGAGCATCTCCCCCGCCTCGTTTAAATTTCCTTCCTTAAATGCCTTGATCATCATAGGGATCGGTGTATGGATCGGACAACCCTGCATACACATCGGTTTCTTGCAATTCAGACAACGGTTCGCTTCATTAATTACATGTACTGCCATAGCTTACTCTCCCTTTTTCATTCCGGCCGCCCCTCAGACAGGCCGGTTTGCTTTTTTACATTCAACATTTTCTCAACTACGGCTTTATCATACACCTACTGTATCCTGTATACAAGTTAAGTTAAAAAGGCAACGAGTATTTCTGAATTTTGTACAATGCGCACGTTTTATTTTTCCGTTTTTACTTCCTGCTCCGCTGCACGCAGGAGTCCCTTCATATATCCGGTAGAATATCCGTAAGCCCCGGCCATGCCGCCAAACTCCGGCACGCCGTGGGAAGCGTGGTCTACAGAGATCAGGGCATCGCAGCCGCAGCGCACCAGCTGCTTCATGATGGCATACATATCTGCATAGCCATCCTCCAGAAGGACTTCCTCAAAATATGGCATCGGTGCACTTAGGTTTCGGAAGTGGACAGCCAGCACCTTGCCCTGCTCCACAAAATACCGGATATCCTCCATCAGATTTCCGAACGCCTCACCAGCCTCCAGCCAGCAGCCCACGCAAAGCTTCATGCCGAGATACGGGCTGTTTCCCGCCAGTTCAAACGCACGCTGAAAACAGCCGCTGTTGCAGATGAGGCTCGGCACGCCCATCACGCAGGCCGCCGGCGGATCGTTCGGGTGCAGCGCCATCTTCACACCGGCCTTTTCACACACCGGAAGGGTGCGGTCCAGGAAATATTTGAAATTATCCCAGATTTCCTCCTCGGAATATACGCGTCCGTGGCTCGGTTCCCGCTTTGCAATCTCCTCCATATCCACAATTCCGCTGACAGAACCGCGGGTATGCTGCCCCACACGCTTATAGGAACGCACCGCACCGTCCGGCTGCCATGCCAGGGAGCAAATCGGAATGCCGCACTGTCCCATCACGGTTGTAAACCGGTTATAGCGCTCAATCTGCTCATCCCGGCCTTCCAGCCCCAGATGGATGACCGGATTTTTGAATACGGAAAAGCTTCCCGCATCGGTAATCTGTAAATCGAATTTCGCCATGCGCTCCTGCAGACGGGACACGCTCTCGTAATCCCAGTCATTTTCATGGAACATCACAGAGATGTACTCCACACCCATCTCCCGGTAAAACTGAAGCTCCGCGTCACCTGCATCAGACCACATCGGCACCTGTACCTTCATCATCGAACAAATTCCTCCTGTTTTTATGTACCAAACAGGCCGGCGTTACTGTTTTTTCCCAGCACAACCGGCCCCTTTTGTTTTTATTTCAGATTTTTGTCAAAGAAGTTCAAAATGATCTCCTTCGTCTCCGTCTGGAAGAACTCCTTCGTTCCATGTCCGGCTCCATGTAAAACATAGAGATCCGCACGTTCCTCCATGCCTGCCTCCACGATCTTATCATAAAACTCCTCGCTGATGGAGCACGGAACCAGCTTGTCGCAGTCGCCATGCAGGATCAGCATCGGACTCATATTCTTTGTCAGGATATACGGCGGGCAGTACTGTCTGGAACGCTCTTTTAACGTTGAGGCATCTCCGCCCATCACAGCACCCTCATGGGTTTCTTCCATCGTTTTCCAGCGGCAGTTAGGGTTTGTAGCAATATCCTTCTCATCCACATCAATGAGCTTTAAGAAATCCACCGGCCCGAACATATCGCAGCACGCCTGAACTTTGGAGGAATAACCGCTCCACTCCTCACTCTCATAAAGATCCGAATTCATGGCAGCCAGGGCAGACAAATGCCCGCCTGCAGATCTTCCGATGATGCCAATGTGATCCGGATCGATCTCATATTCATCCGCATGTGCGCGCAGAAAACGGATCGCTGTCTTTACATCAATGATCTGGGCCGGCATATGAGCCTCCGCGCTGCTGCGGTAATACATGGAAGCCAGCACATATCCGGCATCTGCCAGAAATTCCATCTCTGCCACCATCAGGTTCTTGTCACAGCCCCGGTATCCGCCGCCCGGAACCCAGAGAATTGCCGGCTTCGGCGTTTTGTCATCTGCCTCGTCATCATGGCCGGATGCCAGGCGCATCTCACTGTTTCCGTTCTGCAGCATGATGGACATCTTCAGTTCCATCTCATTTCCTTCCAGGTCCTTCTGATGGGAATATACGATATTATCAATAAAATTGATGCTCTTTCTCTCTCTGCCCGGATTGATTACGTTTCTCATATTTCCGTCTCCTCTCTGTCCGCAGTATCCTGCAAAATATTCCGCAAAACCGCCTGTCCTCCGGCTTCCCGCCGCTTACATCATCTTGTAAATCTTAATGTCCACACCGCGCACGCCGTTCACGGTGCTGCCGGACAGGCTTCCTACATACACGCCGTAATTTAACCACTCATACTTTCCTCTTGGTGCATGGAAGGACGGGCGCGTCTGGATCACGCTGTTTTTCTCCTGATCAGCATATTTATAACCCAGGTTTTCAATCGCAATGTATACACCATCATCGGTCTGGAGCAGGTATTTCGCAAACACGGTTCTGGAGTGCACACTCTCTTCGGTGTCTCCTCCTACCCCCATGTTCCAGTCAGCACCGCCGGGCACCACACGTCCGCGGAGCTTCTCGCCCTCAAAATGTCCGCCTTTGATCTGGATCACTTTCAAATATCCCCAGTCATTGCCTCCAACCACCAGTCTGTCCTCTTCCGGGCAGTCCGCGCGAAGCTCCATCACCAGCTCTGCATCTAACTGAACCTTCATCTGTCTTCCTCCGTTCTACAGGGATGCCTGATTGATCATGTCAATTACCAGCTGCTGTCCCGCTTCCCACTCGTCGGTGCAGTGTACGATAAATCCATGATAGGAATTTAAGAAGCACTTCTGGGTTACCTTCACACCGGCCAGGGCCAGGCGTTTTGCGTAATCAGCATCCTCAAACCGGAAATTATCGTGTCCGGCACTGGTCACCAGTGCCTCCGGAAGTCCCTTTAACATCTCATCGGTTGCCAGGAGTGGGCTACAGTACGGATCCTTTAAGCTTTCCAGATTTCCGTCTGTGTACGCCAGGCTGAACATTCTGCCACGTTCCACCGGGATCATATTGGTTGCCGCCTCCGGCTTGTCAGCCGGATCCGTTACCATATCAAAGGCGCCGTAGTCCAAAACCTGCAGGCAGAACTGGAATTCTTTTGTCTGGTTTGCCTTTAAGCAGACTGCTGCCGTCAGATTCGCGCCTGCGCTGTGTCCGCCCATGGAAACACGCTTTCCATCGCCGCCCCAGTGTTCCAGCATGGAAAATACCCATCTGCACACCTCGTAGGTTTCATTGAATGCCTTCGGATACGGATACTCCGGTGCCAGGCTGTAATCGACATCTACCACAATGCCCTGAATGGCATCCGCTAATTTAGCGGAGTAGATTTCATCTCTCAGAACATGAGGACGCACAAAGCCGCCGCCATGGACATTGATATGGACCCTGCAGTTTTCGGTGCGGTTCTTTGCCTTGAAAATGTAGCATGGAACCAGCCCCTCGGATGTGGTAACCTTCACCTCTTCCCGCTCTGCCAGATCCAGGTTCTTCTTATATTCTTCCGTAATATTCTCTTTTGCCACACTCGTGCCGCGCAGCGCAGCAATCATGGTCTCTTTCTGTTCCTGTGTTAACATGATACGCTCACTCCTTCTTAATCGGATTCAATATCTGATCCGTCATAAATATTCATAAAATTTTGCATTTTCCGTCAAATTTGGCAGTAAGAAAGCCGAAGCCTTTTCGCAAGCTCCGGCTTCTCACCTTATCCATCCGCCAGCGTCCTGCTGACAGCTACAATTCATTTTCTGTAACTGTTCAGTACCTTCACAGTCACGGGCAAAAATCCATTGAAATTAGTTTGCAGCGGCTGCTTTCCGTTTCTTTAAAAGCTTGCTGATGATCGGTCCTACCACGCTGTAAACCGCGATCAGGATGAAGATCAGGGAAATCGGGCGGGTTACGAAGGAGGTCATATCGCCTCTTGCGTAGGAGCAGCCCATACGGAAGTAGCTCTCAATCTTGCTTCCCAGAATGAAAGCAAGCATTAACGGGGTACCCGGCATCTTGAAGAACTCCATCAGAATGCCGACTGCGCCAAATACCAGTACCATGTAAACACTGAACATGGAGGTAGATGCGGAGTAAGCACCTAAGAAGCAGATCATTAAGATCGAGCTGTAAAGGTAATGATACGGAGCCTTTAACAGCAGCGGGAACCAGCGCTTGGTAAACAGCTCTGTCACGAAGATCAGGATTGCGGATACCAGTACCGTCGCAAAGATCAGGTTCGCGAGCTGTGGGTTGGTTTTGATAAACATCGGACCTGCCTGCAGTCCGTGAATGGTCATGGCTGACATCAGCAGTACCGTGGTGGCATCACCGGGGATACCAAGAGCGATCATCGGGATGATCGCGCCGCCGACACCTGCATTGTTCGCAACCTCCGTTGCCCATACACCTTCATCAACACCGGTGCCGAACTTCTCCGGATGTTTGCTCATCTTCTTTGCCTGGCCATAAGCGATCAGGTTTGAGATACCGGAACCCATGCCCGGAAGGAAACCGATCCACAGGCCAATGAGCAGGGAACTGATAATTACTTTTAAATTGTCCTTCAAATCCTTGAAGGTCAGTCCGAATCCCTTTAAGGAACCTGCGTCAACCTCCGGCATGTCGAGATTGCCTTTTGCGTAACTGGTTGCCACCTGCTGCAGGGCGAATGTACCCATCAGAAGGCAGATTACGTTGATGCCACCGTACAGATTGGTATTCTTAAAGGTAAAACGGAGCTGGTTGGTAACCATATCGGAGCCGATGGTGGAAAGCCACAGACCAAAGAATGCAGCTAACAGGCCTTTGAAAATGGAGCCGTTGCTTAAGCCAACTACCATGGTGATCGCCATCAGGCAGAGACTGAAGTACTCCCACGGTCCAAGCATCAGGGCAACATCTGCAATAAAGGTGGAGCAGAGGGTTGCGACAATGATGGAAACCAGGGTACCGATGAAGGAACCGGTGATACCGATGGTCAGCGCACGCGCTGCCTTGCCTTTCTGAGTCATCGGGTAGCCGTCATAGCAGGTACCAATGGAAGCTGCGGAACCAGGGATCCCGACTAATACTGCCGCAATGAAGGAGCCGGATACACCGCCGACATACATACCGAGCAGCATTGCGAAGCTTAAATTTGTGTTTAACGCGAAGGTCATCGGCAGGATCAGGGTGATGCCAAGACCGCCGGAAAGACCCGGGATTGCACCAAGTACACAGCCGATCAAAGAACAGAGGTACATCATGATGAAGTTTACCGGCTGGAACAGAACGCCAAGTGCTGAAAGATAACTAGCCATGTTTCATTTCCTCCTTCTTTGTTACGGCATCTTAATGCCAAGTGCATTCCAGATCACACCCTTCGGGAGCGGAATGTTGAAACCTTTGGTGAAGCCAAAGTAACACAGGCTGCCGAGCGCGATGCTGAGTACAATTGCGAATACGATATTGATCTTTTTATCCACCTTCAGAGTCATGATAAACATCATCATGCCGATCATGGATGTGAACCAGAAACCGATAAAGTTCATAGCGGCGCAGAACACGATGCACTCAATCATGATCAGAGCCAGGCGTTTCCATCCTGCTGCGTCCAGATACGGAGCCGCGCCATGCTTGTTGTCATCGGATTCCTTTTTTCCATCAAAGATCATGGAAAGAACTGCCATCACGATCATGCCAATCGCGGAAATATAAGGGAAAAGCTTCGGTCCCGGCTCATTGGAGACCAGCTTTTCCGGGATCTGTGTTGTCTGGGATATGACCCACAGAGCCAGAAGGATAAACACAATACCCATGATATAGGTACGATTCAGTTTTTTCATAGGGAACCTCTTTTCAAAAAGATCCGGCTGTCCGTAAAGAGAAAGGACAGCCGGACATGTGTTAAGTTTCGTTATGATTCGATTTTATCAGCGAACCTTCAGGCCCATGGAGGTTACCAGGTCATCCTGCATCTTCCACTCATCCTCAAGAGTCTTTTTGGTATCCTCGTAATTTACTGCCGCGATATAGGTAGCCATGGACTTATTGCCATCGATAAAGGACTGAGTCTCAGTTGCTTTCTGAATAGCCTCGTTGATCGCTTCGCAGACCTCATCCGGAGTATCCTTCGGAGCCAGTACATAGTAGCTGGAATCCCAGGTTACTTCAACGCCCTGCTCCTGAGTGGTAGCGAACTTCTCATCCAGCTCAGAGCCAACCAGCTCGCTCATGTTCTCGAGGGTTGCTACCTTCGGTCCAAGACTTCCCAGTACGGTGAGCTTGTTGTCTGCATCGTAAGACTGTGCATTCGGGATAGAGCAGTTTGCAATGTCAATAGAACCAGCCGCAACGTTGGTCAGCTTATCAGCCTCAGAAGAGCACTGTACATAGTTTACAGAGTTTGCGTCACCGGTTAGAGCATCGATCAGAGAAGTAAACAGAACCTGTGTTGTACCGCCTAAGGAACATCCGACAACAACCTGTCCCGGATTTGCTTTGATGTACTCTGCTAACTCCTTGAAGTTTTTATACGGAGCACCCGGCTTTGCAATGATGGCCTGCGGACCGCCCTGGTTCATGATGCCAACTACCTTTAAGTCATCTTTGATATTTACCTCAGAAGATCCACATAAGTACTGAATGATCGCGCCGCCATGGCAGGTAACAAGGGTTAATCCGTCCGGATCTGCGTTCTTGGTGTGCTCCATACCGACTTCACCGGTATCGTAGTTGGTTACGATGAAGTTAACGCCCGGGCAAACCTCGCCAAGCGCCTGGGTCAGATAACGGGTGTACAGATCCGTACCGCCGCCTGCCTTAGCTGGAACATCAATATAAACATTGTCACCGGATTTCCACGGGCCTACAGCGTCACCGGCTGCCGCGGTATCACCGCCCTCTGCCTTGCTGTCTGCTGCTGCGGTGGCTGCTGCAGTTGTCTCGGAGCCTGATGAGGATCCACATCCGGCAAGGCTTACTGCTGTCAGGCAGGCTGCCAGAGCTGCTGCAAATAATCTGTTCTTTTTCATAGTTTTTCTCCCTCTCCTTTTTATGCTTTTCATAACAAATAATTATAGTTTCCCCAGCTTACTTGTTATAAAATTTTGTTTTTCAGTTCCTTTGATGAGTCATTTTGCTTTCTTTTCTCATCCATATCTGTATTATAATACACAATATGCTGATTGACAAACAGGTTAATCTTATATATCATATAAGGAAAAGTTATACTTTTTACAGGAGGTGCAATCATGAATACCAGACAGCTTTCCTATCTCCTTACCATTGCGGAAACAGGCAGCCTGTCCGCCGCGGCAAAGGAAGCCGGGGTATCCCAGCCTGCACTCAGCAAGTATCTTTCCGAGCTGGAGGACGAACTTGGCACCGAACTGTTTCTTCGCCATAAGAAACATCTTTACCCCACCCCGGCCGGAAAGGTATATCTGAATGCTGCCAACCGGATCATTGCCGTGAAAGAACAGACCTACCAGATGATCGCCGAGCTGTCCGGCGGGTACCAGAAAACCATCACGATTGGCGTCACCCCGCTGCGTGGTTCTATCGCCATCGCAAGGATCTTTAACCAGTTCCACCGCCGCTACCCCAATGTGAAAATTGAAATGAAAGAACGGTACATGGCCGGGTTGCGCAAGGCCATTTTGGATCATACCGTTGATCTGGCTCTCGGCACCTGCAACGACCCGGATGAACCCGGCATTGTCCATACCTCCTTTCACGAGGAAGACCTGATCCTGTTTGTTCCGTCCTTCCATCCGCTGGCCTACCAGGCCAGCCGGGATCTCTCGCACCTGACATCCATTGACATCCGCAAATTTCAGGATACCCCGTTCCTTCTGGCTACTGAAAACTCCACGATCCGCCAGACTGCCGATATCATCTTCCAGCAGAACCAGATGCAGCCCACAGTTGTTTACGAGTCAGACAACAACCTGATCCTGAAGCATATGGCAGCCCAGGGTGCGGGAATTGCCCTCCTGGCCCGGGGCCACATGGAGCCCTCCAGAAATCTGGTCTATTTCAGCATCAGGCCAAACTACTCCGTTCATCTGACGATCATGTCCGCAGTGGACCATGTTCTCAGCGAGGAAGAACGTTTCCTGATCTCGCTTAACTACCTTCAGGAGACAGAGAACCCAAACTACCGTTTCAATCCAAATCAGAGTGCCAGGGAACTGATCGAGGAATTTCAGTTATACAGCGCAGAAAAGAGGGAATATCTATGGACACCAAGATTATAGAATATGTCATTGCGATCGCAGAAGAAAAAAGTCTCAGCAAAGCGGCTGAGCGCCTGTATCTGTCCCAGCCCGCCTTAAGCCAGCGCCTGAAAAAGCTTGAGGAGGAGCTTGGCACCCCGCTTTTCGTCCGCGGGAAAGACGGGCTTTCCATCACAGATGCCGGGCGAATCTACGTCAACGGCGGCCATTCCATCCTGCAGATCAAGCGGGAAGCCCTGAAGGAGCTGGCCTCCATGAACCCCAGACAGACCAGAAATACCCTGCGCTTTGCCTGCGCCACCGCCTCTGCCCTCGAATGCATCCCTGCCTTCCGTGAAGCTTACCCTGACATGGAACTGCTCATCCAGCGCTGCAACACGCCAAAAGCCAAGGAGGACCTGATCATGGGCCGCGCAGACCTTGGCGTTCTGCTCACCTCCAGCCTGCAGCATACTGCCCTGGAATATCTGCCGCTCTGGACCGGCGAACTGCTGCTGGCCGTGCCGGAAGGACATTCGGAGTTCTCCCAGGCGGATCTCAACTCCGGCAATTTCAACAGCATCCGGGACGACTATTTTATTCTCACCCATTCCCCCTCCTACGGGCGGGACAGTGAAGAACAGGCGCTGCGCATGATGCAGATCCAGCCCCATGTCATCTGTGAGGTGGAGGATAATATCTCCCGCCGCTACATGCTAAACAAAGGTCTGGGAAATGCTTTTGTTCCCAGCAGTTCCCGACATGAAGATGATACCTTCCGTACTTACTCCCTGAATCCTCCGCTCACCTTCTACATTGTGGCAGCGTATCCCAAAAGCATTACCCTCTCAGAACCCATGAAGCAGATGATCCGCATTCTTCTGACCCACTTCGACCATAGCGCGCTGTGAAATAAATTCAGAAAAAAGAACGAGCCGTGCTCCCTTTCGGAAACACGGCCCGTTTTTTTCCTGAATTTTTACGTTCTCAAAGATTACTGCTCAATGCTGTCAGCGATCTCTTTGATGGTGTTGTAGATCTGCTCGTCGTTCTTAGCAGAATCCTCTGCGCTTAAGTAGTACGGCATCATATCTACGTTAGCCACTGCCTCTGCTGCGGTCGGATCAGCCAGGATCTTCTGTACAAGATCCTCATAGTAAGCGATCACATCATCAGAGGTATCTGCCGGGAAGTAGAAGGAGAAGTCGCAGTCCGGATATACCAGGTCTACGCCCTGCTCTTTCAGGGTCGGGATATCTTTGATGAGGTCATATCTCTCCTCGGTCGGTGCACCCAGGCAGGTGAACTGGCCAGCGGTCAGATAATCCTTACAGTTGATGTATGCGCCCGGCATTAAGTCAACCTGACCGGACAGCATAGCTGCGATCTTATCAGAGTTAGAACCTACATCAACCAGGTCAAGATCGATGTCTGCAGCTTTCTCGAAAGCAAGCAGCTCATAGTAGGTGTAAGCACCAACCTCGGTACAAGCCTTTAACTGGCCCGGTGCTGCCTTTGCTGCTGCGATGAAATCGTCCAGATCTTTGTATTTCTCGGAGTTTACATATAACTGCTGAGCCGGATCCTTTGCGAAGGTCGGGCCAAGCTTGAATGCGGTATAGTTGTAATCGGTAACACCAGCGATGTTAGCAACGTTTACAAGGTTGTGGCCATACAGGAAGGTGTGGCCGTCTGCTGCTGCTGCCAGAACCTGGTTAGCTGCCACAGAACCTGCTGCACCGTTTGCGTTAACAACGATGAAATCATGGCCGGTCAGCTCTTTTGCGTACTGTGCAAATACACGAGCAGAAAGGTCGGTATTTCCGCCAGCGCCTGCCGGAACTACGATAGAAACAGTGGTGCTCGGCTCCCATGTAGAACCGCTCTCAGATGCTGCTGCCTCTGCTTTGGTCTCACCCTCAGCTGCTGCCTCGGTCTTGTCTGCTGCCGGAGCTGCAGTGGTCTCAGCGGTCTTGCTGCCGCCGCATGCTGCAAGGCTCATTACCATGGTTCCTGCTACAACTGCTGCAAAAAGTTTTTTCTTCATAATAATACTTCTCCTTCTTTCCGGGTATCTTCTACCCAATTTTTCCCTTTATATACTCCCCGCCCGCTCCGGACGGGGCATATATCATATTCATTAATATAGTAGTTTTTTTTACGCTGCCTGTTTTTTCGCTTTATAAGCCTTTAATTCCTTGGTCACGGTCCATACCAGAACACCGATGGCAATGAAGAAGAATACATCAAAGATCGGTCTTGTAAAGAATGCGCCGAAGGATTTGTACTGCATGATACCACGTCTTAAGTAGGTCTCTAACATCTCACCGATCAGGAAGCAGAGTACGAACGGAGTGGTCGGCAGGCTGAACTTATGATAAACATAACCTACAATACCGAAGATCAGGATGGACTGTACATCGAAGATACGGTTGTTGGTTGCGTATGCACCGACACAGCACAGAACCAGGATCAGCGGAAGCAGGATGTGCTTCGGCACCTTCAGCACCTGTACGAAGCCCTTGATACAGGTCCACTCAACTACCAGCATGATCAGAGTACAGATGATGCAGGCTGCGAAGATTCCGTATACAACGTCTGCGTTCTTAACGAACAGCAGCGGGCCGGCAGACAGACCGTGGATCAGGAAGCCGCCTAACATCATTGCGGTAACGCCGTCACCCGGGATACCAAGTACCAGCAGCGGGATCATTGCACCACCGATGGTTGCGTTGTTTGCAGTCTCAGTAGCTACGATACCCTCCGGATTACCTTTACCAAACTCTTCCGGATGCTTGGACATGTTCTTAGCAGTTACATAGGACAGCATACCGGAGGTAGAACCACCGATACCCGGAAGGATACCGATACCGGTACCGATCAGAGCGGAACGAAAAGCGTTCGGCAGCCAGGAAACAAACTCCTGCATGGTAAAGCCAAAGCCCTTTACCTTCTTGATCGGGATGGTGTCCATCTTGCCGCCGTTCATGCTCTCTGCGGTGCACAGGATATCTGCGATCGCGAAGATACCGATCAGGGTCGGCAGAGTATCAAAACCAGCCATCAGGCTTGCATTGCCAAAGGTGAAACGCGGAGTACCATCGATCGGAGCCATGCCGACCAGGGTGAACATCAGGCCGAACAGACCGGCCAGAAGACCGCGTATCATGTTTCCGGAGGAGAGGATCGCTACCATCGTCAGAGCGAAGAAGCAGATACCGAAGTTCTCAGCCGGAGTAAATTTCAGTGCGATATCCGCAAGCAGCGGTGCACAGAATGTTAAGATGATGAAGGAGAAAATGGAACCCAGGGCGGAGAATACGATACCTACGCCGAGAGCCTTCATAGCCTCACCATTTTTTGCCATCGGGTGTCCATCGAAACAGGTTGCGATGGAAGATGCGGTACCAGGCATATTCAGCAGGATCGCGGAGATCAGACCACCGGAAATACCACCGATATAAACTGCTACCAGAGTGTTCATGCCCAGGGAAGGTGTCATGCTGAAGGTCAGCGGCAGCATCAGCGCTACTGCCATGGAAGCAGACAGTCCCGGGATGGAACCAAATACAATACCAATTGCTACGCCAGCGATCATCAGAAGGATGGACGCCGGATTTAAAATGCTTACGAAAGCACTGCCTAAAAGTCCTAATGCCTGCATATTCTTACGTCCTCCTTATAAAGTAATGGTAAAGATACCAGCCGGCAGTACGATCTTGAATCCGTAACGGAACAGGAAGAATACTACCATAGTGAAAATGATGTCGATCACAGCCAGCATGATGATGTGCTTTTTGTCACGCTCGTCATCCGGAGACAGAACCAGCATCTGCAGCATTAAGAATACCAGAGTGGAAATGATGAAGCCCACCGGCTGAAGTGCAAATACATAGACCAGCACCAGGATAACGCTGGAGAATACACGCTTGTAATCGCAGGACGGAATCTCAACACCTTCCAGCTCTTTTGCGCGCATCTTAAAGTTTTTAATGTTTAAAAATGTCAGGATCGCTGCCAGGATAAAGGTTACACAACCAATTACCAT
>CAVIRL010000048.1:0-17336 GCA_963645005.1 Prevotella sp. P5-108
CGGTCATGGGACACGTAGAGCACGGTTCCGGTGTAATTCTTTAACGCGTTCTCCAGAATTTCCTTGGAGGTGATATCCAGATGGTTGGTCGGCTCATCGAGGATCAGAAAATTGGCCTCGGAGAGCATGAGCTTGGCCAGGGACACTCGGCCGCGTTCGCCGCCGCTTAAATCAGAGATGCGCTTAAACACATCGTCCCCGGTGAAGAGGAAGGCAGCAAGGATGTTGCGGACCTGGGTGTTGGTCAGGTTCGGGTAAGCGTCCTGCACCTCCTCAAACACCGTCTTTTCCATATGAAGGACATGGTGCTCCTGATCGTAGTAGCCGATGTGGACCTTGGAACCCAGGGTAATGGTGCCGGTGTCCGCAGGAAGCATGCCGTTGATGATCTTTAAAATGGTTGTTTTGCCGGTGCCGTTGTTGCCGATGATGGCAACCCGTTCGCCGCGCTTTACTTCCATATCCACATGGGAGAAAAGATGGGTGCTGCCGAAGGACTTGCTTAAGTCCCGGATGGTGAGGACATCGTTGCCACTGACAATGTTGGGCTCGAGGCTGATGTGCATTTCGTCCTGAATCTCTGCCGGCTTGTCCAGCACCTGAATCTTGGAGAGCATCTTTTCCCGGCTCTCTGCCCGCTTGATGGATTTCTCCCGGTTGAAGGATTTCAGCTTGGTGATGACTTCCTCCTGGTGTCTGATTTCCTGCTGCTGGTTTAACCAGGCCTTCATCTGGGCGGCCCGGATCATGGCCTTCTTCTCGCTGTAGGCGGTGTAGTTGCCAAGATATACGGAGGCGTGTCCCTGCTCCAGCTCGACCACCTTGGTGACTACCCGGTTTAAGAAGTACCGGTCATGGGCCACGATGATGACAGCTCCGTTGTAGTTTAACAGGTAAGTTTCCAGCCAGGCAATGGACTCCATGTCCAGATGGTTGGTCGGCTCATCCAGGAGGATGATATCCGGGTGGGAGAGCAGAAGCTTGCCTAAGGATACGCGGGTCTTCTGACCTCCGGAGAGGGTGGAGACGGTCTTGTCAAATTCATCCTCGGTAAAGCCCAGGCCCTTTAACACGCCGATCAGCTCGCTTTTCCAGGCGTAGCCGTTCTCCAGCTCGAAGGTGTGGCTTAAGCGACTGTATGCGGACAGCATTTGCTCCAGCTCCTCACCGGAAGCATTCTGCATATCGATTTCCAGCTCCCGGATCTGCTGCTCCATGTCGATGATGGGCTGTTTGACTTCTTTTAATTCCTCATAGATGGTGTGGCTGCTGTCCAGATCCTGGTGCTGCGCCAGATAGCCGAGGGTTTTGCCCTTTGCGAGGACAACCTCGCCGGAATCTGCGGCCAGTTCTCCGACAATGATCTTCAGCAGGGTGGATTTGCCGGCACCGTTGATGCCGACGATGGCAGCCTTTTCCTGATCTTCTATATGAAAGGATACTTCGGACAGAATCTCATCTGTGCCGAATGCTTTGCTGATGTGATTGCATGATAAAATCATAGATGACTCCATTTCGTTACGTTTTCTACTATAAGACTTATCAAGTATAATATAGGTTTTTGGCACTTGTAAAGAACTTTCTTCTGATTTTTCGTTTCAAAAATGTTTGAACATTGACATAGATTTTGCAAGCGGTTATAATAGATTACAATAGTTTACTTATAGGAGATGTGCATCATGGAAAACAGAGAGATATCCAAAGCAGTTATTACAAGACTCCCGCGGTATTACCGTTACCTCGGAGAGCTTTTGGAATCAGGTGTAGAGCGTATCTCATCCAATGAACTGAGTACCCGGATGAAGGTGACTGCTTCCCAGATTCGTCAGGATTTAAATAATTTCGGAGGCTTCGGTCAGCAGGGCTACGGCTATAACGTAAAATACCTGTACACAGAGATCGGCAAGATCCTTGGAATCGACCGTCAGCACAATCTGATTATTATCGGTGCCGGAAACCTGGGACAGGCCATTGCAAACTATGCGAACTTTGAAAAGCGCGGTTTCATCATCAAGGGCATGTTCGATATCAATCCGAGGCTCATCGGTCTGGTAGTCCGCGGCATCGAGATCCGCGGTGTCGATGACCTGGAGCAGTTCATCAAGGATAACAATGTCCAGATGGCAGCACTGACCATCCCGAAGACAAAAGCTCCGGAGATTGCGGACCGTCTGGTGAATGCCGGAATCAAGGCAATCTGGAATTTTGCCCATGTGGATCTGAATGTGCCGGATGATGTTGTGGTTGAGAACGTACATCTTTCCGAGAGCCTTATGCGTCTGTCTTACCGGGTATGCAGCATGCAGGACCGGAAAAAGGAAGAGGAAAAGAAAGCTCAGAAAGAGTCCTAGGGGCTGAGCATAACAGGAGTAAAAGCCGACAGGCGGGGACAACATAAGTTCTCCTGCCTGCCGGTTTTTTGAGTTTGTAACTGTTCAGCACCTTCACAGTCATTGGAGTTTCTATCCATGATAGCAAGAATGGGACTTCCGGAAACCAGACTTGAGAAAGGAGACAGAATATGGATTATGCAGTAACAGCACAGCAGATGAAAGAAGTCGATCAGAATACGATCCAGAACATCGGAATTCCGTCCATGGTCCTGATGGAGCGGGCGGCACTGGCTGTGGCGGAGGCAGCAGAGCATATGGCAGCAGAGCGGAATCTGGGAAAGCATGCCCGGATCCTGGCTGTGTGTGGTACTGGGAATAACGGCGCGGACGGAGTGGCAGCAGGGCGCATCCTGCAGGACCGTGGATATCAGGTAGGCCTTCTGTTTGCCGGCAATCCGGAGCACGATTCAGAGGAGATGAAGGCCCAGAAGCGGATTGCCGGGAATCTCGGGATTGCCCGGAGCACGGCGGCAGAGTACAAGGAAACGCCCTGTGATATCATTCTGGATGCCGTGTTTGGCATCGGCCTTGGCCGTGAGATTGGCGGGGAGTACCGGAAGGTTCTGGAACTGCTGGATTCCATGCGGGAACAGTACGGTGCCGGTGTCATTGCGGTGGACACGCCGTCCGGCATTCACGGCACGAGCGGTGAGGTCATGGGCATTGCCCTGAAGGCCGATGTCACCGTGACCTTCGGCTATGCGAAAACCGGCCTGCTTCTTTATCCCGGAAAGCAGTACGCGGGAAAACTTGTGGTGGCTGATATCGGGTTTCCGGAGGCCAGCCTGTTAAAAGCCGGATGGGACGCAAAGGTGCTTACGCCGGAGGATCTGTCCTGGCTTCCGAAGCGCCGCCCGGACGGGAACAAAGGCACCTTCGGAAAGGTTCTGATCATTGCGGGTAGCCGCGGCATGAGCGGAGCAGCCTGTTTTTCCGCTCTTGGCGCTTACCGTACCGGAGCCGGTCTGGTTAAGATCCTGACTGTACCGGAGAACCGGCAGATTCTGCAGACTCAACTTCCGGAGGCCATCGTAAGCTGTTACGATCCTGACGAAGAGGAGACTATGCAGAAAATCCTGGAGAAAGAGTGTGCCTGGGCCGATGTGATCGTGGCAGGCCCCGGACTGGGACAGGAAGCATATGTGGAATATCTGCTGGAGACGGTACTGTCTGATGCTTACGTTCCCATAGTGCTGGATGCGGACGGATTGAATTGTGTGGCGGCCCATCCGTATCTGACCCGCTATTTTACGGAGAATATCATCATCACGCCCCACATGGGGGAGATGAGCCGTCTGACTTCGGTTTCTGTGGCTGATTTAAAGAAGGATCCCCTTGGAGAGGCAAGAGCCTACAGCGCCCGGTACGGGACGGTCTGCGTGCTCAAGGACGCGGTCACGGTCATTACCGATAAAGATGGTGCCGCCTGGATCAACCGGAGTGGCTGCAGCGCCATGGCAAAGGGCGGTTCCGGTGATGTACTGACCGGTGTGATCGCCGGACTTCTGGCCCGCGGCGTGGATGGCGCGGAGGCAGCAGCCTTTGGCGTCTATGTACACGGCCGGGCCGGGGAATATGCGGCTGACGTGCTGGGAGAGAACAGTGTCCTGGCCACGGATCTGGCAGACAGCATTTTTAAATGAAACATAAGTAAGAATGGTAAGAATGAGACAAAAAAGAAACGAGGGACAATACGAAATTATGAATCATATGCAGTATATGCGGGTTTACGCACCGATAGATTTGGATGCCATTATTTTTAATCTGGAATCCATGCGCAAGAATATTAACCGGGAGACAGGCATGCTTGGAGTCATCAAGGCAGATGCCTACGGACATGGTTCCGTATCAGTGGCAGAAGCCATTGAAGCTTATGTGGATGGCTTTGCGGTGGCAACCGTGGATGAAGCCCTGCTGCTGCGCCGCAAGGGCATTCAGAAGATGATCCTGATCCTGGGCGTGGCCCATCCTTCCCGTTACGAGGAACTCATTGCAGAGGAAATCCGTCCGTCTGTTTTTACCATGGAGCAGGCAAAGCCGCTGTCCGATCTGGCAGTGCGCATGAAGAAAACGGCAAAGATCCATTTTGCCCTGGATACCGGCATGCGCCGCATCGGACTGGAGGCAGATGAAGCAGGAGCGGATCTGGCAGCCGCCATCGGCGCACTTCCGGGCATTGAGGTCGAAGGTCTGTTCACACATTTTTCCAGAGCCGATGAGACCGAGAAGACTTCTGCCATGACTCAGCTTAACCGTTACCTGCATTTTGCGGAACTGCTGAAGGCCCGGGGCATTGAGGTTCCGATCAAGCACTGCTCCAACAGTGCGGGTATCATCGATCTGCCCCAGGCAAACTTAAACTGCGTCCGGGCGGGCATTACCATGTACGGCATGTATCCGTCGGAAGAAGTACAAAAGGACCGGGTGCCGTTAAAACCGGCTCTGGGCCTGAAAGCCTTTGTCACCTATGTGAAGGTGCTCGGACCGGGAGAGGAGATCAGCTACGGCGGCACCTATGTGACGGAGCGCACCATGCGTGTGGCTACCGTGCCGGTGGGCTACGGGGATGGTTATCCGAGAAGCTTATCCAACTGCGGCTATGTGCTGATCTGCGGAAAGCGTGCCCCCATTCTGGGCCGTGTCTGCATGGATCAGTTCATGGTGGATGTGACGGATATTCCGGGAGTCGGTGTGGATACACCGGTAACCCTGATCGGAAAGGACGGAGATGAGGAGATCACCGTGGAGCGCCTGGCAGAGCTCTGCGGCGGCTTCCATTATGAGCTGGTATGTAACATTGGCAAGCGCGTGCCGCGGGTTTATTACCGGAATGGCAAGATCGTGGGAACGATGGACTGTTTTGCGGAATAGGATGATCATAGAAGGGGTATCGTGATGCAGCTGCCTGCGCAGTACCGGAGCAGCATCGCGGCTGCGGCGAAAAAATACGGCCGCAGTGTATACGCCGCCTGGCAGAGGGCATAATACCTTTGAAAACCAGTGACGGAGTGTGAAACTGTGATGATCAGACGAGGAGATATTTATTATGCAGACCTGCGGCCGGTGGTAGGCTCGGAGCAGGGAGGCGTGCGGCCGGTGCTCATCATCCAGAATGATGTGGGGAACCGGCATAGTCCTACCGTGATCTGTGCGGCCATTACTTCCCGCATGAATAAGGCAAAGCTGCCGACTCATGTGGAGCTGTCCACACGCAAAAGTGATATGATCAAGGATTCCGTGATCCTGCTGGAGCAGCTGCGGACCATTGACAAGCAGCGGCTCAAGGAGCGGATCTGCCATATTGACGATGAACTGTTAGAGCAGGTGAACCAGGCACTTCGGGTGAGTCTGGAACTGACTACATAGTTTATTGTGAACCCGGGGAGCCTTTTTCAGGCAGAAAGCAGGCAAACTCCTGCTTTTGCCTTGACGAAACGGCGGAAGTTTCGTACAATCAGGAAGAAGTATGGTGTATACAAAAGAGAAAAGAAGGAGATAACAAGATCAGTATGGACGACGGCTATTCGCGCCTGATCCTTTTGGCAGGCGTGGTTTTACTTTTCCTGGCAGCAGGCTTTGCAATCTGGAAATTTGTAAAGTCCAGGCAGGAGAATGTAACGGAAGAAGATATCATGGATATGGTCAACGAAGGCCACGAACAGGGGGTGCTGGAGTCCAGCGAGGCCGAGATGATCACCAATATCTTCGAATTTGATGACAAAGAAGCCGGTGATATCATGACCCACCGCAAGAATATTGTGGCGCTGGACGGTTCCATGAGCTTAAGGGAAGCGGCCCACTTTGTTTTAAAGGAGGCAAAGAATTCCAGATATCCGGTCTACGGAAAAGATCTGGATGACATCATCGGTACCGTACATATGCGGGATGTGCTGTTCCATGCGGAGAATCTGCAGGAATCCCGGATGGAGATTGCCAATGTACCGGGTGTTCTGCGCCCGGCCCATTTCATTCCGGAGACCCGCAACATCAATTCTTTGTTCAAAGAGATGCAGTCCCAGAAGATCCACATGGAGATTGTCATTGACGAGTACGGCCAGACCGCCGGCATTGTTACCATGGAAGATATTCTGGAGGAGATCGTAGGCAATATTCTCGACGAGTACGATGTGGACGAGCAGTATATTGTCCGGGGAGAGGGAGATGCCCTGATCATGAGCGGTATGACGCCTCTCGATGAGGCACAGGAGGAGCTCGGCATCACGTTTCCGGAGGAGGATCTGGAAAATTACGATACCATCAATGGGCTTCTGATTTCCCGTCTGGACCGCATCCCGGGGGATGACGAGCAGCCGGAAATTGCGTATTTGGGTTACCGGTTCTGTGTGCTGAAGGTGGAGAACAAGATGATCCACTCTGTCCGCGTCACAAAATTGCCGCAGACTCTTGCAAGCAAAGAAAAATAGTGCTAAAATAGGAAAGATGTTTTTCGCCTGAGCAGATTGGCCCTGCCCGGGTGGATTAGGACGAAAAGAGAAAGTATAAAGTAAGGAGCGTTATTTTATGTCAGGACATTCTAAATTTGCCAATATCAAGCACAAAAAAGAAAAAAATGATGCAGCAAAGGGAAAGGTCTTTACCGTCATCGGCCGTGAGCTTGCCGTAGCAGTAAAAGAGGGCGGCCCGGATCCGGCAAACAACAGCAAGCTGCGTGATGTCATCGCAAAAGCAAAAGCAAACAACATGCCGAACGATACCATCGACCGCGGTATCAAGAAAGCAGCAGGCGACGCAAACTCCGTAAACTACGAGGTACTGACCTACGAGGGTTACGGCCCGAGTGGTGTTGCAGTTATCGTTGACACCCTGACCGACAACAAGAACCGTACTGCAGCAAACGTAAGAAGCGCATTTACCAAGGGCAACGGAAACATCGGAACCCAGGGCAGCGTATCCTTCATGTTTGACAAGAAGGGCCAGATCATCATCGACAAGGAAGAGTGTGAGCTCGATGCGGATGAGTTAATGATGATGGCATTAGACGCAGGTGCAGAGGACTTCTCCGAGGAGGAGGACAGCTTCGAGATCATCACCGATCCGGACGATTTCAGTGCCGTTCGTGAGACCCTGGAGAAAGAGGGCATCCCGATGATGGAAGCTGATGTTACCATGATCCCGCAGACCTGGGTAGAGCTGACTGACGAGAACGACATCAAGTACATGAACCGTCTGTTAGACCTTCTGGATGACGACGACGACGTACAGGCTGTATACCACAACTGGGATACCGACGAGAGATAATTGAATTACGGTAACTGTTCAGCAGGTCTGCGCACTTGCTGCGCTGACCGTAAGAAAACATGGGCTGGAATTACGGAAGAGCCGAGAGGGCCGGAGCACATCAAACTGCTCCGGCCCTTTTCCGACTAACGCATAAGCAAAAGGGGCACGCCGGTGAAGGCGTGCCCATTAAAATTACTGATAGATTAAATTTACATTCTTAAATGTAACATCTGCGCTGCGTGCCACGAACATGCCGACATAAACATGATCCGAATCGACCGTGGTTAACGGGAAGTCGAAGCCTGCGGATACCGGTGCGTTGTCACCGAATACACAGGTGTATCCGTCCGGTCCCTTGCGGATCTCTACGTGGACGGTCTCGCCGGCCTTGTAGACGCGGGAAGCGGTACCGCCGGAAATAAGCTGTCCGTTCTTTCTCGCGAAGCAGTTCCATGGGGAGGCGGAGGAGAGCTGAAGCTGTCCGGCTGCTACATAGTCACCCAGGGTATCGTTGATGATGGTGTCAAGATAGATATCGTCACGCACCATCAGTCCGAAGGAATTTAAGACAGATGCGTTGTAGGCGTTGATGGTGACATCGGCAGATAAGGTGAAGTTTGCGGAAGCAGGAACTTCACGGTAGAACATGGCAAGACCATCGCTTCCCTGTTCAATGCCGCCCACCTGCTGGGTTCTGGTTGCGCCGGAGCTGGTGCCGACTGCCAGGTGGAAGGAATTGCTGTTGTCACTCTGCAGGCAGAAGTACATGTTGTTTAAGTACTCGTAGCCGTCAATGTTTCCGAACACGGTTGGCTTCCAGTCCCCAGCAGTGGAGAAGATGCTGCTCACGCCGGTCGGAGCGGTAAAACTCTGGGCCTGGTAGCCGGCATTTAAGGAACTGCTGTCATACTGCGGAACCTGCGGATTGGCGATCACGTAGTTTTTCAGTCCGGAGTTGGACTTTAACAGCTCGTCCGCGATAAACCAGGCATTGCACTGGGCACCGTAGAGATTGGTGTGGGTGTTGTCGATGCTGACATCGCGGTTGGAGGTCTGTGCGTGGCGGTTTTTCACACCGTCAGCGCCCAGGCGCTCGTAAACGTCCTTGGTGCGGGCAGTCAGGTCCAGAACCGGAACACTCTTGCCGACACCCAGCTGGCGGATGGCCTTGGCGTAATCGCCGCCCTGGAAGGTACCTTCCTCATTCTTCCTGGTGTTGGTGATGTGTCCGTCTTCGCCGGTATAGTTGTTGGCTACGTTGCGGCGGACGATCGGGGTTACCAGGATCGGGTTGGCCTGCTTATTCTTGATCGGCTTGATGTATTTCTCATACAGGTTATACTGGAAGGAACCGCTGGTGGAAACGGAGCCGGTCGGGTTGGAGTAACGCCCCTGCTCGGTACGCTCGTCGTTGTGGCCGAAGCCGATCAGTACGTAGTCGCCGGCCTGCACACTCTGCAGGAGGGTCTGGTACTGGTCTGTGTCAGAGTAGGACTTGGAGCTGGTGCCGGAGACGGCGAGGTTCCGGATGTTGACGCCCTGCAGGTAAAGACCGAGCTGGGTGCCCCAGCCGTAACGCGGAGAGTAATAGGTCGTATCGTTGAAGGCAGCCGCGGTGGAATCACCGACAACCCAGACCGTAGGCGGGGAAGCTGGCTTGTCCACGGACACGCCGCCGGACTGCAGGTCACTGCTATATGCTCCGGGCGCACTGGTGAGGGCCGGATTGTTTGTGGATGAGGAACCGCCTGCGACAACGGTGGCAGCGGAGGCAGGAACGGCAGACAGGGCTGTCGTCACCGCACAGATGCACCCGAGAAGCAGGGCTTTCATGCGTGATACATTTTTCTTCATGAGTCAGATTCTCCTAGGTTAGAAATTTGAAGGGGCTTTGTAAAAAAGGCAGAAAAAAGCCCGACGTTGTTCATTATAGACTATTGTGGGAGGGTTGCCAAGGGGGTTGCGGGGGTTGTAAGAGAATCTTAAAAGAATTTAAGTATTGGTTCTGAACGGTTACGAATTTAAAATGAATGTGCACTGTGCACTGAAATATGGTGAAAGAACACCAAAAATTCTCCCGGCATATGGGACTTCCGGGAGAATTTTAAGCTGTGTATTCTTGTTGATTTTTTTGCGCCGCTCCGGTTGCGGAGCAGGACGGTTTTCTAACCTGAATTATCGAGGCAGTTTTTCTAGATCCCGGTAAAAGTCAGGATAGGAGATATTGACGCATTCGGCATCGAGAATTTCGGTCTCTCCTTCGGCCAGGGCAGCGGTGATGGCGAAGGTCATGGCGATGCGATGGTCTAAATGGCTGTCGATGGCAGTGCCGTGGAGCGGTTTGCCGCCATGGATGATCATACCGTCTTCGGTCTCCTCCACATCAGCACCCATGGCACTTAAGCTTTCCACCATGACGGCGATGCGGTTGGACTCCTTGACCTTTAATTCCGCTGCATCCCGTATCGTGGTGTCGCCCTCGGCGAAGCAGGCCATGGCGGCGATCATCGGAAGCTCATCGATCAGGGTCGGGATGATACTGCCGTGAATGTCCATGCCGTGAAGCTTGCTGGTGCGTACCAGAATGTCGGCCACCGGCTCGCCGGACTCCCGGACATTTAAGAGGGTCAGGTTACCGCCCATGGCCTGACAGACGCGGATCATGCCGTCGCGGGTAGGGTTGATGCCTACGTTTTTGATGAGGATTTCGGAATTTGGGATTATCAGTCCTGCAGCCAGGAAGAAGGCTGCGGAGGAGATATCGCCCGGAACGGCAATCTCCTTTGCAAACAGTTCATCTGCCGGTCGGATGATGGCGGTGGTGCCTTCGGTGCGGACATCAGCTCCGAATTCTTTTAGCATCAGCTCAGTGTGGTTGCGGGAGAGGGAAGGTTCGGTTACCCTTGTCTCACCCTCTGCGTAAAGTCCGGCCAGAAGGATGGCGGATTTGACCTGGGCGGATGCCACCGGAGACTGATAGTGGATGCCGTGAAGCTTTTGTCCGTGAATGACCAGCGGCGCACAGCCGTTGCCGTTGATGCTGGTGATGTCAGCACCCATCTGGCTTAAGGGATCCATGATGCGCTTCATGGGGCGCTTCTGGATCGAAGCATCTCCGGTGAGGGTTACGGAAAAATCCTGGGCGGAGAGAATGCCGGAAATCAGGCGGGTCGTGGTGCCGCTGTTGCCGCAGTCTAAGACCGTATCCGGCTTCTTTAAGCCGTGAAGACCGTTTCCGTGTACCAGAACCGTATCGCCGAGATTTTCAATGGAAACGCCCATCTTCTGGAAGCAGGAGATGGTGGAGAGGCAGTCAGCTCCCTGTAGAAAGCCGGTAATCCTTGTGGTGCCCTTTGCCAGGGAACCGAACATGACGCTGCGGTGGGAGATGGATTTATCACCCGGAATGGTGACTTCTCCGTGCAGTCCGTTGATTTTATTAAATTTCATAAGAATAAACTCCATTTCCCTGACAGAAGCCGGGAGTGCCGGAAGCTCCGGCCATCCTCAGTGCTTCGGGATCAGTTCGTAATTGTATTTTTTCAGCTGGTTCCAGGCCTGCTCCATGGTGTCAGCATCGTAGAAAACAATCTTTAAGGCACCCTCGCCCTGCTCTCGGTTGTGGTTGATGCCGATGTTGCTGATGCTGATGCCCCGGGCGCTCAGGATGCAGGACAGGGTGGAAATAGCACCGGGCTCGTCCACGATATCCACAGTGAAGGAATACTCCGGGGTAACGGAGCCCTTCCGGTTCTCTGAGATGGAATTCCGGTAAGTGCGGGAGGTATTAAAAAGATCATAAATGTCATCTCCCCGGCGTTCCTTTAAGGAGGAAAGGATCTGGTTTAGAGAAGCAATGTAGTTTTCCATCATGTCGATGATATTGCCGGTGTTGGTCATGCAGATCTGTTCCCACATCTCCGGGGAGGAGGAGGCAATGCGGGTGATATCCTTGAAACCGCCTGCTGCCAGGCGCTTCATGAGTTCACTCTTGTTGTCGGAATCTTTTACCAGATTTACCAGGCTGGAGGCGATGAGGTGAGGCAGGTGGCTGATGGCAGCCACGATCCGGTCGTGTTCGTGATAATCCAGAACGATCGGAATGGAACCGATCGCTTTGGCAACTTCAACCAGCCGGTCGGCATCTTCCCGGGAGGTCTTTGCAGTTGGCGTTACAATATAGTAAGCGTTCTCCAGAAGATGATCGGTGGAGTTCTCATAGCCGGTTTTTTCAGAGCCTGCCATTGGGTGGCCGCCTACAAAAATATCCTCCATGTCAAGCTCCGTGACCACCCGGTGGATATCCTCCTTGGTGGAACCAACATCCGTGATCAGGGCACCCGGCTTTAAGAAGGGGCGGACCCGGGTCAGGTACTGGGCATTGTATTCCACCGGTGTACATAAAAAGATGATGTCGCATTCCCGTAAGGGTTCTCCGATGCCATCCAGGATCACATCAACGATGCCGTCTGCTTTTGCCTGTTCCAGCTTTGCGCGGGTGCGCATATATGCCATGATCCGGGCTTTGGGGCAGGCCCGCTTGATGCCTCTGGCAATAGAACCGCCGATCAGTCCCAGACCGATAAAACCAAATGTAGTGTCTTTCATGATAGAATTCTCCAGTCATAGGTATTCTTTCCATACTAACTGCTATTCTATGATAATCTGAAAATGTTGTCAATGCTTTATTACTTTAAACTGCAATAGCATAAATAATGAAAAGAACGGTTGAAAGCTGCGACGTATCAGACGATAAGAAAAAATATCGAAAAATAATTTGTGCAAATCGTATATTCTACTTGAAATTTTCGAACTTTTTTAGTAGAATATCGTCATAGATTTAAATTTGGTGTATAGGAGGGAATTATATGAACGTTTATGGTAAAAAACAGATCCGAAACGTTGTTTTACTTGGTCACGGCGGGGCCGGCAAGACGACGGTTGCAGAAGCACTTGCCCTGGTAACCGGAGTCACCAAGCGTATGGGCAAGGTCGTTGACGGCAACACCATCAGCGACTACGACAAAGAAGAGATCAAACGTCAGTTTTCCATCTCCACGTCTCTGATCCCGCTGGAGTATCAGGGCGATGAAGGCATGATGAAGATCAACATCCTGGACACCCCTGGTTACTTTGACTTCGTCGGCGAAGTAGAAGAGGCCGTCAGTGTGGCGGACGCAGCGATCATCGTTGTAAACTGCAAGGCAGGCATCGAGGTCGGCACGGAAAAGGCATGGGAGCTGTGCGATAAGCTCAAACTGCCGCGCGTCATTTTCGTCACCAACATGGACGACGACCATGCAAGCTTTAGAGAGCTTGTGCTGAAATTAGAGAGACGGTTCGGAAGATGCATCGCTCCGTTCCAGCTCCCGATCCGTGAGAATGAAAAGTTTGTCGGATATGTAAACGTAGTGAAGATGGCCGGCAGACGCTTCACCAATCTGAGTGATTACGAAGAATGCGAGATTCCTGATTACTCCCAGAAGAACCTGGGCATTGCCAGAGACGCCCTCTTAGAGGCAGTGGCAGAGACCAGCGAGGAGTATATGGAGCGTTATTTCTCCGGTGAAGAGTTTACACTGGAAGAGATTCAGGGCGCTCTGCGGGAACATGTGATAGATGGTTCCATCGTTCCGGTACTGATGGGATCCGGTGCAAACTGCCAGGGCTTTAAGACCCTCCTACAAGTTATCGACCGTTACCTTCCGACACCGGACAAATTCGAGTGTATCGGTGTTGATGTTTCCACCGGCGAGCGTTTCACCGCAAAGTACAACGACGAGGTTTCCTTATCTGCAAGAGTCTTCAAGACCATCGTAGATCCGTTCATCGGCAAATACTCCCTGATGAAGGTCTGCACCGGTATCTTAAAACCGGACACCACCATCTACAATGTCAATAAGGATACCGAAGAGAAGGTCGGCAAGCTGTATCTGCTGCGCGGCAAAGACACCATCGAGGTTCCGGAGCTTCGTGCAGGCGATATCGGCGCAGTTGCAAAGCTTGGCGTAACCCAGACCGGCGACACCATCGCCCTGCGTTCCGCACCGATCGTGTACCACAAACCGCAGACCTCCACTCCGTATACATACATGCGTTACAAGACCGTAACCAAGGGAGATGAGGACAAGGTTTCCAGCGCACTGGCAAAACTCATGGAAGAGGATCTGACCTTAAAGTCTGTCAACGACAAAGAGAATCGTCAGCTTCTGTTATACGGCATCGGTGACCAGCAGTTAGAGGTGGTTGTCAGCAAGCTTCTCGGCCGCTACAAAGTAGAGATCGAGCTCAGCAAGCCGAAATTCGCTTTCCGTGAGACCTTGAGAAAGAAAGTCGAAGTTCAGGGCAAATATAAGAAGCAGTCCGGCGGACACGGCCAGTACGGTGATGTTAAGATGATCTTTGAGCCGTCCGGCGATTTGGAGAAACCGTACGTATTCGAGGAGAAGGTATTCGGCGGCGCAGTTCCGAAGAACTATTTCCCGGCAGTAGAAAAAGGCGTAGCAGAAAGCTGCGTGAAGGGTCCTCTGGCTGCATATCCGGTCGTTGGCGTGAAGGCAACTCTGGTAGATGGTTCCTATCATCCGGTAGATTCCTCTGAGATGGCATTCAAGACTGCTGCTATGATGGCATTCAAGAAGGGCTTCATGGAAGCTAACCCGGTTCTCTTAGAACCCATCGCTTCCCTGAAGGTGACCGTTCCGGATAAATTCACCGGTGACGTTATGGGTGATTTAAACCGTAGAAGAGGACGTGTTCTGGGCATGAATTCCGATCATCACGGCAAACAGGTGATCGAGGCCGACATCCCAATGTCCGAACTGTTTGGCTACAATACCGACCTGCGCTCCATGACCGGCGGCATCGGCTTATATGAGTACGAGTTCAGCCGTTACGAGCAGGCTCCTGGCGACATCCAGAAGAAGGAAGTTGAGGCCAGAGCAGCCAAGGTTGACAAACTGGATGTATAATCTTATGGATACCAGAAGACAGATATCCAGGATATGCTGGGCATATACCGCATTCCTGGCGGTTTCTACAGCAGTGCAGCTTATCTTTGGCGCGCTGCTGCAGCCACTCGTTCTGATCTTTGGAGAGAGCCGTGCGCTTACGCGTGCGGCTCTTCTGGTGTCAGAATTTGCCATGTACGGAATCGCATTTCCGTTGTTTGCCTGGCTGATGGGACGGATCCCGTCCTGTGAAATGAAAGAGAAAAAGAAGCTTCGCCCGGGACAGTTTCTGGGCATGCTGGTTTTATGCTACGGTCTTACCTATCTTGGCAACATGGCAGGCGGTCTTCTCATGGAAGCCGCGGGCCTTCTTTGCGGAGCGGACTACAGCAATCCGGTCACCGAGGTGATCGGACAGATGGATATGGGGATGATCATTCTGACAACGGTGCTGATCGCGCCGATTATGGAGGAACTGGTGTTCCGCAAATACCTGATTGACCGCATGGTGCCATATGGACAGAAGGCTGCCGTGATCCTTTCCGGCCTGTTTTTCGGGCTGTTTCATGGAAACTTTTATCAGTTTTTTTATGCGCTGCTTCTGGGGATGGTCTTTGCATGGATCTACAGCAGTACCGGAAGAATCCGCTACAATATAATGCTGCATATGCTCATCAACCTGTTGGGCGGCGTGTTTCCGGTTGTGCTGTCCCGTGGAATAGACAGCGGAAATATACTTTCCCTGATCGGGTATGGCTGCTTAAACATTTCTGCCTATGTCAGCATGGTGATCGCTGTGATCATGCTGGCCTCCCATTGCCGTCAGATTCCCTGGTTCTCCGGCTGGGTTTACCGGGAAGAACCCATAGCGGTCACATTTCTGAAAACACCCGGATTCTGGGCATTTCTGGCAGGATGCGCCCTGCTGTTTGTGATCGGGTGAATGGACCGGGTTTCCTTTCTTAAAATTTTTTATTGACAAGACGCCCGGAAAAGGGTATGATACATTACAAGATTAAGTGTGAAGAGCAAAGGCGTTCGGACAAAAGTTCGGGCGCCTTTTTCATTTGGAGAGGAGATATACCATTATGGATGACATTGACAGAAAAATATTAAAGCTTTTGCAGGATAATGCGCGAGTTTCTTTAAAGACCATAGCGGAGAACACCTTTCTTTCTTCCCCGGCGGTTTCTGCCCGCATTGAGAAGCTGGAAAAAGACGGCGTGATTGCCGGTTACCATGCGCTGGTGGATCCGATCAAGCTGGGGTATCATATCATTGCCTTTATCAATCTGGACGTAACACCGGAGGATAAGCCGAAGTTTTATGCCTATGCGGACAGCATTCCGAACGTACTGGAGTGTAATTGTGTGACGGGAGATTATTCCATGCTGCTGAAGGTGGCCTTCCAGAGTACGATGGAGCTGGATATTTTCATCGGGCAGCTGCAGAAATTCGGCAAGACCAGTACCCAGATCGTATTTTCCACCCACGTTGGCCCGCGCGGAGTGGATGTAGAAGAATAACGAAGATGGCTGCCCGCGCAGGCTTTCGGCAGGAAACGTGCGCATTGCGGCACCAGAGCTGCTTCCTTTTCATATTGTAGTAAGAGAGCAATAGGAAAAGGAAGTTTTATTTTGGCAGAAACAAAGAAAGTGATTCTGGATGCCGGCCACGGCGGCAGTACGGATCCGGGGGCCGTATATCAGGGGCGGCAGGAAAAAAATGATAATCTGCGGATGGCTCTGGCTGTAGGGCAGATTCTAAGTGAGAACGGGGTAGATGTAGGCTACACCAGGGTGCAGGATGTGTACCAGAGTCCTCTTCAGAAAGCCCGGATGGCCAACGGCTGGGACGCGGATTATTTCGTTTCTTTTCACCGGAATGCCATGCCGGTTCCCGGAACTGCCTCCGGCACGGAGAGCCTGATTTTCTCCCGGGGAGGAGAAGCAGAACGGCTGGCCTCTAACATCAACACAGAGCTGGGTCAGGCAGGCTGGAATGACCTGGGAATCATAGAGCGGCCGGGGCTGATCGTTTTGCGCAGGACCGAGATGCCAGCAGTTCTGGTGGAAGTGGGATTTCTGGACAATGAAGCAGATAACCAGCGGTTTGACGCGCAGTTTGAGCACACGGCCCAGGCCATTGCGGATGGGATCCTGATGACACTGCGGAGTCAGGAAGGGCAGCAGGAGTATTACCAGATCCAGGTGGGTGCCTATGCGGATAAGGATCTGGCCCAGGGAATGCTCAGTCAGCTTCAGGCGGCGGGTTATCCGGCATTTCTCGTATACCGGGATGGCCTGTACAAAGTGCGGGTAGGAGCTTACTTAAATCTGGATAACGCAGCCTGGATGGAAAAAACACTGCGGACTGCCGGGTATCCGACTCTGCTGGTACAGGAACCCGTGGTGTATTAGAAGGCCGCTGATAAAGGGGTGAGAAAGGAATCATACAGATCAAACAGTTCAAAATAATCAAACAATTTTAAAATATCACACAAAATAATAGAAAAAAAAAAAAAAAAGGTGTAAAATAATTACAAAAATGTGTTGACATGTGAAGAACAATCTGTTATTATAAAGACAACAAAGAAAGAAAAACAAAAAAGGAGCAGAAAACTCCAAATCAGAAATCTGGGAACGAAACGGATTTCAAAAATTCAAGAAAAGGAGGTACGGACCACCGGAAACGTTTAGCAATACCAAGTAAGTTTTCAAAAAGACCGGAACGTAACCTGACAAACTTCATT
>CAVIRL010000049.1:0-17066 GCA_963645005.1 Prevotella sp. P5-108
GGAGACAGCGGTTCCGCCGCCACCTCCATCCTCACCGCCCAGAATTTCGGCGCAGGAAAAAAGGACCGGGTTCGCCAGTCCTTTTTCAGCAGTCTGAAACTTTTATGTGGAATTGGTCTTATCTGCGGTGCTCTCATGTTTATCTCCGCGCCTTCCGCAGCCGCCTTTATGCTGGATTCCGGATCCGGCGAAGCCTTCCACAATACCGTACTTTACCTGAAAATCATTGCTGTCTTTTACGTGTTCTGCTTCACCGGAAATACTTTTGCGGGATACTATGACGGCATCGGAAAAGTATCCATCCCTTTTATCGGAGCCATCAGCCACATCACCCTGAGAGTCATCCTCTCCTGGATTTTTATCGGATCATACCAGTTAAAGGCCGTGGCTTTCGCTACCGGAACCGGATGGGTGCTAGTGAATCTGTTCTGGAGCGTGCTGCTGGTACATAAAAAGCTGCTGCCAGAATAAATTTTTATATCGCGTACAGCTTCCGGTACTTCTCCTCCAGATACTCCACGTAATACTTCGGATCAAAGTCTTCCCCCGTCATATCTTTTAAAATCTCCCGGCTGGTTTTCATCTTTCCGTAACGGTGCACATGCTTTCTTAAGTACTCCCGGATCACATCCAGTTTTCCTTCCTCCAGCAAACGGTCAAAATCCATCTCCTGTTTCATCTGAGCCAGCATCTGGGCGCCAAAGGCACTGCCTAAGGCGTAGGACGGGAAGTATCCGAAGGAACCCTGGGCCCAGTGGATGTCCTGGAGTACGCCTTCCGCATCAGTTTCCGGTCGAATGCCCAGGTACTCCTCGTATTTGTCGGCCCAGAGCTTCGGAAGCTCCTTGACATCCAGATCTTCCTCAATCAGCATTTTCTCCAGTTCATAGCGCACCAGCACATGAAGACTGTAGGTCAGCTCATCGGCCTCGGTGCGGATCAGGCCCGGCTGCACCTTGTTGATGGCACGGACAAACATTTCCCGTCCCACGCCTTTTAACTGCTCCGGGAAAAGCTCCTTCAGTTTTCCGTATACCGGAATCCAGAAAGCCTCGCTGCGCCCGATGATATTTTCAAAGAACCGGGACTGGGACTCGTGCATACCCATGGAGGTTCCCTGTCCTGCCGGGGTCTGGCTTAACCGGTCATCAATTCCGAATTCATAAATGGCATGGCCGCTCTCGTGGATCACGGAAAAAGCCGAAGAATCCACACGGGATTTGTAATGGGTGGTGATGCGCACGTCCCGGTTGTGCAGATTCGTGGTAAAGGGATGGGCGCTGACTGCCAGAACTCCCTTTTTAAAGTCAAAGCCCACATACTTTGCCAGATACTCCGCCAGCTCCCGCTGCTTCTCTTCGGAATAATCTGCATCCAGAAAATCATCCTGAATGCGGACCGGACTTTCCATGACCTGCTTTAACAGTGGTACGATGTGCTCTTTTAACATGCCGAAAAATTCATCCAGCTTCTCCATGGTAAAGCCCGGCTCAAAGGAATCCAGCATCACATTGTAAATCTTCTGGCCATCCTTCTGACGGTAGGAAGCAAACTTTTTCTGATAATCAATGATCTCTTTTAAGACCGGAGCGAAGGAAGCGAAATCGTTTTCCCTGCGCGCCTTCGTCCAGATACGGGTGGATTTCGACGTGAGCTCCTGATATGCCCGGTACTCTTCCGGCGGAATGCAGGAGACCTCCTCGATGGTGCGCTTCGCGGATTTCAGAATAGCATAGCGGATGCCCTCCTCCGTGAGTTCCCCGTCCAGAGTCTCCAGAGCAGGCCCTCCAAGACTGTTCTCAGCCTCCTCCGGCCCACTGCTTTCTGTTTCAGCCAATGCTGATTTCTCTTCTGCGGACAGGTCTGCCCTTCCGGTCAGCTCCTGCAGGCACTTGTCCACAAGCTCCTTCACCCGCCTGCTCATCATAATGCGCTGATAGGAGGATGACAGCAAGCCCTGCATCCTGGCAGTACGGCTTCCAGCCTCTTCCGGTGCCAGCGTTTCATTATCCCATTCAAAGAGGATCAGCGCAGTCTCATAAGCCTGGGCTTCCTCCAGATACTGCATCAGTTCTTCATAATCGGAATGTTTCTTTTCTGTATTCATAAATTTCCTCCTGACCGTCTTATTACTTCTCGCCCGCCGTGTCCGCATTCCCGCCAGCTGCACTTTCCGCAGTGCTGTATCCGTTTTCTTTCTCTGCTGTTTCCTCATCCGCAGTTGCGGCACTTGCAGCCCCTGCATGTTCTGTGTCATTGCCGGATGCTTCTTCCTGCCCGGCTGTTTCCTCATCAGCCTGTCCGGTTTCCGTCTCTGCGTCTGCCGGAGTCGCAGGCAATGCCTCCTCCCACTCCATGCTCATGCCCTGCACGGCACTGGTCAGCACCGCATTGACAAACAGGTCGCCGTTCCACTGCACACCTCCGCCATAATTCTTCACTGAATCAATGGTGGTATAGCCGTGAAGCAGATCCAGCGCCATTCTCGGCTCTGCCATCTGGTATCGGAGCGTTGTCCCTTTCTTCACTCTCCCCACATTCTGCTCTGCCAGGATCGTGTTCCGGATCTTGTAAATCCCGCAAATCAGTTCTGCATCGGTCATTTCCGGCGACAGATTCTCCAGAAATATCTTTGCCTGGCTGCTGCAGTTCACATTTACGGAAAAGAACGCTGCGCTCACGGCAATGTGCCGCTCCGAAAGCCGGTATCCAGCTGCATTTAACCGCACCGCGAAATTATCCCAGTAAGTCATGCGCACAAACTCCATTTCATCACTGATTGCCGCCTCGTAATCCCGTTCCCGGGCACTGACAAAGGCCTGCACAATGCCTGCATTTTCCACCAGAGATACATCTCCGGCCTTTTTTTCGGTATATTCCGCAAATTCCTGCCAGAGGAACGGATGCCGCGCGTAAGCCCACTGTATGAAATCCACCAGATCATAGCGGTAATCAAACTGAAACAGGCCATAGGCCCGACCTCTGTCACCCAGGATGATCTGGCCTCCGGAGGATTCCCCGGCAATGGAAAGCATGTAGAACTCCGCCGGTTCCCCGGAAATGCGGATTCCGCTTAAAGCACCGGGCACAGCTGCCCTGCCCGCCTCCATTTCAAATTCGGACCAGGCTTCCCATATGGCAGCCTCCTCATTCGCATCCATAAGATAACCGTCACTATCAGCCCGTCTTCCATCCGGTGTTTCCGCATCCATCACCAGACGACCGTCTTCCTCGAAATAACATTCGTCTTTCCGGCCATATTCCTCAATGGTCTGGTAACCGGTAACAGCACCCTGATCTGTGAAATAATACCAGGCTCCATCCTGCAAAAGCCAGCCAAGATACGGGCTTCCATCCTCATTGTAATAGTAGAGCACGCCATTCTCTGTATAAAAGCCGGTCTGTTTCTCCGGTTCCTCTTCTGCAGCCGTGGTTTCCGGCTCCGCTGTCATCTTCTCACTGGATAGGGCTTCTCCGGATACTGACATGGATTCCATCCGGCCATATTTCCCTTCATTGGATATATTCCGGATTCCGGCAATGGCCGCCGGTATCAGCACCAGAACAAGGCCGGCCAGAAGCGGGAGGCACACGCTGTCTTTGCGAAACAGTTCGGATTTTATTTTACCCAGACATGCCGTTTTTATTTTCTTCAGCTTTTCTTTTAGCTCTGATTTTTTCATATGTTTCTGATCCATAAATCTGCTGTTGTTCCTGCCTGTAAGCTACACCTGCTCCGATTTCCGGTCCGGATTTATCGCAAAAAAACTTTTTTTGCGCAGTTCATTCGATGATTTCATGGCAAAATCTCCTCATACACGTTTGCCGGGCGCCTGGCAGCAGGTTTCCCGCTGCACAGACGTCCGGCAGACCTTTCCGGATCCGGCAGACCTTGTCTTTCACAGACCATACCTGCCTACATCTTTTATAAAGTTTCTGCGATCTTTCTCGCTACATACACGCCGCTGGCAGATGCATGGGACAGGGAATGCGTCACACCGCTGCCATCACCGATGATGTAAAGACCCTTGTGGCGGCTCTCCAGGTTCTCATCAACATCCACTTCCATGTTGTAGAATTTAACCTCCACGCCATACAGCAGGGTATCGTCGTTGGCTGTACCGGGCGCGATCTTATCCAGGGCATAGATCATCTCGATAATGCCATCCAGAATACGCTTCGGCAGCACCAGGCTCAAGTCGCCCGGAGTTGCGGAGAGCGTCGGCATGAACATGTTTTCCTCGATACGTTTCTGGGTGCTTCGTCTTCCGCGCACCAGATCACCAAAACGCTGCACGATAACACCGCCGCCCAGCATGTTGGAAAGGCGCGCGATGCTCTCACCGTAGCCGTTGCTGTCCTTGAAGGGCTCGGAGAAATGCTTGGATACCAGCAATGCAAAGTTGGTGCACTCGGTCTGCTTTGCCGGATCCTCGTAGCTGTGGCCGTTTACAGTCACGATGCCGTTGGTATTCTCATTTACCACGATTCCCCGCGGGTTCATGCAGAAGGTACGCACGTTATCCTCAAACTTCTCGGTACGGTATACGATCTTACTCTCGTAAAGCTCATCGGTCAGATGGGAGAATAATACAGCCGGCAGCTCCACGCGCACGCCCAGATCCACACGGTTGGACTTGGTTGGGATATCCAGTTCCTGACAGATATGCTCCATCCATTTGCTTCCGCTTCTTCCTACGGAAACCACGCATTTCTCACAGTCATAGGAGGTCTCGCCCACCCATACACGATAGGTTCCGTCTTCCAGGCTGTCGATATGGGTAACCGGGGACTCAAAATAGAAATCCACCTGATCCTTTAGCTCATCGTAGAGCTGGCCCAGTACCACCAGGTTGATGTCCGTTCCCAGATGGCGCACAGATGCATCCAGCAGCTTTAAGCGGTTCTGGATGCAGACCTTCTTTAAGCTGGTTCCGGCGGTGGAATACATCCTGGTTCCCTCGCCGCCGTGTGCCATGTTAATCTCATCGACATACTCCATCAGCTCGGTAGCTGTCTTCTTGCCGATGTACTCATACAGGGTACCGCCGAAATCGTTGGTAATGTTGTACTTACCATCCGAGAATGCGCCGGCTCCGCCGAATCCGCTCATGATGGAGCAGGATTTACACTTAATGCAGGCCTTGACCTTATCACCGTCGATCGGACAGTGACGCTTCTTTAAAGAATAGCCGGAATCAAACACCGCAATCTTTTTGCCGCTGCACTTCTTTGTCAGTTCGTATGCGGAATAGATACCGCCCGGGCCTGCGCCCACAATGATCACATCATATTTCATACCTTCAAAACTCCTTATCTCTCTTAAATTTCCGGTGAAGATTCCGGGCAGAAAAACAGAGAATCCGGTTGGATTCCCTGTTCTTACAACCTGTTTCATTGCCTTGCATGAACCTAAAAATACTTCTTGCTGCCCCAGAGGTTCGCTTTTTTCAGGTCCCGGTACTCGTTGTAGGCCTTCTCCAGGATCTGCTTCTCGTTGGAGAATTTCAGAAGGTGGTAGGCCTCATAAAACTTGTAATACCCGGAATCCACAAAATGCTCTTCCCGTTGTGGTTTACTGTAATAGCTGTCCGCCATCATCAGATACCAGTGTACGTCTTTCTCCACCATATCCTGCGGCGTATTGAAGGAATAGGAGCTCTTTCCGATGTATTTGATAATGGAAGCGCTCACGCCGGTCTCCTCCTTAACTTCACGTAGAGCCGTCTCTTTGTACTCCTCCCCTGCTTCTACAGTTCCCTTTGGAAGGACCCAGCCCTCATACTTGTTCTTGTAATTCTTATAGAGGACCAGGATCTTGCCGCGAAATATAACCACACCTCCACAGCTCGTTGCTTCAATCATTGCAATTCCTCCTGTTGCGCCGTGCCGAAAGGCACCGCTTTGGTGTGTCACACAGACTGGCTTTAGTATACCTCTATTTCGGACAACTTGCAAGTTTCTTATTCTATTACTTGTGCAGTTCTTTGAAGATCTTTTCCGGTGTGACCGGCAGTTCCCGGATCTGGACGCCGGTGGCGTTCGCTACAGCCGCTGCGATAGCCGGGGACGGCGTGTTGATGACGACCTCACCGATGGATTTGACACCGAAGGGGCCGGTGGGCTCGTAGCTGCTCTCAAATTCCACACGGATATTTCCCACATCAATACGGGTCGGAAGCTTGTACTGCATGAAAGAGTTCTCGTAAACCTGACCCTTTTCAGAGCGGGTTACATCCTCAAACATAGCCATGCCGATGCCCTGTCCCAGGCCGCCTTCCGCCTGAACACGGACCAGCGCCGGGTTGATTGGTGTTCCGCAGTCCACCACGCCCACATAGTTGACCAGTTCAAAATCACAGGTTTCCTTGTCCATCTCAATCTCAGCGATGCCGACCATAAACGGTGGAGGAGAAACCGGTGAGGAATGGCTCTCAGTCACCTCCAGGGCCTTTCCGTTGTTCGCCATGGCACGGTTTCCGATATCTTTTAAGCTGATGGCTGCAGAGCCGTCTTTCGCAAAAACCTGTTCTCCGTCAAAGTCCGCCTCTTCCGGGTTTTTCCCCAGATATTCCGCGCCCTTCTCCGTGATCAGGCGGATCATGGATTTCGATGCCTTCACGGCTGCCATACCCGTCAGGTACGCAGTACTGGAGGCGTAGGAACCGGAATCGTAGGGGGAAACATCGGTATCAACACCATGGGACACAATATTATCCAGATCACAGCCCAGTACATCTGCCGCGATCTGGGCCAGTGTCGTATCACAGCCGGTACCCATATCGGATGCACCGATCATCATGGTATAGAAACCGTCATCATTTAATTTTAAGGTAATGGATCCCACATCACAATTGGAAATCGCGGAACCCTGCATACACATCGCCACGCCCACAGAGCGGACTTTTCCGTTGCCCATGTCGCGGTATGGGTACTTCTCATCCCAGTGCATCAGCTCCTTCGCTCTTGCCATGCAGCGATCCAGGGCACAGCTGTTGGCGGTCTCACCATAGTAAGCCGGCATCAGGTCTCCCTCATGCACCATATTCATCTCACGCAGCACAGTCGGGTCCATATGTAACTCCCGTGCCATTTCGTTGACCGCAGACTCCAGGGCAAACACACCCTGGGTGGCGCCATAGCCGCGGTAGGCTCCTGCTGACATGGTATTGGTGTAAACCACATCGTAGCAGAACCGGTATGCCTTCGGCGTGGAATAGAGCGGAATGGACTTATGTCCGGACAGGCCGACGGTGGTCGGTCCGTGCTCGCCGAATGCTCCGGTATTGGACAAGGTGTACAGGTCAATCGCCTGGAAAATGCCCTTTTCATCGGCACCCAGGCGCACATGCACCTCCATCTCATGGCGCGGGGAGGATGCAATCTGGGACTCATAACGGGTATAGATCAGCTTTGCCGGTTTTCCGGTAAGCCAGGTAACCAAAGCCGGATATACCTCGGTTACAACGGTCTGCTTTGCACCGAAGCCACCGCCGATCCTCGGCTTGATCACACGGATCCTGGATTTTGAAATATCCAGCGCATGAGCCACGATACGGCGCACATGGAACGGGATCTGGGTGGAAGAAGTCACAACCAGTCTTCCGTAAGGATCCATGGTGGTAAAGGTACGGAAGGTTTCCATCATGGCCTGCTGGTTTGCCTTCACATGATAAGTGTGGTCAATGACATGGGCACAGTTTGCCAGGATCGCATCCACATCGCCATTTCCGTCTTTTGCAGAGGCACAGAGGTTGCGTTTATTGTCCGCACCAACCGGACACAGGCTTTTCCAACTGTCCTCCGGATGCACCAGGATCGGGTTATCCTTTGCGGTGTGGAAATCCAGCACCGGCTCCAGCACCTGATATTTTACTTTGATGAGGCGCAGAGCCTTATCGACGGCTTCCTCAGTCTCACCTGCCACGATAGCCACCGCATCACCAACGAAACGGACTCTCTGATCCAGGATCAGACGGTCATAAGGGCTTGGCTCCGGGAAGGTCTGTCCAGCCATGGTAAAACGCTTCTGAGGGGAATCCTTATAGGTCAGAACCGTCTCGATCCCTTCTACCTTCATGGCTCTGGAAATATCGATCTCCTCGATCAGCGCATGAGCATGGGGGCTGCGCAGCAGCTTGACGATAAGACAGTCCTTCGGGGCAATATCATCGGTGTAGAGAGGCTTGCCGGAAAGGAGTGCCTTTGCGTCCTTTTTGACTACTGACGCGCCTACATATCTTCTCTTCGGTTCCATGGTTTACGCCTCCTTCTTCCGGTTTAAATATTTTTCCAGGGCACGGATCTGACCGGCGTATCCGGTACAGCGGCAGAGGTTTCCTGCCAGATACTCCCGTACCTCTTCCATGGTCGGGTTTACCAGCTCCCGCTCCATGGCCAGCACATTCATGATGAGGCCCGGGCTGCAGAAACCGCACTGGTCCGCTCCCTCCCTTGCCAGAAAATCCGCAAATTCCTCAGACTCCTTCTGAAGTCCCTCCAGAGTCGTGATCTCATGTCCGTCGGCTCTTGCCGCCAGAACCGAGCAGGAAAGCACCGGTGTTCCATCCATCCACACGGTGCAGAGACCGCAGTTGGAGGTCTCACAGCCGCGTTTCACACTGTAACAGCCTTTTGAGCGGACAAAATCCAGCAGCAGGGTATCTGCCTTGATCTCCGCCTCGATTTTCTTTCCATTTAATATCAGTCTGAGCTTCATGCTTATGCCTCCTCCCCGCTTAAGTGTTCCATCAGTCTTCTCACATAGATCTCTGCCAGAGACTTCCGGTAATCCGCGCTGCCCCGCAGATTGCTGCCAAAGGAAAACAGGCTGACTGCTTCCTTCGCCTGCTCAAGGAGTTCGCATCCGGTCTGCACCGGGCGTGTTACCAGGGCTGCTTTGGAGGGTCTTGCACCGACGGAAATGTACCACATGTCATCTTTTTTCGCTGCCGCGACGGCAATCAGGGGGAAGTCTGTCTTGGAGCGGCGCTGGCTGACGTAGGCTGCCTTTCTGCCGTCCTTTTTGATGATGATGCGCACCAGGATGTCCCGGCTGTACTTCATCTGCGCAAATTCTTCCAGGGATACGGTTCCGCCGTTGTAAAGCTCTACATAGGTATCCAGAACCATCATGCAGGTAAGAATATCCGAAAATCCGAATCTTCCGAAAATACTGCCGCCTACGGTTGCGCCGTTGCGGAACTGGGTTCCGACGATCCACCGGGTGCACTCGCGAAACACACCGTCAAAATAACTGTTTAAGCCCTCATGAAGCTCTAACTGCCGCAGACTGCACATGCAGCCAATCCGAAACTCTTCTTCCGTCTCCTCGATCTGATCCAGTCCCAGACCGCTTAAATCGATCACTGTGTTCCGGTTTCCGCTGCTCATTTTCAGCCACATCATACCGCCCACCAGAACGTTGCTTCGTTTCTTGTTCAGCTCATATGCCTGCTCCAGGCTTTCCGCCTTCACATACTCCTTTGCATGAAACATGCGTTTCCTCCTTCGTCACTCCTAAAACTGTTTTGTGCAACATTTATCTCTATTTTTATCTGGAAAAATAGGTATCAAAAATACTTCTTGCGATCGGTGCCGCCACATGGCCGCCCGATCCGGCCTCCTCCACCAGCACGGTAACCACCAGCTTCGGATCCTCTGCCGGGGCAAACCCGGTAAACCAAGCGTGGGTCTCTTTTCCGGTCTCAAACTCCGCAGATCCGGTCTTTCCTGCTACGGAATAAGCATCGGTGCGGACACCGGAACCGGTTCCGTCCGTCACAACACTCCGCATAAACATGGAAAGCGTGGATGCCTCCTGGGAGGTCATGAGATTTCCGTAAGCAGAAGGCAGAAATTTCTTTACTTCCTCTCCCGCCGCGGATTCCACGTGGTCGATCAGATATGGTTTCATCAGCGTGCCGCCATTTGCAATGGCCGCTGTGATCATGGCATTGTGCAGTGGGGTCATCTGGGTGCTGCCCTGGCCGATGGCGGTCTGCAGCCGCTCCCAGTCGGAAGCGCCAGGTCCCATGGCATAAGAGCTCTTGCTGTAAGCCAGGGAAATGGGAAGCTCCCGGTTAAACAAAAGCTCGTCACTGGTCTGCTTCATGCGTTCCAGATCCATAGTAAGTCCCAGGCTCGCAAAGGCGCCGTTGCAGGAATTGGCAAAGGCCTGCAGCAATGACTGGTGCCCGTGGGCCGTTCCATGGTAGCAGGAGATCTTGTAATCTCCGTATTCAAAGGTTCCGTTACAGTCAAAGGTAAAGCCTTCCCAGGTATCGGGATGCTCCCGAATGTACTCCAGTAGCGTAACGATCTTAAAGGTGGAGCCCGGGGGATAGACTCCCTGGGCAGCACGGTTTAACAATTGTGCCTCCGTGTTGTCCCCCGAGATCAGACTTTCCCACTGGCTGCTTAACTGATTTGGGTCAAAGCCCGGCTTGGAAACCATGGCAAGGATCTTGCCGGTATCCGGCTCCATCACCACCACGGCGCCCTTGCGGTCGCCCAGGGCGTCAGAAGCCACCTGCTGCAAGCCCACATCCAGTGTCGTCACCACCTGGTCTCCCAGATTTTTCACATCGGATAACTCGTTGACTGTCTGCTCCACCAGGTTCATGTGAGAGCTTAACAGATAAAAGTTTGCCAGGGATTCCAGACCGGTCTTGCCCTGGTCGGAATAGCCCACCACATGGGCAAACAGGCTTCCGTATGGATATTCCCGCACCTCGGTTCCATCTTCTGCCACGTTCGTCTTTGCCAGCACCGTGCCGTCATTGCTTAAGATCTCGCCGCGGATGATCCGGTCAGAAAAGCTGTCCAGCCGCGCGTTGTAGGAGTTGTTGATGACCGTCTCGCTCTGCACCTGCAGAAAATATCCGAAATATCCCATCAGGCAGACAAACAGTCCCACCACCACATAGGTGATGCAGAGGATGCTCCGATCCGCATTCTGACCGGCTGATTGTTTCCCGGCTGTCCGCTTTTCTGTTGTTTTCTTATCAGTCGAATTCTTCTTCATAGTCCTCCTCATCATTCCGTTTCAGAATGTACAGGCCCTGAATCACCCCGAAAATGATAAAGGTACTCAAAATAGAACTTCCGCCGTAGCTGACGAGGGGCAGAGTCACACCGGTGGACGGGATGAATTTTGTCACGCCGCCCACAGTTAAAAACACCTGCACCGCATAGACCATGGCCAAACCGAAGGCGATCAGCTTATAAAACAGCGCCTGCATCCGCGCTGCCAGAAGCACAAACTGTAAAAAGCAGCCCAGGCAGATGAGCAGCACGCAGAGGGCGAAGATTCCGCCCAGTTCCTCAGAAATCGCCGCAAACACAAAGTCTTTTTCTACGACCGGGATCTTGTAAGGCATGCCCTGATAAAGTCCCATGCCGAACCATCCGCCCGTGCCGATGGCAAAGAGAGACTGGGTGATCTGGTAGCCGCGGTTGTCAATGTCCGCCCAGGGATTTTTCCAGGCGGCCACGCGGGTGCGCACATGAGCAAAGAGCTGATACGCCACCACCGATGCCCCGCATCCGCAAAGCAGGCCGGAAAACAGATACAGATAGCTTCCGGTTGCCACAAACAGCATGGTCAGATAGGTCAGGAAAAAGATCAGCGCACTGCCCAGATCCTTGGAAAGCACCAGCACCAGCACATAGGCTGCCGCCATGGCTGTCGTCTCCATGATCGTCTTAAACCCGGTGTCCCGGTAAAACATGCAGGCTGTAAAGAACACGAACAGGATCTTTACAAACTCCGATGGCTGGAACGCAATGCCCGCAATGTTCACGGAAAGCTGCGCACCAAAGCTGTTGTTGCCGATGATCCATACCACGATCAGCAGTGCCAGGCCCGCAAATCCGTACACCCAGGGAATCTTTGCCAGCTGCCACAGCCGCTCCATGATAAACGGAATGATCCAGGTGACCAGCGCCGATACGGCAACGATTACAAACTGGCGGATGGCCTTGTCAAAATCCAGACGGGTCAGGATCACAAAACCGACGCATAAAAGCATGCACATGTTGTTGACCAGAAGCCTGGACCGCAGCGGATAAAATACTTTATAAAGTCCGAGATACACAGCCAGAAATATCACCTGGGCCGCATAAAACAGGATCACCCGTTCGTCCTCTGACTTTAAGAACAGCACTGCGTAAGCCACAAAATGCAGCAGAAACATCGCCGCATTCTGCCGGACGCAGACTCTTCCCTGCTGCCACGGATCATGAAACCGGAAATAGCTGAAATTCCAGTAGGTGTAGGCCGCGATCAGAAGGATCAGCAGATATTTTGAAACTTCAATGACAATATTTACCATATATTTTTATTCTACGCCTCTCTTAAAATGGCCGCGTGTAAAGTCTTTTAGCGGATCCTTCGTATCTTCCCCATGGAGGAAATGATCTGCAAAGGTATCCAGGATCTGCCGCATCTGCTCCGGTGTCTCCAGGGTAAATGCAAGACGCAGCGCTCCCGGAGCAAGCCGCCCGATCAGCTTCTCCTGTCCCAGCAGGGACAGCGGGCTCGGATTGTAGATGGTGTTATAGCAGAACCGGCAGTGATTCTTCACCGGAAGCTCTTTTCCGGTGCGGTCCTTCATCTTTAAGACCTCCGGTTTTTTCGTACAGCCCTTTGTGGTTCTTACGATGCACTGGGCTGATACCATGGCCGGAAGGTAACCATACACATAGAGCTCCATACCTTCACACCCCAGTGTCTCCAGTTCCCGGCTGTTTAACTCCAGCGGCAGCGTCATGCGGGAAATTCCCAGCGTTTCCATCTGCTCTCCTGCCAGATGATTCATGACATAAAGGTTCGCGTCCGATACCATCGGAATCTCACCCAGTCCGTTTTCCCGCAGGAGTACAAGCTCATCCAGAGATTTTATCACCAGTTCATCAAAACCGGCCTCCTTCAGCGCGTCCATATGTTTTCGGAAATACTGCTCCGCTTCGGTGCGGAAAATGTGCGGCAGCATCAGGCTACAGGTTTTTCCCTTATCGTGGCACTCCTGTACCGCTGCTTTCCAGGTCTCCGGGCCAAAGCCACAGGAATCCAGGTAGATGCAGGTAACATCCGGATGGGCGACGGCGGTGGGGAAGAGGTTCGGTTCCTCGAGGGAGATGTGGAGCCTGCGGGACTGCGCGGTTGTTTCACTGCGTCTTACCGGTGTACTGCTGATTTCAGTTCTTTCCGCAGCATCCGTGTCCATGTTGCCTGGCATGTTCTCTGTTGCTGCCTGACATGCGTCTGCTTTCTCGCTGCCGTTCTGCCCTTGCTGATCAGGCTGCTTGCTTTCGCCTTCATCCAGGTTTTCTGCTGCTCCTGCTGTTCGTCTGAACGACTGCAGCATTTTCTCTTCCATCTGCTCCAGGGCTTCCCGGCGCAGCTCATTCAGTGCCTGAACCGGAACGAAACAGTTGCCTTCGATCTCGGCCGTCAGATTTTCAAAATAAAACGGCGTATTGCCCGTCTTGTTCAACTGCTTTAACAGCTTGTCCTCTCCCATGGGCTGATTCTGGGCCGTCTGAACCTCCGCTCCGGTCACCTCCACATATGGATTCTGCTCTGCTGCTTCTTTTAAAAGGCGCTCCGGCTCGCTGCACCAGAGGGAAAGCTTCAACGGCTCCCCCTCTTTTGCAGCTATATGACCAGACAGCGGCTCCTGTTTCTTTTTCTCAACATAATCCCGGTCCAGACGGTCAAATAAGGCCTGGTTTGCCTCCCGGAATGCCGGTTTTTCTTTTAAAGCCACCATCTCGCGGCCATTATGCCGGACATAGTAACCATCCGTAAAGCCGCCGCGGTCAAACAGATCCAGAAGCAGCTTCCGGTCCGCCGGATCTACCTTATAACCATCCCGGCCATGTTTCAGATAATAATCCACATATTTGCGGTAAATACTCACAACTCCGGCGGTGTAACGCGGACTCTTCATACGTCCCTCAATTTTTAAAGAGTAGACACCCGATTCGATGATGTCGGGGAGAATGTCGAGGGTGCAGAGGTCCTTTAAGCTTAAGACATAGCGTTCATCCTGGGAAACTGTTTTCTGCTGCATTCCCTGCTGGCTGTAGGCTTCGTTTTTTCCGGCATGCTGTCTGGCGAACCCCTGTCTGCCAGAGTCCTGCCTTCCCGAACCTTGTTTTCCATAATACTGTTTTCCGGAATTCTGCTTTCCATAATACTGTTTTTTGGAATTCTGTTCTCCGGAATTCTGTTTTCTGCGCATATGGCCATTTCGCCACTGCATCTCAGAACTTTGATTTCCGCAGTTCTTCTTTTCCAGGCCCGGCTTCCCGGACGCTGGCATTCCGGTCTCACAGGCATATTCTGTCAGCTTCGCATAAGCCTGCTTTGCCGCACTCTGAACCGGTTTTCCTTCTGCTGTCAGCACATCATAAGGAAGTCTGCAGGGCTGCGCGCACCTTCCGCGGTTGCCGCTGCGGCCTCCGATCAGGCTGCTCAGCAGGCACTGACCGGAATAGCAGTAACACAGTGCGCCATGCACGAAGCTCTCAATCTCCACATCCACACGGTCGCGGATCTGCGCGATCTCCTGAAGAGATAATTCTCTCGCCGTTACCACACGGGTAGCACCCATCTCTTTTAAGATTTTAGCACTACGCCATCCGGTTACAGTCATCTGGGTACTTGCATGGATCGGAAGATCCGGAAAATGTTCACGAATAAACCTCCACACACCAAGGTCCTGCACGATCACCGCATCCAGGCCACGCTCATAATAGGGCTTTAAGAAATCATAAAGCTGGTCCAGTTCCTCTTCCTTCACCAACGTATTGACCGTCATATACAGACGGCACCCGTGAAGATGGGCATAGTCGATGGCTTCCAGAAACCGGTCTTCCTCCGGATTGTCCGCGTAAGCCCGGGCACCAAACCGGCTGCCTCCCATATATATTGCATCGGCACCGGCATGAACCGCCGCCATCATGCTTTCCATTGACCCGGCCGGAGCCAGGATTTCTACACGTGAATTCAATATTTCCTCCTAATACCGGGGCACTGATGTTTCAAAGCAGTTTCACATAACCACTTTGAAATCAGACCAAAAGAAAGGGAGCTCCGATTGTCTTTCAACACCCTTCACCCCCTGTTGTATACTTAACGAATAAAATGTCTGTTCGGATGCGTGGCTGCCGCCAGCGCCGCTTTAAACGCAGCCTGCTTTGCCATTTCATCTGCTTTTTTCTGTTCTTCCGGCGTCTTTACTGCCTTCGGCAAAATAGAAGCTACCAGTTCATTTACTGCCGCAACCTCCGCAGCAGCAGCTTCAGCCTCCGTTTTTTGATTGGAAGTCACGATCAGGGTCTGCTGCTCTGCTCCGGGATCAGTTTCCTGAACGGAATTCTCCGTGACCGTTGTTTCCTCAATCAGTACATCTGCCTCCATGTTTTCCGCAGCCGCTGCGGCCTCATTCTCCGGCTGAGCCATCCGGGCCACAGACTGCACCTGTGCTGTTGACTGTTTCAAATCCTCCAGTTCCTTCTGGACCTGTTCCAGTTTCTGCTTTGCCTGAAACAATTCCTGCCGAGTCTGTTCCGCATTCTGTTTTCCCTGAAGCAGTTCCTGGCTAATACGTTCATTTTCCTCACGAACCTCATCCAGCTCCATGACTGCCATTTCATGTTCATCATCTGCCTGAGAAAGCTGCTGTTTCGCAGTTTCTGCCTCTGCACTCATCTGTGTAAGCTCCTGCTTCGCAGCTTCTGCCTCCGCTTTCATCCGGCTAAGCTCCTGCTTCGCAGCTTCTGCCTCTGCTTTTGCCTGAGCAAGCTCCTGCTTTGCGGTTTCTGCATCGTTTCTTGACTGACTGAGTTCCTGAAGCGAAGCTGCATTTTTCAAATGAGCCTGCTGCAATTCATTCTCCGCTGCATCCTGCTCAGAATGCAGCTGTGTCAACTTCCGGCGCATTTCTTCCAGCTGCTGTTTCAACTGCTCTGCCTCGGCACGTGCAATCTCCGCCTCCGTGACAGCCGCATTCTTCTCCGCAGATACCTGCTCCAGCTCGGCTGAGAACTGTTCATTCTTCGCATCCATTTCCTGTCTTACAGTCTCATGCTCTGCTTTTGCATTTGCCAGCTCCTGCTGTGCAGTCTCATTCTCTGCCTTTGCATCGGCCAGCTCCTGACGTGCAGTCTCATTCTCTGCCTTTGCATTGGCCAGCTCCTGCTGTGCGGTCTCGTTCTCTGCTTTTGCCTCTGCCAGTTCCTGGCGTGCGGTTTCGTTCTCTGCCTTTGCATCTGCCAGTTTCTGCTGCGCGGTCTCGTTCTCTGCTTTTGCATTGACCAGCTCCTGACGTGCGGTTTCATTCTCTGCCTTTGCATTGGCCAGCTCCTGCTGTGCGGTCTCATACTCCGCCTTCGCTGCAGTCAACTCCAGACGTACAGATTCCGTCTCTGCCTTTGCCTCTGCCAGTTCCTGTCTCTCGCTCTCGCAGCGGTTTTTCAGAGACTCGATTTCCCGGAATGCAGTCTCCAGCTTCTCCTTCGCTGCCTCCAGCTCTTCCCGGTCCTTGAGCGGAGCTGCCTTAGCCACTTCCAGTTCTCTGGACTGCGCCTCATACTTCATCTGTGTGGTAATCAGCTCATGCTTTAAACTGTAAGCATCTTTCTCCAGTTCTTCCTTCTGCTGTTCCAGATCATTTGCACGCATCTGCTCCTTGAAATAATCATCAGAGAGATTAAGCTGAATGGTCAGATTCTGATATTCCGGACTCTGTCTGGAAAAGCCCTCCAGCTTACGGACCTCTCCGATTTTCTCATTCAGATAAGCTGCCACCTGTCTTAAATATGCTTCATCTTCCGTACCGCCCAGTGTAAAAACGGTACCATCTATAAAAACTTCCGTGTAATTTTTCTGTTCCATGAAATTTCCTTATAAATCGTCAAATTATAATTGTTATCCACCATAACCGTGCAAGCACGTTTCTGGCTCTCTTGCACTCGTTCTCGTGACTTACGTCACTCGATTGCCTCGTCGTTCGCCATAACCGTGCAAGCACGTTTCTGGCTCTCTTGCACTCGTT
>CAVIRL010000050.1:0-16982 GCA_963645005.1 Prevotella sp. P5-108
CCCCCAGAAGACCGGCCATAAGCGGCCGCAGGAGCAGTTCAAAAACAGAAAACGCGGAATACGGATTTCCTGACAGGGAAAGGACCGGAACTGTTCCGAGAACGGAACACAGAGTCGGCATTCCAGGCTTTAACGCAAGCCCGCGAAAGACATTCCTCGCGCCCAGCATTTCCATGACATGCGGCAGTTGATCCTTCTGCCCGACGGATACTCCGCCTGTTGTGATCACGAAATCCGCTTCTGCCGCTGCCTCCTGCAGAGCCTCCGCAATCCGGTCCGGGTCATCCCCTGTCGTTTTGCAGAATACTGTTTCACATCCGGCTTCCGTCAGCCGAAACTGCAGATAAGTCCGGTTTGAATTATAGATCTGCCCCGGCTCCAGCACGCTTCCGGCCTCCCGGAGCTCCTCTCCCGTCGCGATGACAGCCGCCTTCAGTTTTCTTCTCACCCGAAAACCGGTGTGTCCGGCTGCCACCGCTGCCGCTGCGGTATATGCATCCACCCGGTCTCCGGCTTTCGCCAGGATATCTCCTTTCAAAAAATCTTCCCCCGCCCTGCAGCAGTTCTGCCGCAGCGCAGCCCGTGTATAAATCCGCACCGCAGCTTCCCCATAGTCCGTGTCCTCCTGGCGGATCACACAATCGGCGCCCTCCGGGATCACTGCTCCGGTCATGATCCGGACGCATTCTCCCGGAAGGATTGCCCGACCCGGCCGGTCTCCCGCGCAGGTTTTATAAACCACCCACAGAACAGACGGATGCTCCGGTCCTGCATTCCGTACATCCGCTTCCCGGAGCGCATACCCGTCCATGGCAGACCGCGCGAACGGCGGCTGCATCATTCCTGCTTCCAGATTCTCTGCCAGAATGCGCCCGGTGGCTTTTTCTGCCGGGCACCACACCGCTTCCACGGTATTTCCTGCCTGAAATATAAGTTTCTGTGCTTCCTCCAGTGTGATACGAGCCATTGTTTTCTCCTGCAACTATCTATTCTTCCTGTTCTCAGCCGCCTGATATCAGCAAGCCATATTCCCTATTGCCGGTCACCCGGTTTCAGCGGGCCAAAACCTCCTGTTTTCGACCGCCTGCTTTCAATTTCAGCGTGCCATGATCTCTTTCATAAACCGGTCTGCGGCATCCACCGCTTCCGGGGTCCAGAATTCGGATCCGCCATGGTCTGCACCGTCTATCAGATAAAGCTTTGCTTCATTTCCGCATTCCTTCAGCTTCTTGTATAAGCGTACACTCTGATACGGGCTGACGCTGCGGTCTTTGGTTCCATGCATGATGAAGAACGGCGGAAGCTTGGTTTCCGGACGGATATAGGTCACTGCAGTTGCCTTTGCTGCAAGCTCCGGATGCTCTCTTAAGTTTGCACCGACTTCCATGCCCTCCGGGCTGGTCTCCAGATGATGCTCCATGGTATCCGGGTAATCATCCATCTCGGTCATGCTGACTGCTCCGTAGTAATCCAGGATTCCCATGACATCTGCGGATACGCCCGGATAAATGGATGCATCCAGCCACGGCTCCTGATCTGCCAGTGCGGCAAACACAGCCGTATGGCCGCCTGAGGAGCAGCCGCCCAGGAAGAAGTTCTTTCCGTCCAGATGGTAATCTGCTGCATGCAGGCGCATGAAGCGGACTGCGTTGCGCGCATCCTGGATCGGTGCCGGGAAATGGGCAATACCGGAATGGCGGTACTGTACCACTGCCACCACATAACCGCGGGCAGCCAGTCTCGCATAATGCGGACAGCTCTTATAAACATCCTGCTCTCTCCATGCAGAGCCCTGCACGAACACGAAACATGGATGCAGCTTCTCCGGTTCATTTCTGGTGTAGGGTTCCAGGATCTGCAGCACCAGTGTGTGGCCGTCCACCTCTGCATAGGGAATATCATGCCAGTGATAAACCCCCGGTTCATCTCCGGTGGTCGGAATATGGATTGCTCCCTCCACCTCTTCTGTCAGTCCCGGATACTCCTCGTATCCCCATGGCTTTACTTCCATCTTCAAATTCTCCTTTCGCGTTTATATCTGTGATTTGAGCATGCCCATGCTGCTCTTTCGCAGGGAATGCTCTTTCGAGATCGGCTGTTCTTCTTCCGGCGCTTCCGTGTCCACCAGCTTCAGTGCGCCAAACGGACATGCCCTGACGCAGGCCGGAAGCAGGCCGTTATGCACCCGCACATAGCAGCCGTCACACTTGATCATCTTTCCATCCTCACCAAAGGACGGGATTCCGTAGGGGCATGCCATCGCACAGCTATGACAACCGATGCAGTTGGTTGTATCATAAACCGTAAAATTGGTCTCTGGATCTTTTCTTAGGCAGGCACTCGGACAGCCGATGATGCAGGGGGCGTCATCACAGTGCATGCAGGCAAGGGAAAGCCGGTGATAGCTCACGCTACCTTTTTTTTCCAGCTCCAGGTCAAAGATATTCCGGAACGGCCGCTGACCCTCCTTTACCTCATAATCGTTCTGGTCCATGCAGGCCACCGCACAGGCGCCGCATGCCACACACTTGCTTATATCCAGATCGATCGCGTACTTTTTCATGCCTGCACCTTCTTTCTCATGCCGCACCGGGTCGAATTGTATGCCGGGAATCCGGAATAGGGGTCTACATGAGTACCGGACATCAGGGAATTGACATCGGCCTCCGAATAGCCATGATAGAAAAAGACGACGGACTTCGGTACCTTGTGGCTTGGCCTTGCCTTCACGCAGATGGTGCCGCGCTCTGTAAACAGCTCCAGATCATCGTCCTCTTTTATTCCAAGTTCCTTTGCATCCTCGACGGACAGCTCCGCGGTCGGATACGGCCGCAGGCTCCGCGCCCATTTTACCTTGTGAAGGCGGGAATGGATCGCGTTCGGAATGCGTCCTCCGGAGCAGAGCCGATACGGATAAACTGCCGGATCTGCATCATCCAGCGGTTCGCAGTAGGTCGGAAGCGGATCTAAATGCCACTCCGGATGGGAGGCGATCAATTCAGAATACAATTCAAATTTTCCGGTTCTGGTCAGAAGTCCGCGCTCCAGATGCTCTCCCGGTGCCGCCTTTTTCACATTCGGCACACGGACCGGCACATCGCTGGCCTTCAGCTCCTCCACCGTGATATCCAGATCCCGCAGGATGTATTCCAGGTTTTTCTCGTAACCGGCCTCCAGCTCCGTGTCACCAAGCTTTAACTCCTTTGCGAGATCGCAGATGATCTCCGTATCCGATCTGCTCTCTCCCACCCGGTCGATCGCCGGTTTTGTATACCAGGCATAACAGCCCGGGTAAGTTTCCAGTTCTCCGCGTTCGTAGGATGTGCAGACTGGCAGAACGATATCGGCCAGCATGGCAGTATCCGTCATGAACAGGTCGGTATCTACAAAGAAATCCAGCTTTAAGAGTGCTTCCCGCACCTTCCTGTCATCCGGAAGCATGCGGTAATTCATTCCCATCGCAAAGAGCGCACGGACCGGATACGGCTTTTCCTCCAGGATCTGTCTTGCCAGATCCACACACTGCATTTCTTTTTCCATATAATACCACAACGGGAACCGTTCTGCACCTACTGCCGGTTTTGCAGTTTCCGGCTCTGTCTCTTCTGCGAATGCTTCATCCCGGGTCACAAAGCCTGCAATCTGGTGGGTAAAGCTGTGAAGTGCCGGGATCTGGCCGCCCTCCCGGTCAAAATTTCCGGTCAGCGCAGTCAGCGCCATGATGGCGCGGTAATTCTGAAATCCGTTTTTATGATGCGGGATCGGTGCGCTGTTCTCATTGATGCACATGGAGCTGCTCTCGTGGATCATGCGGCAGGCCTCAAACACCTTCTCATACGGCACGCCCGTCAGGTTTTCAATATTGGAACGGTTGAAGCCCTTTACATATTCCTGATACTGCGCAAATCCATGGACATACTTCTCAATATATGCCCGGTCGATCCAGCCCTGTTCGATCAGGATATTCCCCATGCAGAGGGCCAGGGCCCCGTCGGTGCCCGGATAGGGACGCAGATACAGATCGCAGAGACGCTCCACGGCCGGTGTGATCTTCGGATCAATGATGATCACCTTCATGCCTCCGGCACGCCGGTTCTCGATGGCGGTGGCCTTGCCATATCCGGAAAAGTACGGATTCAGCGCCCAGCCCAGATAAAGCTCCGCATGTGCCATATCCGGTCTTGCCAGCTGTCCGGCTGCTGTTTTCCATGCCATCCAGCCGGCCGTCATGCAGGTACTCGATTCTGTTCCGAAGTTCATGGTGCCGAAGGAATGGGCCAGTCGCCGCAGCCATGGCCGATACCATTTGTTGTAGCCGCCGAAAAATGTCACTGCGTCAGCTCCGGACTCTTTTTTGATCTCATTCAGGCGGGCCGCGATTTCACGGTAAGCCTCCTCCCAGGTGATGGGTTCAAATTTTCCCTCTCCGCGTTCTCCGGTCCGTTTTAACGGAGTCAGGATCCGATCTTCCCGGTAAGCGAACTGGCGGCCGGAAAGTCCCTTCACGCACATGCGGCCCTTGCTGGTTGGATGCTCGTCCATGCCCTCCAGCTTTACCATCCTTCCATCTTTCACATACGCGTTTACACCGCAGTTGTTGGCCGGGCTGCAGATTGCACAGACCGTATGGCAGACCTTGATTCCGGTCTGCGGACATGGAATTTTTGCCTTGATCAAAGCCTCTAAACTATCCATGCATTTTCTCCTCAATCTCATCTATCAATGTTTCAGAAAGCCCTGCCTTCACCAGCATTGCCCGCTGATAATCCGGCAGTGTGAACTGCTCTCCCGCAAACAGACGCAGCATATAGTTCTTTATGATGCCGCTGATCCGGTAATTATCCAGAATATTGGCCCCCACGATCCAGTTTTTGTCCAGCACCAGCCGCACATAAAGCGCACCCTCCGGGCTTCCGTACTCCAGCACCTCACCGGTCAGGCGGTTATCGCCGAACCCAATGAAATCCATATTCATGAAATGCGTGATATTGTGGAGGATATTGCCTTTATATGCCACATCCTGTCCTGCCATATTGGCTCCCGCAGTCTCACCCTGATGATTGGCATTGGCCCACAGGCCGATGATCTGGGTTTGTCCGCTCTCGATATTGTTGCCCTCACAGCAGTCTCCGGCAGCAAAAATGCCCGGAACCGAAGTGCGCATATGGTCATCAACGATGATCCCGCGGCCGATTTCCACTTCATTCTGAACCGTCTCTGTGATGGCTCTGGTTCCGATGCATAAGCCCACAATATCGGCCGGGATCCGGCTTCCGTCGGTAAGAACTGCCACATTCTGCCCGTCCTCCTGTTCCATATGATCGATGGTCGTTCCGAATTTCAGATGAACGCCCTGCGCCTCCACGCGCTTTTCAATCTCTGCTGAAACCTCCGGGTAAGCCGCCAGCGGGAAGATATGCTTCGCAAGATCCAACAGCCAGGTTTCAATTCCGTACTTGTGCAGCACTTCGACTACCTTGATTCCCGCCATGGACGCGCCGATCACAACCGCATGCTTTCCATTCTGCTGTTTCAGCCGGTCGTGAAAGCGGATCGCATCTTCCACAGTCCGCATCAGAAATGCATTCTCCGGCTCCAGCCCCTTCACCGGCGGCGCAAAGGCTCTTGCTCCGGTCGCGATCAGGATCCGATCATAAACTTCGGATCCGTTTTCCGTCTCAACGGTATGTTCCTTTGCATGGACTTTCTTTACGGCCTCCCGGCGCAGATGAAAGGATACTTCCTCCTGTATTTTTTCCAGATCGCCAAACGGGAACATTCCCTCGAATTTCAGTTTTCCAAACGCGTAATATGTCGTCAGCATTGGATTGTATGGCGCGCGGTCTGTATTGCTGTATACATCAATTTCTCCATCTGCATCATACCGGCGGATGGCCTTCACCGCATGGTAGCCGGCTGTTCCAAAGCCTACTACTGCATATTTCATGATTCCGTCACCTCTCAGTTACCGAGTTTTTATTTCTGTGATCTGCAACAAACTGTACCAGTTTTTCCATACCTGCTTCCAGTGTTTTTCTCGGGCAGCCAAAGTTAAACCGCAGGAAATGCTCTCCATCACTGCCATAGCAGCTGCCGCCGCCCACCGCAATACCATAATGCTCTGCCAGGCACTTCTGGATTTCATCGGAATTCATTCCCAGCTTCCGGCAGTCCAGCCACATCAGATATGTGCCCTCCGGCTTAACCGGACGGATTTCCGGTGCATGCTCTGCCAGATACCGGATCATGTATTCCGCATTTTCGGTCAGATAGGCATTTTCCTCATCTACCCATTGATCACCGCAGGTGTAGCAGGCTTCAATGGCGGCATTGCAGAGACAGTTCGGACTCATCAGCCAGGCCTCTCTCAAGGAAGCCTCCTGTTTTTTTCTGTACTCCGGATTCGGGATAATACTGCAGGAGGAGCCAAGGCCGGCCATATTGAATGTCTTGCTGATGGCCGTGTATACGATCATTCTGTCATATTCGTCCGCAAAGCGTGCTGCAGAAGTGTAGGAATTGCCATACAGCACGATATCTCCATGGATCTCATCCGATAACAGCCATACGGAATACTGCCTGCACAGCCGGACAACGCGCCCCACTTCTTCTTCGGTCCATACACGTCCTACCGGGTTATGGGGATTGCAGAAGATGACAGCCTTTACTCCGCCCGCCAGCTTCCGCTCAAAATTCTCCCAGTCAATCTCATAACGTCCGCCCTGACAGAGGAGCGGACAGTCGGTCTGTACACGCTCCTGCGTGCGGATCGCAGTAAAGAACGGATCATAAACCGGTGTAAATACCAGCACCTGGTCTCCCGGCTTCGTGAACGCACGGATGGAAAACCAGATGGAGGTGACTACGCCGCCGGATGGGGAAAATGCCTCGATCGGCAGCTCCAGATGATGACGGCGCTGATACCAGGCCCGCACAGTCTCCATCGTTTTTTTCCCGGTTGACGTATAGCCGAACAGCGGATGCTCCAGTCTCTCCCTGATCGCGGCAACCGCCTCCGGGAGCGTTCCAAAATCCGTATCTGCAATCCAGAACGGGATCAGCCCGGACGGAACTCCGAATTTAAACTGCCGTTCCCATTTGATGGAATCCGTATTTTCCCGATTCCACACCCTGTCGAAATCGTACTTCATATTCATACCTCCAGCTTTTTTCGTTTCAGCGTCAAAACCTTTAACGCCGGATATACTGATCGATTTCGATCACGGACATCACATAAATCTTGATCGCGTCATAAATTCCCTGAATATTTCTCGCTTCATCCGGCTGATGGACTCCGCCATGGCCCTTTGGAAGAAAATCCGCATGAACTCCGTTGCCGCCGCCAAAGCCCACCGCATTTTTCAGCTTCCGCGCATAGGTTCCTCCATCGATCACATATGGCTTCTTCTCCGTATTTCCGGTCACATCCCGGTAAACTCCCATAAGAGTCTGCACATATGGATCATCCTCCGGAATATACATAGGTGCATTGTCTGACACGATCTGCAGATCAAACTCCTGCTGATCTACTCCCGCCTCCAGTGCATTTTCGATCCGTTCCCTGAAATCCGTCACCGGATAACGGGCACTGAACAGAAGCTTCGGAACATTGCCCTCCATCCGTGCCGTTACCGCTGTGCATACCAGCGCCCCGGACGGTTCATCACACCACTCGATACCGAGGGCTATTCCTGCCGTATCTGACATCATTGCTTCGAAGGCGGCTGCGATCCTGCGATCCTGCTCCGGCAAAATCTGCAGGTTTTTCAAAAAGCCCATGAGCAGCCAGATCGCGTTGACCGTTCCCTTTGGCATAGCACTGTGGCCGCCCTTTCCAAGGGCAGTGATCACGATCTGATCCTCGTTGCGGCTGATGCGGATCTCCGGATGTCCGGATGCCTCCTGCTCCAGTTCTGCCAAAAGCTCCTTCTGATATGGCATACAGGCCCGTGCCTCACCCGGGATCCTGTTTTCAGCCTCTCCGGCCCAGACTGTCAGTGTTTCGGAAAAACCGGACTTTGGCTGGATCGTAAACTTCAGATTTCCCTTTTCTCCGTGACAAACGGGGAAGAAAAGATCCGGGACCATGGAATAATCCGGCATCAGATGCTCCTTCGCAAATTTTTCAGCGTCCTTCATGCCGGCCTCTTCGTTGCAGCCAAAGTAAAGCATCACGCTGCTTTTTAACGGGATTTTCAAATCCTTCAGTGCCTTCATGGTATACAGCCCGATCACAGCCCCGCTCTTATTGTCTCCGGCTCCGCGTCCGATCAGAAAGCCATCCTTTTCCGTCGGTTCAAAGGGATCATAACTCCAGCCTTCTCCTGCTTCCACCACATCCAGATGAGAAAAAATGCCGATCAGACCGCGATCCTTCTTTGCATTTCCCAGGCAGGCTGTCCCGTACCAGTAGTCATGATTGTTTACCTGAAATCCTTTCTTCTTCGCCATGTCCAGCGCCTGATCCAGCACACGGGCGCAGTTCCGTCCAAACGGAAAACCATCTGCCCCTTCATGACTGACACTTGGTATCCTTACCAGTGTTTTCAGATCCTCCAGAATTTCTGTCCGATGGTCATGGATATACTGTTCCAGTTGATTGATCCTTTCTTTTTTATCCATATTCACAACCTTCTTTTTCTTAACTCTTACCGCTGTTGCCAAAAAGGCTCTCCGCCGCCAGGTAAGCGACGGAGAGCCTTTCATAGTCCAAAGCTTTTCGTTTTATTATTTCTGTGCAAAATAAGCTCTCAGATAGCGCTCTGTATCACCAGGCTTGTAGTCAACCTTGTTGCCGCAATCCAGGCAGGTTGCCAGATAGCTGTAGGCCTCTACTGCATTGCCGGCCAAAACAGCCTTGACATCCTCAAAGTTAATTGCAGAGGAGATTGCTTTTCTTAAATCCACAGAGTCGGAAACCTCGGAATTGCCGTGTAAGTTAAAGCCCAGCATATAAACACGGATGCCGGAGAATTTCTTCAGGGACAGATTGGAATCACCCTCGACCACATCATATTTCGTGGAGCTTACGGAGTAGCAGAAATCTACATCACCGCTTCGTAAGGAGGAAAGTGCTGTATCCTTGTCTGCAATAAACTTGTCAACCACATTCTTGATCTTGACACAATCTGGGTCGTTTGTGCGGATATATGGATTTGCGACAAAGTTCATCTGATAGTCGTTCATGGAAGTCAATACGTAGGTACCGCTTAAGGAGAGCTGGTTATCATAGGAAGCTCCCTCTCTGGTGGTCACACCATCTCCGTAAAGCTTATCCTTAGTTGCGTCATACGTTGTGAAATCAATGCCTTCATTCTGTTTCTCTACCCATTCACTGTCCACAATACCGGCACCGTGGAAGGTCAGTGCATTTAAGATCTGCGGATATGGCATCTTGGTCGTGCAGCGGACAACCTGATAATTACCGGAAGCATTGTCTACCTGATCTCTGGATTCTACCAGCTGGCTGATTGGAGTGATATCCTTTTCCAGGACCTCCTTTACACTCTCACCGTCAGCAGTTTTCTTCTCCTCCAGTTCGGAAAGATCAGTAACCAGCTCGACACGATCGAGATTGGTATACATGCTGTAGGTCATATGCATTGCTGTGGAGTTCGGATCCTTGGCGCGGTTTAAGGAGTAGACAACATCCTCACCTGCTACCTTTACACCGGAATCGTAAACCTTGCCCTCCTTGTCAATTCTCGCAAAGCCGCAGTCATCTCTTAAGATAAAATAGAATTCACTGTTATCATCTGCGATCGCATAGTTATAAGACAAAGAAGAATCTGTGCTCACAGACCAGTCCGGCTGAAGAGTCAGCAGGTGGATATACATGTGATCCAGGGCATAGCCGGAGCTCTGGTCATCCGCACGGATCGGATCCCAGGTTGTGATCGTGGAACCCGTCTGGGTGAGATTCAGTGTTCTGCTTTCATCCTGAGACGGATCTGCATAGTCTAATTTTTCCCATCTCTGGTTATTGTCAACACTGTCCGGATTCAGCACATTGCTGAACGCACGGCCGTTAATGCCAAGATAGATTGGTGCAAAGTATGCCTTTTCACCAACGCCCAGCTTTTCAACTTTTCCGTAAGCTTCTGCATACTGATCAGCCGTCACCTCGGAAGCAGCATCGATCAGCTCATCCAGCTCCGGGTCATTGACACCTGTGTAGTTGCTGTCGCCCTTGCTGTAAAATACACCGCGGATACCATAATCCGGAGTACCGACCGGATTGGCAAAGCTTGCCAGGGAGATGTCGAAATTTCCGTTTTTTTCCTGCTCACGGAACGCAGAACCATCGGATGCAGCAGTCATATTGACGGTAAAGCCGGCCTTGGAAAGCTGATCGCGAATGACGTTGGCCACGTTCTCATCGCTGCTGGTATAAAGGAAGTTTAAGTCTACCTCGCCGATCTCGACATCGGCATTTGGATCAGCCTCCGTCTCGCCTGCCGCCTCTGCTGCTGCCTTGGTGGTATCACTCTTTGTCTTGACACCACAGCCGGACATGGCAGATGCCGCCATTGTTGCACATAACCCGATTGCTACCATTTTTCTTTTTTTCATATATATCCTCCTTTGAGCTTTTGTAAACAACGTGAGCTGCAAAAATCCTGATTCACCGGTTTTCCGCCGTTTTCAGCTTCTGCCCGGGAACCTGAGTTTTCCTTCCATCATTTCCCCGACCCTGTGGCATGCCACAAAATGATCCGGTTTTACTTCACGGAATACCGGGTTTACCGTACGGCACTGATCGGTTGCAAACGGGCATCTCGGTGCAAACCTGCAGCCCGGTTTCGGATTTACCGGAGATCCGATCTCTCCCCTTAAGATGATCTTTTCCTTCTTTTCCCGGATATTGACCGACGGGATCGCAGAAAGAAGTGCGATCGTATAAGGGTGAAGCGGATTTTTAAAGATTTCATTCCTGGATGATTTCTCAATCATCTGTCCAAGATACATGACGCCGATATTAGTTGAGATATGCTTGATGACCGACATATCATGAGAAATAAATACATAGGTCAGTCCCAGCTTTTCCTGAAGCTCCATCATCAGATTGATGATCTGGGCCTGAACAGATACGTCCAGGGCGCTGACCGGCTCATCACAGATGATGAACTGCGGATTCAGGGAAAGTGCCCGCGCGATAACCACGCGCTGGCGGCGTCCGCCGTCAAATTCATGCGGATACATGTTGTACATCCGCCTGGAGAGTCCTGTCAGAGCCATCAGCTCTTCTACCTTTTCCCGGCGCTCTGCTGCGGTTTTATAAATATTGTGAAGCTTTAACGGCTCCTCAATGATCTGAGAGATCGTAAAACGCGGATTGAGAGAAGCATAGGGATCCTGGAAAATGATCTGCATTTCTTTTCTCATATGACGCATTTCTTCTTTATCAAAGGAACAGATATCCATTCCGTCAAAGATTACTTTCCCGGCTGTCGGTTCATGCAGACGCAGGATGGTACGTCCAAGGGTACTTTTTCCGCATCCGGATTCTCCTACGATTCCAAGAGTTTCCCCTCGTTCGATCCGAAAGCTTACATCATCCACTGCATGGAGAAGTCCGCCGTTTGCAACAGGAAAATATTTTTTTAATCCAATAACCTCCAGCGTTGTGCTCATGGCTTACTCTCCTTTCTGATCGATCGTTTCATCTGCTTCACTGCCAAGTGGGAAGAAGCATTTGAAGCGGTGGCTGTTCCCTGTCATGGTCGGTGACTGCTGCTTGCAGATATCCTGACAGTATTTGCATCGTGGATGGAAGAAGCATCCGGATGGCGGCTCTGCCATGTTCGGTGTCATACCATCGATCGGCACCAGCCGGGTGCTGTCCTCGTCCAGTCTGGGAATCGAATCAAACAAACCCTTGGTATATGGATGACGCGGATTTAAGTATACCTCTTCAATGGTACCGGACTCCACAATCTCACCTGCATATACAATTGCCACCTTGTCACAGGTTTCCGCAACAACACCAAGATCGTGCGTGATCATGATCAGTCCCATGTTGAACTTCTTTTTCAGGTCCATCATGATATCCAGCACCTGCGCCTGGATCGTAACGTCCAGAGCAGTGGTCGGCTCATCGGCGATCAGCAGATCCGGGCTGCACAAAAGTGCCATGGTAATGACAACTCTCTGCTTCATGCCGCCGGAGAACTGATGGGGATAATCATCAAAGCGTTCTGCCTTCACTCCGACCATCTCCAGCATCTCGATGCAGCGTTTCTTCGCCTCTGCCCTTGACATTCCCTTATTATGTCTGCGCAGGACCTCCACCAACTGATCTCCGATCGTCATGGTCGGGTTTAAGGCTGTCATCGGATCCTGGAAGATCATTGATATTCCGTTTCCGCGGATCTTCTGGTTTTCCTTGTCCGAATTGGTGATCATGTTCTTACCCTTGAAATAGATCTCGCCCTCGGTGATCACCCCCGGCGGATCCGGGATGAGCTGCATGATGGCCATGGCTGTTGTGGTTTTTCCGGCTCCGGTCTCTCCGACAAGGCCAATGCTGTCACCCTCATTTAAATCAAAGCTGATTCCGTTTACGGCGTAAACCTCTTCTTCCTCTGTAATGTAATGTACATGCAGGTTTTTCACCTGTAATATACATTTCTTATCCTGATCTTCCATCGCGGTTGCCTCCTCATCGATTATTTACAACTGTACAGCAGCTTCACGGCTGCGATCCTTTCTATTTTACAGTCACGCTTATTTCAGCTTTGGATCAAGGGCATCGCGAAGACCGTCTCCCAGGAAGTTAAAGGCCAGAACCAGTACTACGATCGCAAAGCCCGGGAAGATTGCCATGTAGGAATTGGTCTCCAGATAGGCACTTCCTGCCTTCAGGATGTTGCCCCACTCCGGGATCTGCGGTGCGATACCAAGTCCCAGGTAGCTTAAGGAGCTGACCGCGGTAACCCCGGCACCAATGCCCAGTGTTGCGCGGATGATCAGAGGTGCCAGAGAATTCGGAAGGATGTGCGTGAAGATGATCACCTTGTCCTTCGCACCGCACGCTCTCGCTGCCTCGACAAACTCAGCATCGGAAAGAGTCATCACAGATGCACGGATCGTTCGCGCATAGCCTGGGATCGCACCGGCGCCAAGGGCGATGGTGATATTGACCGTACTGGTACCAAATGCTGCAATGATCGCAATCGGAAGCAGTAATCCGGGAATCGCCATAAAAACATCCAGAACACGCATGATGATGTTATCGGTGCTGCCGGAATAGAAGCCGGCTACAGCTCCCAGCAGGATTCCAACGATGATGGAAATGATCGTGGAAATAATACCAACCGTCAGGGAAATTCTCGCACCGAATACAACACGGGTAAAGACACAGCGTCCGTAATCATCTGTGCCAAAGGGATAGGCCAGGCTCGGATTCTGCAGGATCATAGAATAATCATTATCTACTGCGATCCCATAATCAAAGGTAAGGGTGGCACATACGGAAAGGGTCAGGAGAAAGACCACGATAAACGCACCCAGGATTGCCATCTGGCTTCGAAACAGGCGTTTTACCACGTCGATCCATCCGATGGAAACATAATCGTCCTTTGTGTATGCCTTCCGGATCAGGATCAGCCCCAGCAGCAGGGACAGCAAATTTCCGGTCACGGTCGTTGCCAGAAGCACGATTCCGAGAACGATCATCGACTTGTCTGCCCGGTTGCCTCTGACATGCGCTGCTACCAGCGGCAGGCTCACTGCGTGAATCAGGATCACCAGCGCCAGAACGCCCATGCCCAGGAAGAACGTATCACATACATACGGCTTAAACACATTCAGCACGGATACCATGAGAATCAGGATCTCCACCAGCAGCATATAGCAGGCAATCTGATATTCCAGATTTTTTGTCTTTTTGATCAGCATCAGTCCAGCCAGCGCACAGAAAATATTGCCGTTTGCGATGGTAAGAAAAAGCAGGAGTCCGAGCAGCCGAAGTCCGAAGCCGATCTCATGATCCTTCAGGATCTGCTTCTTTACCAGTTCACCGATCACAAATGCGATCACGGCTTCTGCCGCGAACACTCCTGCGATCAGGATCGGAAGCAGCCCAAAGGAACGTGTTTTTAAATCAAAGCCCGTAAGCAGAATGATCAGAGCCAGACAAAACGATGCACCTGCCGCAAAAGCGAGCGAGCCAGGCTCCTGGTGACGGTTCAGCTTTCTCTGATTTGCTTTTTTTACAAAGAAATTTTCGCTTTTCATATTCATTCTCCTCCCTTACTGGCTCTTCAGCCTGGATTTAATCCGCGGATCCAGATAAACATAGATCAGATCCACTGCCAGGTTCACAAGGCTGATCACGATCGATACATAAACCACGCCGCCCAGAATTGCCGGGATATCCGGAAGGAACTGTTTCTCAATGATATAGCTTCCGATACCTTTTACGTTAAATACCTTCTCAATGATGGCGGAACCGCCAAGGGTGCTTCCGAACTGAAGACCTGCAACCGTTACGATCGGGATCATGGCATTGCCAAGCGCATGCTTCAGGACTACGCGAAGATTGCTGAGGCCTTTTGCTCTCGCCGTCACGATGTAATCCTGCCCCAGCACCTCAAGCAATGCGGAACGGGTATTTCTTGCAAGGCTGGCTGCAAGATGCGTGCCGGATACGATGGCCGGCATTAGCAGGGACCATTTATTGCCCTCCACATAGGAAGCCGGAAGAATATGTGTATTGATCGAAAGATTCAGGATCAGGATCATGCCGAACCAGAAGGCCGGAAGAGAAAGGCCGACAAGCGCAAGGAACATGGAAATGTAATCGAATGCGGTGTTCGGTTTGATCGCGGAGAGGATACCGACCGGAATGGAGATCACAACGGCGATCAGAAATGCGTATACACTCATCTCCACGGTAACCGGGAACTTTCTCAGGATAGCTGCCATGACATCTTCATTGCCCTGATAGGAATTGCCCAACTGGAATGTAGCCAGATTTTTGAAGTTTCGAAGCAGTTGAACCAGATAAGGCTGATCGAGGCCATGCATATGATTGAAATCGGCAACCTGCTGCTCGGTCGCATACTCGCCAAGCACATTGAGCGCCGGGTTCGAGGATGCAAAATGCAGGATCGTAAATACCACAAATACAACACCAAAGGCAACAAAGATCATCATGATCAATCGTTCAAAAATGTATCTTGCATAGGGATTGGCAAAGATCAGAAGCAGGATGTACATCGGAAATGAAGTGATCACAGACAAGGCCAGCAGTCCGCGATGATCCAGCGCTCCGCATAAGAACTGGATAAAGGTCTGACGCCCCTTCTTCCCTTCCTTCGCATACAGAGCCTGAAGCCTTGTTTCCAGCTCTGTATCCGTATCCAGCCGGATCTGCTTTTCCAGTTCCTTCTTAAACTCGGCACTTTCAGTATTTTTGCCGAAATGACGATATTTGCTGGTCAGATAATACCTGGCTTTCTCCTGAATCTGCTGTAGGGCTCCATCCTCCATGGCATTCTTTCTGACCGCTTCCATATCTGCATGGTATCTGGCGGATTCTTTTCCGCGGTTCATGCAGAATGCCGCAAATGCCACCAGGATCGTCGGAAAACCAAAAATGATCATTGCCAGACGATACATCGGCTTTGCAAAGCCACGACTCATCAGCTTGTCTAATTTATCCTTCATGTTATCCCTCCAGACCTTTTAACATGTTTCAGTGAATCAACAGGTTTTTGTTTTGAGAACATCTTAACAATAACAGATTTGATTGTCCAATATCAATTCATAATGATTTTATATACAAATCCATATCAAACCTTCCAATGTCTGCATAATTCATCTACAGGTTATAAAAAAAAGACAGTTTTGCATTTTTTGTTCAAAACTGTCTTCCGATACTTAACTTATTTCACTGATCCGGTTATACTTCCCTGCAATCACAGGCCGGCTGCATACCGTGATGACGGTAATATTCCTTCACATAAAGCCGGAAATTGTATGTCATCTTATTGAATGCGCGGTCTTTCTTCCATAAAAGATAATAATGTCTCACGCATCCCGGATCCGCAATAGGGATAAAGGCTAGCTGCGGATTGGCACGGTTCTCCGCCGCAAAGCCTTCGGTAACCAGGGCAACCCCGGTTCCTGCGGCCAGGAGTCCTGCCATATGACAGTGGAAGCATTCTGTTGTGACATTCGGTGTAAATCCATGCTTTTGGCACAGCGCATCTGTAATCTGACGATGCTCATACCCGTCCGGCAGACTGATAAACTGCTCTTCCCGCAGATCGCTTAAGGCAAGCCGGGTGCAGGCTGCATAGCGGCTGTCTGCGGAGACCGCCAGCAGATAGCGCTCCTGAAATATTTCCTCGGCTTCCAGCTCCGGATCCTCCGATCTCCGGCTTGCGATCACATAATCCACATCTCCGCTCAGAAGCTCTTCCTCGATCCCCTCCGGCATAACGTCATAAGAGCGGATCCTGCTCATTGGAAAATTCTTTTTGAAGCCGATCAGAAGACTGTGGGTAAACAGCTTGCTGACCAGTCCAAGAAACAGGACATTTTCATTTTTATTTTTCATTTCCAGAAGCTCATTCTGCGCCTGATCCAGAATATGGAGTGCCTGCTCCACCTTGTTCAGATAGGCCTTGCCATATTGATTCAGTTGGATCCTGCGCCCCTGGCGATCAAACAGCTGCACTCCGACCTCGTTTTCCAGACGGCTGATGCTGACGCTGAGCGCCGGCTGCGCCACGTTCAAAAGCTTTGCCGCATTGGTAAGATGTCCGGTTTCTGCAACCGTTTTAAAATAACGTAACTGAACAATATCCATACAGATCACACCTTCTTTTTCTTCCGTTCACAGCGGGCTGCTGTGCTGTTGTTCCTGTAATTTTTTGTAACTGTTCAGTAGGTCTGCGCACTTGCTGCGCTGACCGTAAGAAAACATGGGCTGGCAGGCAAAAATCCCATTGCCGTAGGCAATTTTCAATGGA
>CAVIRL010000051.1:0-4760 GCA_963645005.1 Prevotella sp. P5-108
TGATGTATAGTATTTGCGAGAGGCACCTTCTTTCGTGAATGTTATAAATGTTTGTGTGGATACTTTCATTATACAACATACTCGAATAAAGATGTCTCTCTTTTTATGCAAAATCACGAACTTGCTCATTTATAGAATAAAAAATAATAAAAGAAGGGCTGATGCACTTGTGCATTGGCTCTTTTGCGTTTCGGTCTCATGATGGCTGATTTTGTAGGTTTTTGCGATGGGGGCTTTTCTGTTTTGATTGTGATAAACCTGTTCTCATGCTATAATCGATTTCAATCTATGTACGGTCTGGATTTTCAGACAGCATCTTTTATTTCTTTTACATATATACATATATTCTATGTAATTTCCCGTAACTGTGAAGGTATTGAACAGTTACAATTTCCCAATTTTATCTGTTATACGGGCATGGAGACTTTTGTGCAGAGTATGGAAGCGGTGTAAACTATCGGGAATATCCGCGTGTGCAGGGTCTATAACGATTGCCATAGAGAAATCCACAGAAAGGAGAAAGAGTATGGTATTTTGTGCAAAATGTGGAAAGAAACTGAATGAGGGGGCGAGATTTTGTCCCAGGTGCGGAACTCCGGCAGGAGAACAGGGAGGCGCGGGCAGAAATCCCGGTGCGGGGAATCCTTCCTGCAGAACCGGAGGTGATCCTTCCTGCAGAACCGGAAATGAACCCTCCAGGATAGAACGTCCTGCTTACGAAACTGGACATCATGCATACGGAACGGAACAGTATGCTTCCAGTACAGGAAATTCCGTTTCACAGGCAGAAAAAGGCAGTTCCGGTGCATTTTCCTGGAATCAGGCGGGGCAGATGCGGGATTTAAGCAGAGAGTTTCAGGCGGATGATGTGGAGCAGAACAAGCTTATGGCTGTGCTTTCGTATTTCTCGCTCCTGGTGCTGCTGCCAATCCTGTGCGCGAAGGAGTCAAGGTTCGCCAGATTTCACGCGAATCAGGGATTGCTGCTCCTGCTCGTATCGATGGGCTGGCAGTTTATATCCACAATGCTGAATCTGGTTTTTGACCGTTACTGGTGGCAGTTCCGTTTCCTGCTTTCCCTGTCCGGAGTAGGTTATCTGCTGATCCTGGTGCTGTTTTGCATGGGTGTGGCGAATGCCGTTACCGGAAAAGCAAAAGAGCTTCCCCTCATCGGACATGTTCGGATTTTACGCTGATATCGAAATTTTTTGACACTGTAACCAAATTTCTGAATAAAAAAATCGGGAAAAAGTCCAGGATTTCCTACAAGAATATTCCAAAATGTGCTATGATGTAGGAAGTAGCGTAATAGAATACAAGTGACCGCGCCTTGGCGCAAGAATGCGCCAGGGCAGATTTTTTTTGCGCCATTGATGAGCAGGAGGACATGACGATGGAATTTGAAAAACTGATGGAAACGCGAAGAAGCATCCGCAAATATGACAGCAGCAGACGTGCGACAAAGGAACAGATGGAAGCGATGGTTCAGGCGGCGATCCAGGCACCATCCTGGAAGAACTCCCAGACTGCACGTTACTACGGCATTTTAGATGAAGCAAAGTGTGAGAAATTTTCAGAGAACTGCCTGCCGCAGTTTAACCAGAACAATTCAAAGGGTGCTTCTTATCTTGTAGCCACCTTTATGAAAAACCGGGCAGGTTTTAATCGTGAAACCGGAGAACCGGACAATGAATGCGGAAACGGCTGGGGTTATTATGACTTGGGCCTGCAGAGTGAGAACCTGATCTTAAAGGCCAGAGAACTCGGACTGGATACCCTGATCATGGGAATCCGTGACGCAGCTGAAATCCATGAGATGCTTAAGATTCCGGAGACAGAGCAGGTGGTATCCGTGATTGCCGTCGGTTACCGTGACATCGATCCGGAAAAGCCAAAGCGCAAGGCTCCGGAGGATATTCTGACCTTTGTGGAGGGCTGATGTTTTTTCAGGGACAGTCAAACAAAAAGAAAGAAGGATATACGGCCTATGAATATTGCGGAAACCCTCGATGAGATGAAGCGCAAAGCCGGAAAAGATCCGGAATTGAAACGACGGATCCTGCTGACCAGAACCGAAGCCAATCCGCTTTCTGCATTCTGCGAACTCTGCCGGGAGCTGGGTTATCCGGTCTACGAGATGGACCTGGCTTGTGCGGGGGAAAGCTTTTACGCGGAAATCAAGCGAAGCACCAATGGCGGCGGGGAGAATTCACCGCTCCTCAAAGGGGAAGATGATTTTTACGAAATGTTCTTTGCAGAGCTGGAGCAGGCCTGATCGCCGATATCGTCGCGGCGGTTGTCAGGCCGGCAAATCCGGGCGAAAATCAGATTTTTCCCATGACTGTGAAGTTACTGAACCGTTATGATTTTTGTTCATAATTGTGAAGGTACCGAACGGTTGCGAATAAAGAACAGCGATAACGGGCACACTTCCATAGAAAAGGAGTGTGCCCGTTATGTCTAAGAAAAAAGAGAAAAAGCCCGTTGATCCGGAACATATGACCCCGGAGGAACAGCTGAAATTTGAGATTGCAGAGGAACTGGGACTGGGAGACCGTGTCCTGAAGGGTGGCTGGCGCTGCCTGACCTCCAAGGAGAGCGGCAGGATTGGCGGTCTCATCACAAAACGGAAGAAACAGATGCAAAAGGATTCGGAGAGAAACGACCTGGTCTGATGCTTGTCAAACAACCGAAAAACAAGTATAATAAAACCGATTACAGCGTAAACGAACCTTGCGTTGAAACGGAGAAAACAAGTGGCAGAGAAAAGACTGAGGAATGGATATACCACCGGGACCTGTGCGGCGGCTGCGGCGAAGGCGGCGGCCGCTTTTTTGTTATGCGGGAAAAGGAATCCGGACTATGCAGAGCTTACACTTCCGGGGGGAACTGTCTGCCGGATTCCGGTAACACAGGATGCCGGTCTTTTTTTTGTCCGGAAGGATTCCGGAGATGATCCGGATGTGACAAACGGGACGAAGGTATATGCCCGTGTGCGCCAGGCAGACCGGGGGGAGTTTGAAGCTTTGTGCCGGACCGGTGCCGGATATTATCTGGAGGAATACCCGCAGCTGTATTTAAACGGAGGTCCGGGCATCGGCATGGTAACAAAGCCGGGCTTAAGCTGCCCGGTGGGACATTATGCCATCAATCCGGTGCCGCGCGGCATGATCCTGGGGGCGGTGGAGGATGTGGTTCGAACGGCTGCTTTTGAGGAGCATCTGGTCGTTACCGTCTGGATCCCGGAGGGGGAATCGCTGGCCCTCCAGACCTTTAATCCCAAACTGGGAATTCAGGGCGGCATCTCGGTTCTGGGGACGACCGGAATCGTAAAGCCCATGAGTGAGGAAGCTTTGCTTGAGACCATTCATCTGGAAATCCATATGAAGGCGGTAAACGGGGAAAAGGTGCTTCTGATGGCACCCGGAAACTACGGAGAAGAATTTTTAAAGAAAGAGCTGGGCGTTCCGATGGGAAGCGCGGTGCTCTGCAGCAATTTTGTAAAGGATGCCGTTCTCATGGCAGAGAAAGAGGGCTTTCGGAAGCTGCTGTTTGTGGGCCATATCGGAAAACTGATCAAAGTATCTGCCGGTGTGGAAAATACCCATTCAAAATATGGAGACGGCCGGATGGAACAGATGGCGGTGCTGGCACAAGAACTGGGACACCCGGAAATGCAGGAACAGATCCTTGCCTGCAATACCACAGATGATGCGCTGGCGCTGTTGAAAGAACAGGGACTTGCGAAGACACTTCTTAACCGGACGGCGTTCTATGTGAAGCGCTGGATGGAAGCCTGGAGCGGTGGCCGGATCACGGCAGAAGCGGTTACCTTTTCCACGGCACACCAGCTCCTTGGCGCGACAGAAAACTGGCAAAGTGCCTTTGACGCCTGGAAGGAGATCTCCGGGCAGGATGATTTTTGAACGATGCGATGGCTGTGGATCTGCACAGCCGCTGAAAGGACTAGGGTATGAAACTTGCAGTGATCAGCTTTACCGGAAGAGGCGAGCGTGTCTGTGAAAAACTGGCCGGGGCGATGAACAATGCCGGAGTGGAATGCCGGGGTTATACCGGAAGAAAAACAGGAAATCGGAATCCTGCAGTGCAACGTATATCCGGTTCTCTTTCCGAGTGGACCGGGCAGCAGTTTGCCGCGCTTGACGGACTGATCTTTATCGGAGCAGCCGGGATTGCGGTGCGTCTGATCGCACCCTATCTGAGAGATAAGTTCACCGACCCTGCTGTGGTCGTGGTGGATGAGGCCGGGAAATTTGCCATTTCCCTTCTTTCCGGGCATGTGGGCGGCGCAAACCGCCTGGCGGAACAGACTGCGGCCCTTCTGGATGCGGTGCCGGTCGTGACGACTGCCTCGGATGTGCGGGGACGGACCGCCATTGATGTCTGGGCAGCGGATCACGGATTTGTGATAACAGACCGGAAGCTGGCAAAGGAGCTTGCAGCAGCGCTCCTGGAAGGAGAGAATGTGGGCTTTTTCTGTGATGATCCGATCCCGGTGCCAGATGAAACCGGGTATGAGGCGGATGTGGTGCACCGGCTGAATGTCTGGGTGACCTGCAGGACACAGACAGAGCCGGGGCTGAAGGATTCCCCGACGGAGCAGCCGGCAGCTCATCAGCAATCTGTATCCGGACTGCCCTATCAGAAAGCAGGATTTTTACGCCTGATCCCGAAGAAGCTGGTGCTTGGCATTGGATGCCGCAGAGATACACCAAAGGCGGCCATCGAAGCGGCAGTCCG
>CAVIRL010000051.1:4770-16934 GCA_963645005.1 Prevotella sp. P5-108
GTCCGGGAAACTCTGGCAGAGCATCAGCTGGATATCCGCGGAGTGTCCGAAATAGCAAGCATTGAGTTAAAGAAGGACGAGGCCGGTCTGAAGGAAACAGCAGCCGGACTTGGCGTCCCTTTTTCTACATACAGCAGTGAGAAACTGGCGGCCGTGCAGGGAGACTTTACAGAGTCCGGGTTTGTGCGTCAGATAACGGGAGTCGGAAATGTCTGTGAGCGGTCAGCCCTTTGCTGCGCGGGAACAGGCGGACGGCTGATCGTGAAAAAACAGGTCCACACCGGCGTAACGGTGGCCGTGGCAGAGAAAGCAGGAGGAATATAAGCATGCAGAGACAGGCATCCGTTGTGATATTTGGCGGAACATCCGAGGGACGAGAGCTGGCAGAATATGCCGAGACGCATCAGGTTCCGGTGCTGGTCAGCGTAGTATCCGGTTACGGGGAAAGTCTGCTGAGAGAAAGTGATCTGGTTCAGGTACATACCGGGGCACTGGACGAAACTGCCATGCGGCAGTTTTTGCAGGAGGCAGCTCCGAACCTGGTATTGGATGCCACTCATCCCTATGCCAGAGTGGTGACAGAACAGGTGGCAGCGCTATGCCGCGAACTGGAAATCTCTTATCAGCGTGTCTTAAGGGGATCGGAACAGACTGTTTCAGTAGAAAACAGGGATAACACGCCGAAAACAGCGCCGGTGTATGTGGTAGATTCGCTGCACGACGCGGTGGAATGCCTGAAACAGGACGACCGCCCGGTCCTCCTTACCACCGGAAGCAAGGAACTGGAAGCCTTTGCGGAGAATCAGGGCCTGCGAGAACGCATCTACGCGCGGGTTCTTCCGGACAGCCAGGTTCTGAAAAAATGTGAGGTTCTTGGCATTCACGGAGTCCACGTCATTGCCATGCAGGGACCGTTTTCGGTGGAACTGAATTGTGCGCTGCTGCGCACCGTGCAGGCCGGATGGCTTGTCACAAAAGAAGCCGGAAAACGCGGCGGTTTTGTGGAGAAAATGGAGGCCGCCAGACAGTGCGGCGCATCTGTGATTGTGATCCGGCGGCCGGTCCGGGAGGAGGGAATCTCGTTGGAAGAGGCAAAGCGGCAGATGGATGCGTTCGGTATGCATCCGGCAGCTGTGGACAAAATGCCGGAGAAACAGAAACCTGATCCTGAACAGACACGGCGATCCAGCCGCACCCTCAGCATGATCGGCATGGGAATGGGCGGCGGCAGGCAGCTTACGTTAGAAGCGCTGGAGGTGCTGGAGCATGGTGATATCGTGTTCGGTGCGTCCCGGATGCTAGCTGATCTGGCACCATGGATTCACGGAAAACATCAGGAAGCGTATTACCAGCCGGAAAAGATCCTGGACTGGATGGAAACCCATCCGATGTATCAGCATGCCGTGGTGGTCTGCTCCGGCGATACCGGATTTTACAGCGGCAGCGGCAGCCTGCTGCGGAAATTAAAGAAACGCTGGGGAGCAATGGGATCCGTTCCCTATGAGGTGAAGGTGTATCCGGGCATTTCTTCGGTGTCTTCTCTTGCGGCGCGGTTTGGAATATCCTGGGACGATGCCTGCCTCGCCAGCGCCCATGGGCGGGACTGCGATGTGGCAGCGCTGCTAAGGCAACGGAATAAAATATTTCTGCTGTTAGACAGCAGCATGAATTTGAAACAGGTCTGCCAGATCTTGAAGGATGCAGGTATGGGAGATACCGTGATTTATGCCGGTGTCCGTATGGGCTATGAAGATGAACGAAAGCTTTACGGAACAGCAGAAGAGATGACGGAAATCGAGACGAACAGTCTGGCAGCTATATTTCTGGAGCGGAAAAACGATGAGAGATGAATGGTTTATCCGGGGAGATATCCCCATGACAAAAAGTGAGGTACGGGCGGTTTCCCTTTCTAAGCTGGAGCTGTGCCGGGACAACATGGTGTATGATATTGGCGCCGGGACCGGTTCTGTTTCCGTGGAGGCAACGCTGCAGGTGCCGGAGGGGCATGTGTATGCCTTTGAACAGAAGGAAGAGGGCTGTATCCTGATCCGGGCGAACGCAGAGAAAGCAGGGGTAAAAAACCTGACGGTAGTTCCCGGAAAAGCACCGGAGTCATTATCTGGATATCCGGTGCCGGACCGGGTGTTCCTCGGCGGGAGCAGCGGCAATATGGAGGAAATCCTGGATCTGGTAACAGCGTTAAATCCGGCAGTCCGGATTGTGATCAATGTGATTGCACTGGAAAGTCTGTCCCGGGCCATGGCCTGGTTTCGGAACAGAGGATGGGAGCCGGAGGTGGTCTGTATGCAGGTATCCCGGGCAGCAAAGCGCGGCCCGTACCATATGATGCAGGCGCAGAATCCGATTTATATCCTTACGGCACAGGAACCGGAAACAAGCAAGCCGGTGCTTCAGGACTGTAAAAGTTTTCCACGCATTCTTCTGGCGGCGCCGGGAAGCGGCAGCGGCAAGACCCTTCTCACCACCGGACTTCTGACATTGTTCCGGAACCGCGGCATCCGGTGCCGTTCCTTCAAATGCGGACCGGATTACATCGACCCCATGTTTCATAAATACGTTCTGGGTATCGACAGCTGCAACCTGGACAGCTTTTTCCTTCCGGAGGAGGAGCTGCGGGCGCTGTTCCGGAAACGGGCGGCAGATGCGGAGCTTTCTGTTCTGGAAGGTGTGATGGGATATTATGACGGGATTGGCGGCAATTCCATTTCTGCCAGTACCTACGAAGTGGCAAAGATTACCGACACTCCGGTTATTCTTGTGGTGGACGGTAAGGGAAGCAGCCTGTCTCTGGCAGCGCAGATCCAGGGCTTTCTGGAATACCGGAAGGACAGCCATATCTGCGGCGTGATCTTAAATAAAACAAACAAAATGGTAGGCGAACGCCTGCGGCCGGAGCTTGAAAAGCTGGGTGTGCGGTATCTTGGCGCGGTCCCGGTCTGCGAGACCATGGACATCAAGAGCCGCCATCTGGGGCTTACCATGCCGGAGGAGCAGAGTGAGCTGCGGGGGCATCTGAATGCCTTTGCAGAGCAGCTGGAGGAATATCTGGATGTGGAGGGGATCCTGGAGCTGGCGGGATATTCCGGAGAGAAACGGTCGGAAGCCCCCCAATCCCCGGATGCTGAGAGCAAATGCCCCACCCGCCGCATGGCAGTTGCCCTGGACGAGGCCTTCTGCTTCTACTACCAGGAGAACCTGGACTTTTTGCGGCAGCATGGCTGGGAGCTGATCCCGTTTTCCCCGCTTCACGATGCGGCGTTGCCGGAGCAGAGCCAGGGCATTTTACTGGGGGGCGGATACCCGGAGCTTTACGCAAAGGAACTGTCGGCCAATGAGCCGATGCTTGCAGCCATCCGAAGCGCCCATGCAGAGGGTGTCAGGATCCTTGCGGAGTGCGGCGGCTTTCTGTATCTGCAGGAGCATCTGGAAGACGAAGCCGGACAAAGCTGGCCCATGGCCGGGCTGATCCATGCAGATGGTTTCCGCACGGGAAAGCTTGGCCGGTTTGGCTATATTTCCCTGGAACAGAATGGAACATACCGGATCAAGGGACATGAATTCCACTACTGGGACAGTACCGCACCGGGCGCGGCGTTCCATGCGGCAAAGCCGCAGTCAAACCGTGGCTGGGACTGCATGTACCAGACAGACCGGCTGCTGGCGGGCTTTCCGCATCTGTATTATTTATCCGGACCGGAACTGATCCTGGATTTTTTAAATGGAGACGATCAATCATGATGCATCTTGTAACCGGCGCTTCCGCCAGCGGAAAATCCGCCTATGCGGAAGACCTGCTTGTGCATGCAGAGAGCACAGAAAAATATTATATAGCCACCATGCATCCCTGGGGCGCAGAGGGGGCAGCCCGGGTGAAGAAGCACCGTGCCATGCGGGAGGGAAAAGGCTTTCAGACCATCGAGGCCTTTCATACCCTGGAAGCACTGAAGCTTCCGCAAAAATGCAGTCTCATGCTGGAGTGCATGTCCAACCTGCTGGCCAACGAGCAATTTGAACTCGGCGGTACCGATGAGGAGATTCTGGACCGCATCAGACAGGGCATTCAAAACCTGAGAAAACAGACTGAAACCCTGATCATCGTGACCAACGAAATCTTTTCGGATGGATGCCGTTATGACCCGGAGACCGTCCGCTATATAAGACTTCTGGGAAGCATCAATATCTGGCTGGCAGAGGAGGCCGACACGGTGACGGAGGTTTTGTATGGAATTCCCATCCGGCAGAAAGGAGAAGGCAGCGATGAGTGAGCATAAGAACGCAGAACCGGGCGGCAGCACGGATGCAAAAAACGGGACTGAGCGCACTGTGGTGCAGAATGCAGGAACACTTCCTACATTTCTGGAAAGCTTTATCATTGCGTTTTCCATGTACTCCCGCATCCCCATGCCCTTTGTGGAGTGGAGTGAACGCGGCATGAAATACGCCTTCTGCTTTTTTCCTCTGATCGGCGCAGTGATCGGGGCCTGTGTCAGTGCTTTTGCCTGGGCAGCGGCCCGGATAAAGCTTGGCATTCCGGCATTTTCCCTTCTGGGTACCGCCATTCCGTTGCTGATCACCGGCGGCATTCATATGGATGGCTTCTTAGATGTAACGGATGCCAGAAGCTCCTTCCAGAGCCGGGAGCGGAAGCTGGAGATCTTAAAAGATCCACACGCCGGAGCCTTTGCCATTGCCGGGTGCGGCGTTTACCTGCTGCTTTACGCAGCCGCCTTTTCTGAGCTGCGCGGAAAAGCTTTTCCGGCCATTGCCGGAATTTATGTGATGACGCGGGCCTTGAGCGGCCTTTCTGTTCTCAGCTTTCCGAAAGCCAGGAAGGACGGACTGGCAGCTACCTTTGCCAGAGGAACCGGAAGCGGGGCACCGGCGGTCAAAGCGGTGCTTGCGATATGGCTGTTTGCCGGAATTGCATTTGTTGTTCTGACATCCGGAGCAGTTACGGCAGCCGTTTTGACTGTAACTGCGGCAGCAGCCTTCCTCTGGTACCATCACATGGCTATGAAGGAATTTGGCGGAACCACCGGCGACCTGGCGGGATATTTTCTGCAGACTGCGGAACTGGTGATGGTTGCAGCCCTGGCCGTGTGCAGCCGGATGTAGATAGCATGCTGCTGGCACCTGCAGCAGCGGATCCGCCACAGACGTTCCATGTCCTGCGGCGAGACAGACAAACACAACAAGGAGATTTATATCGTATGATTCTTGTCATTGGAGGAAGCTTTCAGGGAAAGAAAGCATACGCGGCGCAGATCTGCGGCGGAAAAACGGTCCTTGCGGATTTTCAGGACCGCATCCGAGAGATGCTGGAGGCCGGGGAAGAGCCGGAAGTGTTTACACGGCAGATCCTGGCAGATCCGCCGGCAGTCATTACATTAGATGAAGTGGGCTGCGGTATCGTCCCCATGGAAAAAGCAGAGCGGGATTACCGGGAAGCCGTGGGACATGCCGGGCAGCTTCTGGCAGCGGCAGCAGAGAAGGTATACCGGATGCAGTGCGGCATTGCATCCCGGATCAAATAATACAGACAAAAGGAATGAACGCAGCATGAGAGTAACACAGCTTTGGATGGAATATGCGGCAGCAGCCTGCATTGGCTTCCTGATCGACTTTATTGTGGGAGATCCCCAGGGACTCTGGCACCCGGTCTGCGGGATCGGCAGCCTGATCTCCCATATGGAAAAGCAGCTTCGCAGGCGGGTGGCAGATACACCGGAAAATCTGCTTCTGGCGGGAACGGCCCTGGCGGTGGCCATTCCCTGTGTGACGGTGGTGATCACGGCACTGCTGCTGCTTCTGTCAAGTCTGGTCCATCCCTGTCTCCGCTTTGCACTGATGTGCGTTCTGGATGGATGGATCCTGGCGGCGCGCTCCTTAAAGACAGAGAGCATGAAGGTATACCGGAAGCTGAAGGAAGGTGATTTAACCGGCGCCCGCTATGCCGTGTCCATGATCGTCGGGCGTGATACAGATAGTCTGACGGCCGAGGGTGTCACGAAGGCAGCGGTGGAGACGGTGGCAGAAAATGCTTCGGACGGTGTCATTGCTCCGCTGCTGTTCCTGTTTTTCCTCGGACCGGTGGGAGGCTTCTTTTACAAAGCAGTAAATACCATGGATTCCATGGTGGGCTATAAAAATGAAAAATACCTGTACTTTGGCCGTGCTGCGGCAAAGCTTGACGATCTGGTAAACTATATTCCGGCAAGGCTCACCGGCCTGTCCTTTGCGGCGGCTGCCTGTCTGATCCCCGGAATGAGCGGCAAAAATGCCTTTAAAATCTGGCGGCGGGATCGCAGAAACCACAAGAGTCCCAACTCTGCCCAGAGTGAATCTGCCTGTGCCGGGGCGCTGGGGGTACAGCTGGCAGGCGATGCCTGGTATTTTGGAGAGCTGTATCATAAGCCGACGATCGGGGATGCCCTCCGGCCGGTGGAGCCGGAGGATATCCCAAGAGCCAACCGCCTGATGTATGTGGCATCGGTTCTGGCTCTGGCAGTCTGCACGGCGGCAGTGGGGCTCATCGGCTACCTGTTCGCGCCGGGAGGTATGGGCCTATGAAAAATCAGCAGACATCCGCCCGCCACGGCGGCGATATTTACCGGAATCCGGTCCGGCATGATTTTTCCATCAATTTAAATCCCCTGGGCATGCCGGAGGGGGTAAAGCGCAGGCTGAGGGAGACCGTGGAAGACTGGGCCTGCTATCCGGATACCCGGTGTGAGGCACTTCGAACAGCCCTTGCCGCATTCCACCAGGTTCCGGCCGATACGATCCTCTGCTCCAACGGAGCCGCAGACCTGATCTATCAGCTGGTGGGGACGGTGCAGCCAAAGCAGGCGCTTTTGCCTGCACCGGGGTTTGCGGAATACGAGCAGGCGCTGGAGCAGGCAAATTGCGAGATCCGCTATGTCCGGCTGGAACCGGAACAAAAGTTTCTTCCGGATATGCATAAGGTTTGCGAACAGATCACACCGGACACAGATCTGGTATTTTTCTGTAACCCCAACAATCCCACCGGATGTGCAGTGCCAAAGGATCAGATCCTGGAGCTGGCGGCGCACTGTGAGGAGACTGGGACGCGGCTGATCCTGGATGAATGCTTCTGTGACCTTCTGAATGACCCGATGGCATTCAGCGTTGCAGAAGAAGCAGAGCAGTTCCCACATCTGTTTATCCTGAGGGCTTTCACGAAGACCTACGCTATGGCCGGACTGCGGCTGGGCTATGGGATCTGTGGGGACCGGGAGCTTTTACAGAAGCTGATCCTGAGACGCCAGCCCTGGAGCATTTCTGTGCCGGCCCAGGAAGCAGGATGCGCAGCCCTGGAGGAGACCGCCTATTTAGAAGAAGCGAGGGTACTTTTAAAAACAGGCCGGGCTTATCTGACCCGCGAGCTCCGCCGTCTGGGTTTTCGGGTTTACGACTCAGACATCAATTTTATTCTGTTTTATTATGAGAAAGAACTCGGGCCTCTCTGGTTGTATGAGGCTTGTCTGAAACGGGGGATCCTGCTGCGGGACTGCAGCAATTTTACGGGGCTTTCTGACGGATATTACCGTGTCTGTGTCAGCAGGCCGGAGGAAAACCAGGTGCTGATCCATACGCTGGAACAAATCCTGGAGGATACGGAAAAATGGTAAAAGGAGAAGGCAGACCATGAGCTTATATCGGATCATCCTTGCGGACGATGAGGAAGAAGTGCGCAAGGGCATCATACGTAAAATCGACTGGAACCGCCTGGGGTTTGAGGTGGTCGGGGACGCGGAGAACGGCGCGGAAGCGCTGGAGAAAATAGAACAGCTGGAGCCGGAGGTGGTCATGACAGATATCCGCATGCCTTTTATGGACGGACTGACACTGACAGAGAAGATCCGGCAGAAATATCCGTCCATGAAGGTGCTGATCTTTTCCGGTTTCGATGACTTTGAATATGCCCAGCAGGCTATTAAGCTGAATGTGACGGAGTATATCTTAAAGCCGGTGAATGTGGAGGAGCTTTCCGAAATCCTCACCCGGGTAAGAAAAAATCTGGATGAGGAGATCAGCCAGCGGCGGGATGCCGCACTTTTGCGGGAAAGCTATCAGAAGAGCCTGCCGATCCTGCGTGCCGTATTCCTGAATGACCTGGTGCGGGGAACCGCCGATGCCGGCATGATCGAGGAGAAGATGCAGGAATACAGTGTCGATATTCTTCACGCAAAAAAGTGGCTGACTGCGCTTTTGCATATTGAGGCAGACAGCACGGACCGCCCGGATGCCCTGCAGAAGGAACTGGTTCCAATCTCCGTGAGGCAGATCGCAGAGGACCATTTAAAGGATTACTGCCGGTTTACCACCTTCAATTCCTCGGCCGGCATTACTTTGATCGTAGCCATTGACGAGAATAATTCCCAGACCGGCCTGCTGGATCATCTGGGGGATATCTGCAAGGAGTGCCGGAGAGTTCTGGATGTGACCGTGACCATTGCGGTGGGTCATAGCTGTCAGGTGCTTTCGGAGCTTAGCCGGGTATACCAGTCTGCGGTGGATGCATTGGGATACCGGAATATCGTCGGTGTGGGACAGACCATCTACATCAACGATGTGGAACCGGTAAGCCGAGGCAAGCTGAAGTTTGATCATGCAGATGAAAATGATTTCATCACCGCAGTCAAATTCGGCCCGGCAGAAAAAATCCGGGAAACCGTGCAGAGGCTGATGGATCGCATGGATGATGCCAAGGTGCATGCCCGGCAGCAGCAGCTTTATATGCTGTCCATGTTTCACTGTGTGACAAAACTGATGCAGCAGTATGACCTTACTACCCGGGAAATCTTTGATACGGATAAGCAGTATCTGGATATCCCGGCGGCCATCGGGAAACCGGAGGAATTTGAGGCGTGGATCCTGAAGGTTGCACTGCGGATCCATGAAGGACTGAACCGGGAACGAGACAATACCACCAAAAAGGTGATGCTGGAGGCGCGGCGCTACATTGAAAACCATTATCAGGATCCGTCTCTTTCTGTGGAACTGATCTGCCGGGAACTGCATATGAGTCCGGCTTACTTTTCCACCATGTTCCGCAGAGTGACCGGCCAGACCTACATTGCGTACCTGACGGAGGTGCGCCTGCAGAAGGCTGTGGAGCTGTTAAATGAAACCGATGATAAGACCTATGTGATTGCCCAGAAGGTGGGATATCAGGAGCAGAATTATTTCAGCTATGTCTTTAAAAAACGCTTTGGCATTTCTCCGACCAAATACCGCGGAGCACAAAGCAGTTAACAGGGGGCGTTATGGGAAAGAAAAAAATCACAGAATATTTCGGCCGGTTCAGCATCCGGTCAACGATCTTTCTGTACTTTACCATCAGTGCGCTGACCGCCCTGATCCTGATGGGAATCTCGTTCTACGGACGTCTGATGAACCAGATGACGGCTGCCATTCAGGAAGAGAACCAGACCATCCTGGCCCAGGCAGAGCTGTCGGTGGACACCTATCTGCGAACAGTCATGAAGCTTTCCGACACGCTCTTTTATGATGTGATCAAAAATACGGATCTTTCCAGAAACAGCGTTCACGACCAGATGAACCTGCTCTATGACAGCAACCGTGACTGTGTGACCAATCTTGCGCTGTTTTCGAAAAGCGGTGAGCTTCTGGGAACGGTTCCGGCAGCGCGTCTGAAGACAGATCTGGATATCAGGGAGGAAAGCTGGTTTCAGGAGGCCATGCTGCGGACGGAGAATCTGCATTTTACCATGCCGCATGTGCAGTATATTTTTGAGAACGATGAAAATCAGTATACCTGGGTCATTACGATGACGCGTTCCGTGGAGCTGACAAACGGAGGCTCGACGGAGCAGGGGATCCTTTTGATCGACATTGCCTACGGAAGCTTAAAGCAGCTTCTCGACAGCATTGTGCTGGGAAACAACGGTTATCTCTACATGGTGAACCCGGAGGGGCGGCTGATCTATCATCCCAAGGAGCAGCTTATTGATGCGGGTCAGATGGAAGAAAATTACCGGGCTGCAGCCGCTTACCGGGACGGAAATTACCGTGAAACCTTTCAGGGCGAGATCCGCGATGTAACGGTGAAGACCGTCGGCTATACGGGCTGGAAGCTGGTTGGCGTGACTCCGGAAAAGGGAAGCTACCTAAACACCCTGAAGACGAAGCTGTTTATGATCTTTCTGATCGCATTTTTCCTGTTTATGCTCATGATCATCAATGCTTCCATCTCTGCGCGCATCACCATACCGATCCATGAACTGGAAAAGTCTGTCAATGCACTGGAGGCCGGCAATCTGGATGTGGAGGTGTATCAGGGCGGCTCCTATGAGATCCGCCATCTGGGGCGTTCCATCGGAGATATGGCACGCCAGATCAAGGTACTGATGCAGGATATTGTGGCAGAGCACGAATCGAAACGCAAGAGTGAGTTCGACACGCTCCAGTCCCAGATCAACCCGCATTTCCTCTACAATACACTGGATATCATTGTATGGATGATCGAGAATGAGCAGAAATCGGAGGCCGTCCGGGTGGTTACCGCGCTGGCCCGCTTCTTCCGCATCAGCTTAAGCAAGGGGAAAAGCATTATCCCGGTGCGGGATGAGCTGGAGCATGTGCGCAGCTACCTGATGATCCAGCAGATGCGCTTTAAGAATAAGTTTACATATACCATTGATGCGCCACCGGAGGTCCTCGGGCTTGCCAGCCTGAAGCTGATGCTGCAGCCACTGGTGGAAAATGCCATTTACCATGGAATGGAATTCAAGGATGGTGACGGTATCATCGAGATCCTGGTCGAACAGAAGGAAGACGGGATCTGGTTTACCGTTCGGGATAACGGACTCGGCATGACAGAGGAGCAGGTGGAGTCGTTACTGACCGATCACGCCCATGTCTCATCCAAACGCGGCTCCGGCATCGGCGTAAAGAACGTCAACGAGCGGATCCGGCTGTATTTTGGAAATGAATATGGCCTCCTGATCGATTCAGAGCCGGATGAAGGCACCACGATCTGCATCCATCTTCCGGCGATCGATTACGGAGAGCTCCGGGAAAGGGAGAAGACAGCATGAAAAAAAGAGAAACCTGGCTATGGTGTGCGTTTGCCGTCCTTCTGATCCTTCTGTATCTGATTTCCTCCACAGACCTGGTGATCAAGGAGCGGAAAAACGAGATCTTTCCGATCTCTGTGATCCTGGATGACGCAACCGATGAGTTTTACCAGAATTTCAAAAGGGGTGTGGACCGGGCGGCCGTCGAGCTGAATGCCGATGTGAGCCTGATCACGCTGTATGAGGGCGGAAACGCGTCCCAGCAGATCGAACGGATGGCCCGGGAGCAGCAGGATGGCGCGAGGGCGCTGATCGTCATGCCGGTGGAAGAAGCTGCCCTGGAGGACGCGCTGGCAGACAAACGGGTGCAGATCCCGGTGGTGCTGGTAAACTCTGAGCTTCCGCGGGACAAGGTTTCTTCCATTGTAACTGCCGATTATGATGCCATGGGTCAGGAGCTTGCGAGGCGGGCGGTAGAGGAGCATGGAAACCGGATCCTGTATTATCTGTTTGACAGCGGCAGAAAATCGGCCGCATGCCAGCATTTTCAGGATGGCGTGGAGGCTGTCCTGCAGGAGGCGGGCTGTAAGATAAAGCAATTTGACCGCCAGGGAGATGGCACGTTCCGCAGCGTTATAGAGGAACTGGTTTATCCGGGATCTGAGCGGGCCGTCATCATTGCTTTGGATCCGGAGGCACTTCTGGAGACAGCCAAGATCCTGGCAGACAGCAGTGTGTATCTGGAACATGCAGATGGCCTTTATGGCAGGGGTATCGCTACACCGATCCTCAATTACCTGGACCGCGGTGTAATAAGCGGACTCTGCGTGACCGATGACTTCAGTACCGGTTACTTAAGCGTAAAACGGGCGGTGGAAACCCTTTCCAACCAGAAGCTGGAAGAGGAAACCATACTGGACAGCTATTACATTCAGAAGAAAGACCTGCGTATGCCGGAATTTGAAAAGATGCTTTATCCCATTGAGTAGGAGTGCAGCGTGAAAGGAAGCAGAACTTTCCTTGTAACTGTTCAGCAGGTCTGCGCACTTGCTGCGCTGACCGTAAGAAAACATGGGCTGG
>CAVIRL010000052.1:0-16816 GCA_963645005.1 Prevotella sp. P5-108
GGAGCTGGAGGGAAAGACACTGGACGTTGACCAGTTGAAATCCTATCTTTCCCCGGGCAACACGCTGACAGTCCGCTACGCTTACAATGGAGACGGATATGACGCGATCCAGCTTCCGATGCCGATGGCAGCAGGGAGGGAACGCTGATGTTAAAAATTCAGGGATTACATAAAAAATACGGAAATTACCATGCCCTGGACGGTCTGGACATGGAGCTGAAAGCCGGTGCGCTGTTTGGCTTTGTGGGCCCAAACGGTGCCGGAAAGACAACCACCATCAAGATCATGACCGGACTGTTAAAGCCGGATCAGGGGACGGTGGAGCTGGATGGCAGGGATATGCTGGCCGATACGATGGATTTAAGAAAACGGATCGGCTATGTGCCGGATCATTTCGGCCTGTATGATAACCTGAAGGTTGCCGAATATATGGAATTTTTTGCGGCCTGCTACCATCTGGAGGGCTTTGCAGCGCGTAAACGATCCAGAAGCCTCCTGGAGCAGGTGGGACTGGGGGACCGCATGGATGCCTTTGTAGACGGGCTTTCCCGCGGCATGCAGCAGCGGCTTTGCCTGGCCCGGGCCCTGATCCACGATCCGGAACTTCTGATCATGGATGAGCCGACAGCCGGGCTGGATCCCAGAACCCATCTGGAATTCCGGCAGATGGTCTGGGAGCTTCATGAGCAGGGCAAGACCATTCTCTTAAGCTCCCATAACCTGTCGGAGCTTTCCGAGCTCTGCACGGATATCGGCATTATTGATGCCGGGAGGATGGTGCTCTCCGGCAGTATGGATGAGATCATGGAGCGGCTCTACACCTCCAAGCAGATCATCATCAGCGTGTATGACCAGATGGAGAAGGCTCTGGCCTTCTTAAAGGAGAACCCCATGGTGCGGACCATTTCCATCTGTGAAAAGGATATTATGGTGGGCTTTACCGGCGATGAGCGCCGGGAGAGCGAGCTGTTAAAACAGATGATCGAGGCGGGCATTCCGGTGCGCGGCTTCATGCGGGAGCCGGGCAGCCTGGAGTCCATCTTCATGCAGATCACGGATCATAACGAGGAAAAGGTGGTGTTGTCCTATGAAGACGAATCCGGTCTATAAACGGGAGTGCATGGTGAGCGCCAGAAGCTTTAAGCTGGCACTGGTACTCCTGGTGTTTAACGGGATCCTGGCGCTGGTGGCACTGCTGAACATGTACTCGGCTCTGGTCCAGGTGGAACTGACGGCGGAGGTGCAGTATACGGGCTTCCTGGATCTGTACATGTTTGTGGCTTCCCTGGAGTTTCTGATGCTGATCCTCATCATGCCGGCGGTGACGGCGGGAAGCATCAGCGGAGAGCGGGAGCGCCAGACTCTGGATCTGATGCTGACCACCTGCATGACACCGGCGGATATTGTTCTGGGAAAGCTGGAGGCGGCCCTGGGAATCATGTTTCTCATGGTGGTATCCAGTCTGCCGATCCTGGCCATGGTGTTTGTGTATGGCGGCGTGACGGCATCGGACCTGATCCTTCTGGTGTGCTGCTTCTTTGCGGCGGCAGTGTTTATGGGAAGCATCGGCCTGTGCTGTTCGGCCCTGTTCCGCCGGACCACGGCAGCCACGGTGGCGGCCTACGCGGTAACGGCGTTGCTGACAGCCGGAACCTACGGCATCAATTTTCTGGTTACCTATATTAACCAGATGCGGATGGGGGAATATCTGGCATCGGCAGAATCCGGCGGCATGACCGGCGGTTCCGGAAATTTCCTGTATGTACTGTTGTTGAACCCCATTGCCACCTTTGCCCAGGTCATCGGGCGGCTGACTGCCAGTAACCAGACCTGGGTTCAGGTAGGAACCTGGTTCGGCAATCAGGCAGACAATTCCATCATCAGCCACTGGATGGGCGTGAGCATGGCGCTGCAGATGGTGCTGGCAGTCGGGCTTGTGCTGTGGACGGTGCGGAGTGTGGAGCGGAGCAACGCGTGAATAGAAAAAATCCTGTATCAGGGTGTGCGTGTAAATCACATCTCCGGTACAGGATTTTTTGATTTCCGGTTTATGTTTTTCCATTTTCTACATCAAATGAAACTTCTTGCACAGCCGCAGGATCCGCATGCCAAACGGCATATCCGGCAGTTCCTCGGCAGTTACCGCTCTGGTCAGCACGATCAGAAGTCCGTAGACAACCATAGCCACCGGAATGCTGATCAGGAGTCCAAGCTGGTAGTAACCGGTCACTTTGTTGACCAGTGCGTAAACCAGGAAGGCGATCACGCCCATGACAGCCGCACAGGCACAGGGCAGCAGAAAGGTGGTTTTCACCTCCTGGCGGTAGTGCAGGGCCTTTCCGATGGCACGCCAGTTCAGCAGGCAGACCACCAGGGCAAAGGTGACATTGCCGATGACCAGGCCGTACACGCCCAGGTTTAAATACTTCAACATCACATAAACCAGTGCCGCATGGATCACCAGGGAGATGGCAGAGTGGGTGACGGACTTTCGCATCAGGTCAATTCCCTGAAGCACCGCATTGGTAACGGTGGAGAGGGAGAAGAAGATGACAGCCGGAGCGCCCAGCATCAGCAGGTTTCTGGTAAGGTCCCGGCTGTCGCGGAAGATGATCCGCAGAACCGGGGAAGCCAGTGCCGCCATGCCAAAGGCGCAGGGAATGGCGATCAGCATGTTGAATTTGATGGTCAGCCGGATCTTGTACATGACATCCGTGCGGTTCTTCTGGGCGCGGGAGCGCACAATGCTCGGGATCATGGAGGTTCCCAGGGAAGATGCCACAGCCACCGGCACGTTGGAAAGCAGGCGGTATTTGCCGCCGTAGATGCCCAGCAGGGAAAGACGTTCTTTTTCGGTGAGACCTTTTCCACTCATCAGGAAGCCGAACATGGAGTTATCCACAGAACCGCTTAACTGATACACAAACTGGCTGAGGATGATGGGGGTCAGCGTCAGGAACAGTGCCGTGTATACATGATTCCAGCTCTCCAGACGGTCGGCCTGAGGCCGGTGCAGGGCTTTGGCATTCTGCCTGCGGTATAAAAGCATCAGCAGGGTCAGAAATACGAAAGCAGCCAGGGCGCCGGAAAGAGTACCCAGGGTGCCGCCAGCAGCGCCGTAGGCCGCCGGAGTTTCCCGGTTTGCGAACCAGTGCATGAAAGCGAAGGAGGCAGCTACACTGATGACCGCGTTTACGATCTGCTCAATAACCTGGGAGATGGAGGTCGGTACCATGTTGCCAAGACCCTGGAAGTAGCCGCGCACCACGCCCATAATGGAAAAGACCAGAATGGTGGGTGCCATGACCTTTAACGGCAGGGCACTGTTGGGGCTGTTGAAAATGTGGACAGTGATCCAGTCTGCGCCAAACAGCAGAATCAGTGTCATCAGGCCACCGGCCACAAGACCGAAAAGCAGTCCGGCCTTAAAGACCCGCTGCACATCCTGATGCTTCCCGTGCACGCGCCGTGCCGCGATCAGCTTGGAAATGGCCAGCGGCAGGCTGTAGGAGGACAGGATCAGTCCAATGTTGTAGATTTCGTATGCGGTGTTGTAATAACCGATTCCCTCGTCCCCGATGGCCCGGGTCATGGGAATCTTGTAAAGCAGTCCGATGAACCGGACAATGATACCGGCTGCGGCCAGAATGCTTCCCTGGACCAGAAAGTTGCCGGAGTCGGATTTTTCCTTATTGTTATTCATACCTAATCTCCTTTTGTAATAGCCCTGGACAAAACGATTTCTGCCCGTGACTGTGATGGTACGGAACAGTTACGTACAAGGAAGGTTTTGCCGGAACAGTAACAGTATATCCCATTGGAGGTCTGAATGCAACGCACAAAAGAAACAGGAAGCGGCCCTGTGTGCGTGGAAATGAAAGTGCAGATATGCTATAATGCCTGAGAAAGTGACTTATATTTTGTTTTACGGAAGGAAATATGCATATATGAGAAATGATCAGGAATCCATCTGGATGCTGCAGACGAAACGGGCAGATTTTAACGGGATCGCCGCGCGGTTTCACATCAGCCCGGTGACGGCCCGCATCATAAGAAACCGCGATGTGGAGGGGGAAGAAGCCATTGACCGTTATTTAAACGGTACCCTCAATCAGCTTTACGATCCGCATCTGATGAAGGATATGGACAGGGCAGCGGCGCTGATCCTGGAGAAGATCCGGGCAGGTGTCCGCATCCGCATTGTGGGTGACTATGATATCGATGGCGTGTGCTCCACCTATCTTTTATACCGCGGCCTGACCCGGTGCGGCGGTCATGTGGACTACCAGATTCCCGAGCGCATCCGGGATGGCTACGGAATCAACGAATCCATCATCCGTAAGGCGAAGGAAGACGGGATCGACACCATTGTTACCTGTGATAACGGTATTGCGGCCCTGGAGCAGGTGCGCCTGGCCAAAGAGCTCGGCATGACCGTCATTGTGACAGATCACCATGAGGTGGTCCGGGCAGAGGATGGAAGCCAGGTTCTTCCGGATGCAGACGCGGTGGTAAATCCCCACCGGGATGACTGTTCCTACCCCTTTGCCGGAATCTGCGGCGGCGTGGTGGCCTACAAGCTGGTACAGGTGCTTTACGAGAAGAGCGGTGTACCGATGCAGGAGTGGCGGGATATGCTGGAGTTCGCGGCCATTGCCACCGTGGGAGATGTCATGAAGCTGCAGGATGAAAACCGCATCATCGTGCGCTGGGGCTTAAAGCAGATCCCCCATACCGCCAGTGCCGGACTGCGCGCCCTGGTGGAAGCCTGCGGGCTGGACATCTGGAACCTGACAGCGTACCACATCGGTTTTGTCATCGGGCCGTGCCTGAATGCCAGCGGACGGTTGAAAACCGCGCAGCTGGCGCTGGAGCTGCTGCTCTGCGAGGAACCGAATGCCGGTGGAACTGTTTCCGGGCTTCCGGAGGAGTGTACGGGCCAGCGTTCAGATGTCCACCCGGTGTCGGAAACACAGCGCGGCTCCCGCACCGAAGAAATGGCAGCCGAGTTAAAGCGTCTCAACGAGGAGCGCAAGGACATGACCCAGGCCGGCATGGAGCAGGCCTTTGAGCAGGTCGATGCAGAGCTTTCGAATGATGATGTGCTGGTAGTGTACCTGCCGGACTGCCACGAATCCCTGGCCGGAATCATCGCCGGGCGGGTGCGGGAGGCCTACAACAAGCCATCCTTCGTGCTGACAAAGGGCGAGGACTGCGCGAAGGGCTCCGGCCGCTCCATTGAAAGCTACCATATGTACAAAGCCCTGTGCGGCGTGCAGGATCTGCTCCTGAAATTTGGCGGCCACCCCATGGCAGCCGGATTTTCCTTAAAAGAAGAGGACATTGACGAATTCCGCCGCCGCTTAAACGAGCAGTCCACCCTGACGAAAGAGGATTTCATTCCAAAAATCTGGATCGATGTGGCAATGCCGCTGGAATACATATCGGAGGCGCTGGTGAACGAACTGAAAAGCCTGGAACCCTTCGGTCAGGGCAACGAAAAGCCCCAGTTCGCCCAGAAAAATCTCCGAATCCGCAGTGTGCGGGCCATCGGCCGCAACAACAACGCAGTCCGCATGACGGTGGTAACGGAACAGGGCCGCCCCATGGAAGCCATGGTGTTCACCGAGGCAGACAAGTTTGTGGAAGAAACGAAGAACAGCCGGAGCATTGATGTGATCTACTACCCGGATATCAATGAATATAATGGGAACCGGACGCTGCAGATCGTGGTGAGAGCCTATAAATTGCATTCGTAAAAACGGAAGCAGATCACGAGGCTTTTCTGATTTCATGACAATGCAGCGCTCCAATGACATATGAAAGGCTTAGCCCTATGATTCGTTGCAGTTCATGCGCTGTTCAAACTATGATTCGCACAATTTGAGGTACAGTTTGATAATTGCTTGACACTTCCAAAACGCTGTACTATAATCGACCGTAAATAACCGCGAAGGCGCTGGCAACCCCAGTGCCTTTGTCACAACGTGGCAGTTCCGTTTCACGGAACCACATTATAACAAATGAAAGCGAATGCCTGGTAAGAGGTTACTGTTTGCGCAGCGCGTGAACAGCAACAATAAGAGAGCGGGCATCTGCGGAAAAGGAGACAAAGCCCATGGTGAATGAGGTAATGAAATTTATCGAAAACTATGACCCGGAAGTCGGCAAGGCGATTGAGCAGGAAGCCGCACGGCAGAGAAGAAATCTGGAGCTGATTGCTTCCGAGAACATTGTGTCTGAGCCGGTCATGATGGCAATGGGAACCGTGCTGACCAACAAATACGCAGAGGGTTATTCCGGAAAGCGTTATTATGGCGGATGTCAGTATGTAGACGTGATCGAGACCATCGCAATTGAGCGTGCAAAGAAGCTGTTCGGCTGTGAGTACGCAAACGTTCAGCCGCATTCCGGTGCACAGGCAAACATGGCGGTATTCCTGGCTATGTTAAAACCTGGAGACACCGTGTTAAGCATGAGCCTCGACCATGGCGGTCATCTGTCCCACGGAAGCCCGGTCAACTTTTCCGGCCTTTACTTCAACATCGTATCCTACGGTGTAAACGATGAAGGCTATCTCGATTACGATCAGGTAGAACGCCTGGCTGTTGAGCACAAGCCGAAACTGATCCTTGCAGGAGCGAGCGCATACGCAAGAGAGATCGACTTCAAGCGTTTCCGTGAGATCGCAGACAAGGTTGGCGCATATTTCATGGTAGATATGGCGCACATTGCGGGTCTGGTAGCAGCAGGCGAGCACATGAGCCCGATCCCGTACGCAGATGTGGTAACCACCACCACCCATAAGACCCTGCGCGGACCGAGAGGCGGCATGATCCTGGCAAGCAAGGAGTCCGCTGACAAGTTCAACTTCAACAAGGCTATTTTCCCTGGAACCCAGGGCGGCCCGTTAGAGCATGTCATCGCAGCAAAGGCAGTCTGCCTGGGTGAGGCATTAAAGCCAGAGTTTACCGAGTACCAGAAGCAGGTTCGCAAGAACGCAAAGGCACTGGCAGCAGCACTCGTTGCACAGGGCTTCAAGCTGTTAACCGGCGGCACCGACAACCACTTAATGCTGGTGGATCTGCGCGGCATGGACATCTCCGGCAAGGAGCTTCAGAACCGCTGTGATGAAGTATTCATCACCCTGAACAAGAACACCGTTCCGAATGAGCCGAGAAGCCCGTTCGTAACCTCCGGTGTCCGCATCGGAACCCCGGCTGTTACCACCCGCGGCTTAAAGGAAGAGGATATGCCGAAGATCGCCGAGTGCATCTGGCTGGCAGCAACCGATTTCGAAAACAAAGCAGATTACATCCGCGGCGAAGTAACCAAGCTGTGCGAGAAATATCCGCTGTACGAGTAATTACATAGGTAAAACACCACAGGCCCGTGAGGTCGCAGAAAATGCGGCTTCATGGGCCTGTGATGTTTCTGAAGGGAATTTATGATTCTTCCCAGTAAGAATCGGAATCCGAAGAATCGGATATTCCAAAAAGGATTTGTATGAAATTCTGCTGTTCATTTAAAACACGCACTATTTTGATGCTTTGTTTTTCAATGCGGTAGAACACATAGTTTGGACCGGCAACCAGATAACGATAATCGGAGGCTACAGCAAGCAGGTCGCGCAACGACTGCCCCGAATATGGAAAACATTCCAGTTGGCGGATTGTTGAGGTCAGCTTTTTGATTTTATTATTGGCAACAGAGATACCGAAATTTTCTTCGATATATGCTTTTATTGTCTGCAGGTCATGCAGTGCCTGTGGCGTATATTCTAGCAGGTACATATGTTATACTCCCAAAAGTGCTTCTACCTGATCAGCAGAAAGCCATCCGTTTTCACGGGCTGATTTTTCTCCCTGTTCCAGATGGGTAAGCAGTTGTACAGCGGCTTTCAATTTGTCAAATTCTTCAATTTTTACAATGGCAAATTCGCCGCGTCCATTGCGGGTCAGAAAAACAGGATGATCTTCCTGAACTTCTTTTAAAACTTCGGTATAATTTCTTAAATCGGATATAGGCTTAATATTTGGCATGATTTCACCTCCCATCACGTTCTATCTTTATTATATGCAATGTGCGCAAGCATATCAAGCAAATTCGCACGTTAATTTACAGCAAATCTATTTTACATTGATTTTACATTCCCCCTCTTTTTGATTTTACATTCAGATTTTACAATGCAGTTGTGGTTGAGAGATGGAGAACATTGAAGCCACAATAACATAGAAAGCAATAGAGAGTATTCATAAACAGAGAGAAGAGGAGAGAACGTATTATGAAGAAAACATTAGCAATGGTATTAGCAATGGGTATGACGATCGCGAGTCTGACTGCATGCGGCGGCAGCAAGCAGGCAGAGACGACTGCAGCAGCAACGGAAGCAAAGACCGAGGCAGCAGGTTCTGAGGCAGACACCAAGGCAGAGACCACCGAAGCAGCAGGCGGCAAGGCAGAAGGCCCCATCACCGTGGTTTCCCGTGAGGATGGTTCCGGCACCAGAGGCGCTTTCATCGAGCTGTTCGGTATTGAGGAGAAGAATGACGCAGGCGAGAAGGTAGACAATACCACCGAGGATGCAGAAATCACCAACAGCACCTCCGTTATGATGACCACCATCGCAGGCAACAAGGGTGCGATCGGATACATTTCCCTTGGTTCCTTAAATGACACGGTAAAAGCAGTTGCCATTGACGGCGCTGAGGCAACCGTGGATAACATCAAGTCCGGCGAATACAAGGTAGCACGTCCGTTCAACATCGCAACAAAGGGTGACATAAGTGATGCAGCCAGTGACTTCATTGCTTACATTATGAGTGAGGATGGCCAGAAGGTTGTTGAGGATAACGGTTACATCAGTCAGGGCAATGAGGGCGCTTACACTGCTTCCGGCTTAAAGGGCAAGGTTGTTGTAGCAGGTTCTTCTTCTGTAACTCCGGTTATGGAGAAGCTGAAAGAGGCTTATGTAGCTGTAAATCCGGATGTCGAGATCGAGGTTCAGCAGTCTGATTCTACGACTGGTATGACCTCTGCCATCGAGGGTGTATGCGACATCGGTATGGCATCCAGAGACTTAAAGGACAGTGAGCTGGAATCCGGTCTGACCGCAACCGTGATTGCTATGGATGGTATCGCAGTTGTAGTAAACAATGACAGCCCGATCACAGAGCTGACCAGCGAGAACGTCAAGGCAATCTTTACCGGCGAGATCACGGATTGGGCAGACGTACAGTAAAAAAACGAACCTGTCACCTTTTGGTGACATCACCAGAAACAAATGTGACGGAAAAAGCAGGGCAGCGAGAGAACATCAACTGACCTGCTTTTTTACAGGAAAGAAAGTGAGAACTATGAAAAATCTGAAAGAACAGACGATGCATCTGGTATTTCTGCTGAGTGCCTGCGTGTCCATCCTGTGTGTGGCCATGATCTGCGTCTTCCTTTTCGCAAACGGCATTCCGGCCATCGGAAAGATCGGAATCTTCCGGTTTTTGGCCGGACAGAAATGGAAACCGGGCAACAACCTCTACGGGATCCTTCCGATGATCCTGGGAAGCATCTATGTAACAGCCGGTGCGATCATCATCGGCGTGCCGATCGGAATCTTAACCGCAGTCTTCATGTCGAGGTTCTGTCCGAAGCCTGTTTACAAAGTGGTAAAACCGGCCATTGACCTGCTGGCAGGCATTCCGTCCGTTGTATACGGATTCTTCGGCATGGTGGTTATCGTGCCGGTGGTTTCCCGGCTCTTTGGCGGAAGCGGAAAGAGCATGCTGACCGCATCGATCCTGCTGGGCATCATGATCCTGCCGACCATCATCGGCGTATCGGAATCCGCCATCAACGCAGTTCCCTCCAGCTACTACGAGGGTTCCCTGGCCCTGGGAGCAAGCCATGAGCGTAGCGTATTCTTCGCCACACTCCCGGCAGCAAAATCCGGCATCCTGGCCGGTGTGATCCTGGGCGTGGGCCGTGCCATCGGCGAGACCATGGCAGTCATCATGGTAGCCGGAAACCAGGCGCGCATGCCGAAGGGCGTCCTTGAAGGTGTCCGCACCATGACTGCCAACATTGTACTGGAAATGGGATACGCAACGGATCTGCACCGCGAAGCGCTGATCGCCACGGCCGTGGTCCTCTTCGTATTCATCCTGATCATTAACCTGTCGTTCTCAATCATCAGCAGAAAGGCGAATGCATAATGGAAGCAGCTATGGAAAAGAAAAACATAGAAATACAGGCAATCAACCGCCAGACCATCTCTCAGCGGTTAAAGTCTTATAAACGCAGTCCACTGTCTCTGGCACTTCTGATCCTGGTATCAGTATCTGCGCTTTTGACCGTGATGACACTCTTATTTTTACTGGCTTATATTCTGATCAAGGGAATCCCGTACCTGACCCCGAGTCTCTTTGCCTGGGAATACACCACAGAAAATGTATCCCTGATGCCGGCTCTGGTCAACACGGTGATTATGACAGGGCTCTCCCTGCTGATCGCGGTTCCTCTTGGTATTTTCGCGGCCATCTATCTGGTGGAATACGCCAAACGCGGCAACCGGCTGGTGAACATCGTGCGGATAACCGCCGAGACCCTGACCGGTATTCCTTCTATTGTATATGGCCTGTTTGGATTTCTCCTGTTTGTTGTGGCGCTGGGCTGGTCCTACACCATCCTGGGCGGAGCCATGACACTGGCGATCATGATCCTTCCGACGATCATGAGAACCACAGAGGAGGCACTGAAGGCAGTCCCGGATTCTTACCGGGAAGGAAGCTTCGGTCTGGGGGCCGGACGTCTCCGCACCGTTTTCCAGGTGGTTCTGCCATCTGCAGTACCTGGAATCCTGGCAGGTATCATTCTGGCGGTTGGCCGTATTGTAGGCGAGACCGCGGCACTGATGTATACAGCGGGAACCGTTGCAGGCATTCCATCCAACTTATTCGGCTCCGGCCGGACCCTGGCGGTACACATGTACGTGCTGACCAATGAAGGACTTTACACCAACCAGTCCTACGCTACGGCGGTAGTGCTGCTGGTGATCGTGGTATGTATCAACGCAGTATCCGGATTCATCGCAAAGAAGGTATCCGGCAAAGCTGCCTAAAAGGAGAACAATATGGATAAGCTGACAATCAGCAACATGGAATTATATTACGGCGACTTCAAAGCCTTAAAAGGCATCAATTTAAATATTCAGGCCAACGAGATCACGGCCTTTATCGGCCCGTCCGGCTGCGGCAAATCTACCTTATTAAAATCCTTAAACCGCATGAATGATCTGGTGGAAGGCTGCCGCATCACCGGAAGCATTCTGCTGGACGGCGAGGACATTTACGGGGATATGGATATCAACCTGTTAAGAAAGCGCGTGGGCATGGTGTTCCAGAAGCCGAATCCGTTCCCGATGAGCGTGTACGATAACATTGCCTACGGTCCGCGCACCCACGGCATCCGCTCCAAGGCACAGCTGGATAACATTGTGGAGAAATCCCTGCGGGACGCAGCCATCTGGGATGAGTTAAAGGACCGCTTAAAGAAGAGTGCCCTGGGACTTTCCGGCGGACAGCAGCAGCGTCTCTGCATCGCGAGAGCTCTGGCCGTGCAGCCGGAGGTCCTGCTGATGGACGAGCCGACCTCTGCGCTGGATCCGATCTCCACCTCCAAGATTGAAGACCTTGCGGTGGAATTGAAAAAAGATTATACTATCGTCATGGTAACCCATAATATGCAGCAGGCAGCGCGAATCTCCGACAAGACCGCCTTCTTCCTGTTGGGGGAAGTGATCGAGTTCGGCGAGACCGAGCAGATCTTCTCCATGCCGAAGAACAAGAAGACAGAAGATTACATTACGGGGAGGTTTGGCTGATATGCGTAACCGATTTGATGAACAGCTGGAGCTGTTGAATGTGGAGCTGATCCGCATGGGCGCTCTCTGCGAGGATGCCATTTCCTATGCGTCCCGCACCCTGATGGGCGAGGGCGATTTTGCCCAGGAGGTTTACAAGGCTGATCACGAGATCGACCAGAAGGAGCGGGAGATTGAAGATCTGTGCATGCGCCTGCTTTTGCAGCAGCAGCCGGTGGCAAAGGACCTGCGCCAGGTTTCTTCCGCACTGAAAATGATCTCGGACATGGAGCGTATCGGGGACCAGGCTTCCGATATCGCGGAAATCTGCGGCTTCGTGGATGACCGTGAGGCGAAGAGCCGTCTTCACATCCGCGACATGGCGGACGCGACCATGCGCATGGTGACTCAGAGCATAGATTCTTATGTAAAACGGGATTTAAACATTGCAAAAGAGGTGGTCCGGTACGATGATGTGGTGGATGACCTCTTTGGCAAGGTAAAACAGGAGCTGATTGGCATGCTTGGAGCCGGAAGCACCGATGAAAAACTGGGCGAGTTCTGCATTGACATGCTGATGATCGCCAAATATTTTGAGCGGATCGGAGACCACGCGACCAATATCGCGGAGTGGGTGGAGTATTCCATCACGGGAACCCATCTGGAATAGAAGGAGAACAGAAATGATCTATCTGGTTGAAGACGATGAGAGCATCCGGGAACTGGTAACCTACACCCTGCAGACCACGGGCCTTGCCGCGAAGGGCTTTCCCTGCGCGAAGGATTTCTGGAATGCCATGAAGCAGGAATATCCGTCCCTAGTGCTTCTGGACATCATGCTGCCCGATGAGGACGGCCTGACTATCTTAAAAAAGCTGCGGGATGCCGGCCCTACAAAACGGCTCCCGGTCATCATGCTGACAGCCAAAGGCACAGAGTATGACAAGGTGGTAGGACTGGACAGCGGAGCGGATGACTACATTCCCAAGCCCTTTGGCATGATGGAGCTGGTGTCCCGGGTGCGTGCTCTGCTGCGCCGTACAGAACCGGAACAGCGCACCGACACCTGCGATGCAGGCCCGATCCACGTAGATTTAAACCGCCATGTGGTGACGGTGGACGGAACGGTGGTAGCCCTTACCTTCAAGGAATTTGAACTGCTCTGTTACCTGATGGAAAACAAGGGCATGGTCTTAACCAGAGATCAACTGTTATCAAAAATATGGGGATATGATTTTGACGGAGAGACCCGCACGGTAGATGTCCATATCCGGACATTACGGCAGAAGCTGGGCGATGCCAGCAAATGCATTGAGACCATCCGCGGGGTGGGTTATAAACTGGAGGAATCCTGAGTATGAAGATCAAAAGAAAAATCTACTGGAACCTGTGTCTGGTAGCCCTTCTTGCCATGGCAGTCTCTGCCCTGATCACAGCGCTGCTCCTCTGCCAGGATCTGCAGACCCAGATGCGCCAGTCCGTAGTGACCGAGGTGCGCTACCTGGAGTCAGCCATGGAAGTATCCGGGGCAGAATATCTGGATCATCTGAAAAGCCGGGGCGACGGCAACAGCGTGAACCGCATCACCTGGGTAAGCCCGGACGGAGAGGTGCTCTATGACAGCTTCGCGGACAGCGAGAGCCTGGAAAATCACAAAGACCGCCCGGAGATTGCGGCAGCCCTGAAAATCGGACGGGGCGAGAGTGTCCGTGCGTCCAATACGCTTGCGGAGCAGACCTATTATTATGCGGTACGCTTAAGCGACGGCAGCGTGATCCGTGTGGCAAGTACCACAAGAAGCGGGCTGGCCACGGTAGTCCATACCGTTCCCATCATGATCGCCATGGCCATCCTGATCGTGCTGGGCGTGCTGATCCTGGCAGAATTCCAGACAAAACATATCGTAGCGCCCATCAACCGGATGGATCCGGATGATCCGCAGGCAGATGAGGTCTATGACGAGCTGGCTCCCCTGGTGCGCCGTCTGCAGAAGCAGAAGGAAACCATCCGGCAGCAGATGCAGATCCTGAAGGAACGCCAGGAGGAATTCACGGCGATCACCGAAAATATGCGGGAGGGCTTCATCGTAGTGGACAGCAAAGGTGACGTCATGTCCTACAACAGGAGCGCCTGCAAGCTGCTTGGAGTCCAGATGGATCAAAGCAGCCTGGCGGGAGAGCTGTATGCGAAGAAGCCGGAAAGCATTGGCGGACAGAATATCAACATCATCAGTCTCAACCGCTCCGAAAATTTCCGCCAGGTTGTGGACGGAGCCTTAAAGGGAGAGCGGAGCGAGCGCATGCTGGATGTAGGAAACCGCCACTACCAGATCATAGCCAACCCGGTGGCAGAGAGCGAAGGACGCAGCGGCGCCGTTGTAGTGATCCTGGATATGACCGAGCAGCAAAGCCGCGAAGAGCTGCGCCGGGAATTTACTGCCAATGTCTCCCACGAGCTGAAAACACCCCTCACCTCCATCTCCGGATATGCCGAGATCATGATGAACGGACTGGTGCAGCCGGAAGATATGGGACGTTTCTCCGGAAAGATCTACCAGGAGACCCAGCGCCTCATCACCCTGGTGGGCGATATCATCCGCCTGTCCCAGCTTGATGAAGGAAAGGTCCAGATGGAAAAGCGCCCGGTGGATCTGCACATGATCGCATCCGATGTGGTAAGACGCCTGCAGGACGTAGCCAATAAGAACCAGATCACCCTGATGCTCACCGGCAAACCAACCGTAGTAAACGGCAACCCGCAGATCCTCGATGAGATGCTCTATAACCTCTGTGACAACGCCATCAAGTACAACAAGCCCTTCGGCGAGGTGGAAGTCAACGTAGCCACCATCAAAGATCATCCGGTGCTTACCGTAGAAGACGACGGCATCGGCATCCCGGTGGATGACCAGGAGCGCATCTTCGAACGCTTCTACCGCGTAGACAAAAGCCACTCCCGTCAGATCGGCGGAACCGGCCTGGGACTCTCCATTGTAAAGCACGGAGCCATTTACCATAAGGCAAAGGTGGAGTTAAAGAGCGCACTGGGGGAAGGAACCACGGTGCGGATTGTATTTTAAAATTTAAAACATAATATCAATATGGTCCGAAGTTCCGGGACCGCCATGCAGAACCGCAGACACTAAGTGGAATTTTGTACTTCGTTCACTGCGCCGCTTATTGTCAGACCTGCGAGCAAAACTCGCGTGCTTTGCACGCTCAGACAATGCTCTCCGGTCCGACGCTATGCTCGCTCACGAATCTGCGAACGCGTCACTGGCGCGTTCTTGATATGCAATGCAAGAAAATTCCAATGTGTCAGCTTGTTCTGCATGACGATCCCGGAACTTCTGCTGTATTGGCTGTTCTGGTTTCCTGATTACTATAAGCAAACTAATTTATGGAAAAGCGGACAAAAACATATGAATATCTATTGGAAAAGCGGACAAATGGATTGCGCGATAAAAATAACTGTGCCATAATAGAATAAAAAGAAAGTCTGGAGAGTGGGTGATGTGATGCTGAAGCGTAAGATGGAAGAAAGAATCCGGCATTTTTTTGAGACGCAGAATAAGGCGCTTCTGATTACCGGGGCAAGGCAGACGGGGAAAACGTTTGTGATTCGGCAGTATGCGAAAACAGTGGGGAAAAATCTGGTGGAGCTCAATTTTCTGGAAAATGAAAATGCCGGAAAGCTGTTTGAGGGAGCTGCAAACAGCAGAGATATTCTGCTTCGCATTTCAGCTTTAACAGATGTGCCTCTGGAAAAAGGAAAGACCATCATTTTCTTCGATGAGGTTCAGGAATGTCCGGAACTTGTAACGGCGGTAAAGTTTCTTGTCGAAGAGGGAAGCTACCAGTACATTCTGAGCGGCTCATTGCTGGGAGTAGAATTAAAAGATATTCGTTCCATTCCGGTCGGCTACATGGATGTGTTTGAAATGTATCCACTGGATTTTGAGGAGTTTTGCAGGGCAAATGGAGTTTCCGAACACATTTTGACAGTATTGCGCCAGTGTTATGAAGAGAAAACTCCGGTAGATGGGCTTGTTCATGAGAAAATGATGGAACTGTTCCGGCTCTATCTGATTGTTGGCGGTATGCCGGAGGCGGTGAACACATTTCTGAAAACCAACAATCTGAAACTTGTGGAGGAAATTCAGAAGGGGATTGTCCGGCTTTATAAAAAAGATATCGCCAAATACGACCCGGAACATAAATTATATCTGGAAGAAATATTTACCCTGATACCGAGCGAACTGAATCAGAAGAATAAACGGTTTATTCTGAAAAACCTGAATGAGAATTTCAAATTTTCAAGATACGAGAATAGTTTTATCTGGCTGAAGGAGGCTGGCGTGGCGCTTCCGGTATACTGTGCTTCGGAACCATCCCTGCCGCTGCTTCTTTCAAGATCCACAAATCTGTTTAAATTGTTCGCGTCCGATGTTGGTTTACTTGCATCTATGTACATGGATGGTTTGCAGCTTCGTATTCTGAATCGGGAAGTTGATATTAATTTTGGCGCCGTCTACGAAAACGTCATAGCTCAGGAACTGCGTGCCCATGGGTTCGATCTCTACTATTATAATAGTAAGAAGATGGGAGAACTGGATTTTCTGATAGAATATAAAGAGAAGGTTCTGCCGTTAGAGGTCAAATCGGGAAAAGGCTACACAAGGCATGCAGCGCTGAGCAATGTTCTGGCAGCAGAAAACTATGATATTCCGCAGGGAATCGTGCTGAGTAATGAAAATGTGAGCACAGCCGATAAAATTACCTATTATCCGATTTATATGATCATGTTTCTGGAAAAGGAAGCGGCGAAAGATGATATGATCTACACGCCGGATTTTTCGATTTTGCAGCAGTAAAATAAAAATTTAAATCATAATCACTAAAGGTCCGAAGTTCCGGGCACACCACACAGAAACGCGGTACTAAGTGGAATTTTGTACCTCGT
>CAVIRL010000053.1:0-16492 GCA_963645005.1 Prevotella sp. P5-108
GTCCAACGCCTACGAGATCGATTATCTGTATGAGAATCTCGAAGACATCCTGCGCGAGACCGAGAAGGCAGCAGCAGAGATTGCAGAGGGCAGAGCACACTTCACTTTACTTGACAAGATCACCAAGGATGGCAAACTTCAGGTACAGCAGGGTATTATCGCAGGCTGCGCAGGCGGTAACTACACCAACGTGGTTGAGGCTGCCCACGCATTAAAGGGCAAGAACATCGGCGATGGCGAGTTCTACCTGTCTGTATATCCTTCCTCCCAGCCGGTTTACACCGATCTGGACCGCAAGGGCCTGTTAGCAGACCTGATGGATGCAGGTGCTATCATCCGTTCCGCTTTCTGCGGACCGTGCTTCGGCGCAGGCGATACACCGGCCAACAATGCACTTTCCATCCGCCACACCACCAGAAACTTCCCGAACCGCGAAGGCTCCAAGCCGGGTCAGGGACAGATGTCTGCAGTAGCCCTGATGGATGCACGTTCCATCGCGGCAACCGCGGCAAACGGCGGCAAGCTGACTTCCGCAGAGACCATGGACTGCTGGGGCAATATCCCGGAGTACAACTACGAGGATCGCGCTTACAAGGCAAGAGTTTACAATGGCTACAATAAGGCTGAGCTGGATTCCGAGCTGCGCTTTGGTCCGAACATCAAAGACTGGCCGGAGATGGAGGCACTTTCTGAGAATATCCTCTTAAAGGTTTCCTCCAAGATCCTTGATGAAGTTACCACCACTGATGAGCTGATCCCGTCCGGTGAGACCTCTTCTTATCGTTCCAACCCGCTGGGACTGGCTGAGTTCACCCTGTCCAGACGTGATCCGGAGTACGTTGGCCGTGCAAAGGCTGTTCAGGCTATGGAGAATGAGCGTCTTGCCGGCAAGGTAAACGCTGAGATCGCAGAAGTGATGAAGGTGGTTAACACCATTCCGGGTCAGGAGCATGTGAAGGCGGAGGAAGTTGAGATCGGTTCTACCATCTACTCCAACAAACCGGGCGATGGTTCTGCCCGTGAGCAGGCAGCATCCTGCCAGAGAGTTCTGGGTGCCCTTGCCAATATCACTCAGGAATACGCAACCAAGCGTTATCGCTCCAACTGCATGAACTGGGGCATGATCCCGTTCCACTTAAAGGGCGAACCGACCATGTTCGAGGTAGACGATTACATCTACGTTCCGAATGCACGCACCGCATTGGATGGCGATTTAACCGACATTCCGGCATATGTCATCAAGAATGGCAAGGCGGAGGAGATCCATCTCTATGTACAGCCAATGACTGAGAACGAGCGCAAGATCGTAAAGGCTGGCTGCCTCATTAACTTCAATAGAAACAGATAAGATTCCCACCGTTTTACGGCTTGTCTGCGACTATATAAAATTCCTTATGCAAGTGTAAGAACAAAGCGGAGCTGTCTGCAAAGACGGCTCCGTTTTGTAATGGAAAAAAGACATGACAGAAACGTAGGCATCAGGTACAATGATAACAGAAGGATAAGAAGCATCGTGACTGTGAAGGCAATGAATGGTTACGGTGCATAGAAAACGGAGGATTGCCATGGAGCTGCGACAATTTACCTATGTGAACCAGGTGGCAGAAAGCGGTAGCTTTACGAAAGCGGCGGCGAAGCTTTTCATCAGCCAGCCGGCTCTCAGCAATTACATCAGCAAGGTGGAGGAGGACCTGGGGGTGAAGCTCTTTGACCGTTCGGCCACGCCCCTGAAGCTGACCTATGCGGGAGAGCAGTATTTAAAGCGGGCGAAGGTCATCTTAGGGCAAATGGAGGATATGAACCGGGAACTCAGGGACATTACCCACAATATGACAGGAAGACTTCGGATCGGATTTCCCAGTGAGCGTATTATCTATATGCTGCCGCTGCTTTTAAAGCCATTAAAGGACCGGTATCCGGGAATCGATGTGGAAGTGTCTACCGGACCGGGCAACCATCTGATCGCGGAACTGAAGGCGGGAAATGTGGACTTTGTGTTTCTTCCGTACTGGAACCCGATCAAGGATGTGGTGCAGGTGCAGATCGAGGAGGAGGAGCTGGTTTTGGCAGCCGCAAAGGATTATCTTCCGGATACCTGCTTTCTGGACCGGGAGAAGAAGATCATTGACTGGCGGGAGACGGCAAAGCTTCCGCTCATCACACTGAAAAAAGGCCACGCATTGCGGGCCAGCGTAGATGTGCTGTATAAAAATGCGGAGCTGAAGCCGAATATTTTCTTTGAGTCCCACAGCAACATGCTGTCCTACCGGCTGGCGGCCCAGGGTCTGGGATTTGCAGTCATTCCGGAGATCACCCTGGAACTGATGGAGGGCGGTATGGAGGCAGAGGCCTACCATCTTTCCGATACGCCGGTCCAGTGGCCGTTGATGGCGCTGTACCGGGAGGGCTGTTACATCGGTGAGGTGGAGCAGGCACTTCTGGATATTGCAAAGGAAACGATGCAGGCCCATAAGAAAAGGTTATGGGACTCATTTGTAAAATGAAATTTTACTTATGGAGAGCACTCTCTTATAATGAACTCAGATCGTTGAGAATCATTTAAGGAGGGTGCTTTTTTATGGGAAAGAATCTGACAAGAAAAATTTTAGAGAGCCATCTGGCAAAGCCATCCGCCATGAAGCCGGGGGATGAGATTTACGTAAAGGTAGACCAGACACTGACTCACGACATCAATGCAGTCATGACTTACCTGGCGTTTGAGGCCATTGGTCTGGATCGGACTCAGGTGGAGACCAGTGTGAGCTACTTAGATCACAACCTGTTATATCTGGATAACAAGACGCCGGATGACCATATTTACTTACAGTCTGTGGCAAAGCGCTTCGGCGTGCATGTATCCAGACCGGGCAACGGCATCTGCCATGCGGTGCAGGTGGCACGCTTTGGCGTTCCGGGCAAGCTGAGCATGGGCGGTGACAGCCATACGCCCCACGGCGGCTCCATCGGCATGCTGTGCATCGGTGTAGGCGGCATGGATGTGGCAACTGCCATGACCGGTGTTCCGATGCGTCTGAAGATGCCGCAGATCATCAAAGTAAACTTAAAAGGACATTTAAAACCGGGCTGCAATGCCAAGGAGATCATTCTGGAAATGTTGCGCAGAGTCGGCATCAAGGGCGGTCTTGGAAAGGTATTCGAGTATGTGGGCGAGGGCGCTGCAGGTCTGGAGGTTTCCGAGCGTGCCACCATCACCAACATGGGAGCGGAGATGGGCGCCACCACTTCCATTTTCCCGAGCGATGAGCAGGTGCGCAGATTTATGAGAGCCCAGGGCCGGGAAGACCAGTACGTGGAGATGCTTCCGGATGAGGACGCAGAGTATGACGGCGAGATGGAGATCAATCTGGATGAGTTAAATCCGCTGATCGCCTGCCCGCATCAGCCGGACAACGTGATGCCGTTAAAGGATGCGGAGAAGAGAAAGGTTCAGCAGGTTTTCATCGGAAGCTGTACCAACGCAAGCTACTCCGACATCGCGAAGGTGGCTCTGGTTATGCAGGGCAGACATGTGAACGAGGATGTGAGCTGCACCTGCGCGGTTTCCTCCAAGCAGGTGTACAAGCAGCTGCTGCGTGACGGATACTTGGAGATGCTGATCGATGCCGGTGTGCGGATCCTGGAAACTGCCTGCGGTCCGTGCTGTGCCATCGGTCAGTCCCCGGCCACCAAGGGAGTGGCTGTGCGTACTTCCAACCGGAACTTCAAGGGTCGGGCCGGAAACCCGACTGCAGAGATCTATCTGGTAAGCCCGGAGAGTGCGGCAGCAACCGCAATCCTCGGAACCTTCGCCACTGCGGAGGATATCCTGGGTGCGGATGTGGCGAAGCTGGCAGAGATCCACGAGTCGGACGTTTATCCGGTGGATGATTCCATGATCATCAAACCTCTTCCGGAGGAAGAGACAAAGAAGGTGGAGATCGTGAAGGGACCGAACATCAAATTTCTTCCGATCCCGGAGAAGCCGACGGAGCATCTGTGTGTGCCGGTCAGCTTAAAGACCGTGGACAACATCACCACCGACGATATCACCCCGGCCAGTGCAGAGTTCTCCAGCATGCGTTCCAACATCCCGCTGATGAGCCAGTACTGTTATCACCGCTATGATCCGGAGTTCGCGGCAAGAGCGAAGGAGATGGGACAGAGCATCATCATTGGCGGCGAGAACTACGGACAGGGATCTTCCCGTGAGCACGCAGCCATCAACCCGATGTACTTAGGAGTGCGCGCGGTCATCGCAAAGAGCATTGCCCGCATCCACAAGGGAAACCTGATCAATCACGGCATCATCCCGATGATCTTTGAGGATCCGGCAGATTACGACAAGATCGAGCTGGGTGATGAACTGGAGATTAGCGGACTGTTAGAGCAGATGCAGAAGAAGGAAGTGGAAGTTCACGACAACACGAAGGGTGTTACCTTCAAGGCAAGACTGGAGCTTTCCGACAGTGAACTGGAGGTTATTTCCTGCGGCGGACAGCTTCGGTATCTGAAAAAACAGTTGGGAAAAGAGTAAAATTTCAAACGGGACATGAGGATTGAAAGAAAGTGCGTTTCCGGAATCTGGAGAGAGTTCGGAAACGCATACAGAAAATAAAAAGGAGAGAAAATATGGGTGAGGAAAAGAAAAAAACGTTTTTGGAGGAATTAAAGGTTCTGGGCGGTCTTCCCTGGTGGCTCTACCTGCTGTGCACCTTTGCAGTGCTGGCGGTAGCTTATACAGACACCCTGGGTTATGATGCCATTGCATTTATTGCCTTTGTTATGGCATTTTCCATTATACTTTATAAGATCGGCAAGATTCTGCCGATCTGGAGTACCTACATCGGCGGCGGTCTCTTAATGGTATTCTTCGGATGTGCATTTTTAAAGCAGTTTAATCTGATTCCGGAGGGGTATCTGGAGTTGGTGGATACCATGGTACAGGGTGATATCAATATCTTAAGCGTATTTATCATAGCGCTGATCATGGGCTCCATCCTTTCTCTTGACCGGAAGGTGCTGCTGCGCAGCTTTGCAGGCTACATTCCTGCGATCCTCGGCGGCCTGGCAGGTGCTTCTCTGCTTGGTGTTGCAGCAGGATTTGTATTTGGTGTTGCCCCGATCGACATGATCATCAAATATGTGCTTCCGATCATGGGCGGCGGCAACGGCGCAGGTGCGGTTCCGCTTTCCCAGATCTATGAGCAGATCAGCGGAGAGCCGGCTGCAAACTACTATTCCTTTGCAATTATCATTCTGACTATCGCAAACCTGTTCTGTATTCTGTCAGGTGCGCTGCTGAACCGTCTCGGAGAGGTAAAACCGTCTCTGACCGGTGACGGAAGCAACATTATGCCTGTGGATGGAAACCTGATCAAGGATGATGTCGAGGTTAAGGTAAGCCTGAATGATTACAGCGGAACGCTGCTGCTGATGGGCGCTGTTTACGCAGTTGGCCGCCTGTTCAGCAAGGTGCTGCTCCCGACGGTGTTTGGTGCACAGATCCATACCTTTGCCTACAGCATTATCTTCGTTGTGGTGCTGGCAGCACTTGGTGTTGTTCCGGCCAATATCCGGGTGGCAGCAAGAAATATGCAGTCCTTCATGGTGTCCGTAGTTGGACTGATGACCATGGTCGGTCTTGGCTTTGACTTTGATCTGGGAGAGCTGGTATCTGCATGCAGTCCGTCCAATCTGATCATTGCAGCCGTCATTGTACTTGGTGCGATCCTTGGAAGCGCACTGGTCGGCAAGCTGGTGGGCTTCTATCCGATCGATTCTGCCGTGACGGCAGGACTTTGCATGGCAAACCGTGGCGGTGCAGGCGACATCGCTGTACTCAGTGCAGCAAAACGTATGGGCCTGATCAGCTATGCACAGCTTTCCAGTCGTGTGGGCGGCGGTATCGTGCTGATCATTGCATCGTTCTTCTTCTCGTTCTTCTTATAAGCAAGTAACGGGATCCCCTTATATAAGTGTAACAATTCCTGTGAAATGGCAGGACAGAATCGGAAATGGTTCTGTCCTGCCATTTCGCTGCTTTGCATATCCAAGAGGCACATTTTTTTCCTGCGATACATTGATAAAATACAATGATAGACAGAAAAATAACACATCGTGCAATTTACCTATATGGATTCCGCTCTTTTCCGTATTAGACCGCAGGACTCTGGTTTCGTATACTGTGGATAGAAACAGAAGTGAGAATTTTTCGCAGATACAAGCCGCGAAAGGGAGGTTGGTTATGAAAGTAGAAGAAACGTACAGCTACAAGACATCATCGTCCAGGCTGGTTCAGGTGGCGGAGATCGCGTCACGTTACAAAGGACGGCCGGAGATGTTAATGAAGGTCATCATCCAGGTGCAGAAGATTGTTCCGGCGTTTTCTGCGTCGGTGGCATCGGTCATTGCCCGGGAGATGGGGATCCCCCAGACGGATGTGTACAGCTTTGTCACGTTTTACGCAATGCTCTCCGTCAAGCCGAGGGGCAAATACATCATCCGCATGTGCAAGAGCGCACCGTGCCATGTCAAGGGGGCAAAGGAGATCGTGCGGGCGCTGGAGGAGCTTTTACATATCAAGATGGGGGAGACCACGGAGGACAACCGGTTTACCCTGGAATACTGCCCGTGTCTGGGCATCTGTGAGGTTTCACCGGCCATTATGATCAACGAGAAGACCTACGGCAACCTGACGCCGGACAGCGTGCGGTCTATTGTGAAGATGTATATCCGTGAGGAGGTGGAGGACTGATGGAAGAGACGATCGTATTGCTGCGGAATAAGGGAAAGATCGATCCGAAGAGCGCGGCTGATTATGTGAAGACCGGTGGCTATGAGGCCCTGAAAAAGGCTCTTTCCATGAGCGGTGCAGAGATCATTGAAGAATTGAAACAGGCCGGACTCCGGGGTCGCGGCGGTGCCGGATTCCCAACCTACCGGAAGCTGCAGTTTGCCTATGATGCGCCGGGCGATGTGAAATACATTGTCTGCAACGCGGATGAAGGTGAACCGGGAACCAATAAGGATCGTATTCTTTTAAGCACTGACCCCTGTGCTATCTTAGAGGGCATGGCCATTGCTGGAAAGGCTGTAAATGCTCATGTGGGATTTATTTACCTGCGTGCGGAGTACAACTACCTGATGCCGATCCTGGAGGCAGCCATTGCAAGCTCCGTCAAGGAAGGATGCCTGGGTGAAAATATTTTTGGCAGCGGATTTGATTTTACCGTCAAGCTCCGCTCCGGTGCCGGCGCATATGTCTGCGGCGAGGAGACCGCACTGTTTGAGTCCATTGAAGGAAAACGCGGTGAGCCGAGATTCCGCCCGCCCTTCCCGGGCATTAAGGGCCTGTTTGGAAAGCCGACGGTGTTAAACAACGTAGAAACTCTGGCGAACATTGCCCCGATCTTCCGCAACGGCGCAGAGTGGTACCGTTCCCTGGGAACGGAGAACAGCCCGGGAACGAAGCTGTTTACCGTCTGCGGAAATGTAAAGCACAGAGGTGTGTATGAGTTCCAGATGGGTATTAATTTAAAGGAGCTGATCTATGAGGTCTGCGGCGGCCTCGAGGATGACCGGAAGCTTCTGGCGGTACAGACCGGCGGCGCCTCCGGCGCCATCATCAACGCAGAGCAGATTGACATGACGCTGGATATTGATTCTGTGAGTGCTTCCGGCGGACGGCTGGGATGCGGAACCATTCTGGTGATCGATGACCGAAACTGCATCATTGACATTGTGCGCAACAACCTGGATTTCTTCCGGGATGAGTCCTGCGGAAAATGTACGCCATGCAGAGAGGGCGGAACCCGTCTGTACCAGCTCATCAGCAAGATCGCAAAAGGACAGGGCAGTGTCCGGGATCTGGATACCATCCAGGATCTTGCGGAGACCATGCGGCTGACGGCCCTCTGCGGGCTGGGCCATTCCACAGCAGTGCCGGTGACCAGCAGCATCCAGAACTTTTATTCCGAGTATTTAAGCCATATTGACCGGGATCACTGCCCGGTATGCAGTCAGACAGGAGGAGAGTATTATGATTCATTTGAAGATTGACGGAGAGTGCGTGGAGGTCCCGGAGGGAACCACGATCCTGGAAGCAGCAAGAAAACTGAATGTTCATATCCCGACCCTGTGTTACCATGAGGATCAGGCGGTCAAGGCGGTCTGCCGGATCTGTGTGGTGGAGGTGGAGGGGCAGCGCCTGCTCCCGACTGCCTGCAATACGCCGGTTTCCGAGGGCATGGTGGTAAGAACCGCGTCCCCAAAGGTCATCAAGGCCCGCAAAAACGTGATGGAGCTGATCCTGGCGCGCCATCCACAGGACTGCCTGATCTGTTCCAAAAACGGCTCCTGTGAGCTGCAGAAGGTGGCGAAGGATTTAAACATGAACCAGCCGAACCGCTACGAACTGACCCTGCGTTCCGCCAAGAAGGATGAGTCCTCCCCGTGCATCGTCCGGGACATGAAGAAATGCATTCTCTGCGGCCGCTGCATGGAAAGCTGCGGTAAGGTGCAGGGAATCCAGGTTATGGCAAAGGAAAACCGGGGGTTCCACACGGAGATCGTGCCGCCCTACGGCAAGGAGCTGGTGGATACCTCCTGCGTGGGCTGCGGACAGTGCGTGCAGGTATGCCCGGTGGGGGCGCTGTCCATCCGCGACAACACCGATGAGGTGTACCGCCAGATGGCAGCAGGAAAGACCATGGTGATCCAGATGGCACCGTCTGTCCGCATCAACCTGGCAGAGGCGCTTGGTCAGAAGCCGGGAACGGTTTCTACCGGAAAGATCGTGCATGCCTTAAAGAAGATTGGTTTTTACAAGGTGTTTGACTCCGATTTCAGCGCAGACTTAACCATTATGGAGGAAGGCACGGAGTTTTTGAAGCGCTTAAAGGAGGGCGGCCCCCTGCCGATGTTTACCTCCTGCTGTCCGGCCTGGGTGAAGTACTGTGAGACCTACGGACCGGAGCTTCTGCCGCATCTCTCCACCGCGAAATCTCCGCAGCAGATGTTCGGAAGCGTCATAAAGACTTATTTTGCCGAGAAAGAGGGACTGAAGCGGGAGGAAATCTGCAGCGTGTCCGTCATGCCGTGTACCGCTAAAAAGTTTGAGTGCAAGCGCCCGGAGATGAAGGACGATGTGGATATTGTTATCACGGTGATGGAACTGGCGAAGATGATCCGCGCTGCAGGAATTGACTTTGATAACCTGGAGGACGCGGAGTTTGATGTTCCCTTTGGCCTTGGAAGCGGTGCGGCCCAGATCTTCGGCATTACCGGAGGCGTGATGGAGGCAGCGCTGCGTACCGTGTATGAGGTGGTGACCGGCAATTCCTTAGAGGAGCGCCTGGAGTTTACGGCAGTGCGGGGATTTGAGGGCATCCGCGAGGCGTCCCTGCAGATCGGTGATCTGACGGTAAAGGTAGCGATCGTCCACGGACTGGCCAATGCGAAAAAGATGCTGGAGCTGGTGCGGGAAGGAAAGGCGGACTATCACTTCATTGAGGTTATGAGCTGTCCGGGCGGCTGTATCGGAGGCGGCGGAAATGCGCCGACCACCTGGAAGAAGCTTGCGGCCAGACGTGATGCCATTTATCAGGAGGACCGGAACCTTCCAATCCGCAAATCCCATGAGAACCCGTATGTACAGCAGATCTACAAAGAATTTCTGGGAGAGCCGCTGAGCGAAAGATCTCATGAGCTCTTACACACCCACTATATCAGCCGGAGAGACCTGATCCGGTAAAAAATGGCTTGTTTACGCAGCCATTATCCGGCATGGCCTTCGGGATTTCCGGATTGTTTTTTCCGGTATCCTGAGGTAAGATGTTACATAGAAAGTAACTGTTCAGCAGGTCTGCGCACTTGCTGCGCTGACCGTAAGAAAATATGGGCTGGCAGGCAAAATGTGACATCAGGAGGAAACAAACATGGCTTGTACAACGATTCTTGTAGGAAAACATGCATCTTATGACGGCTCCACCATGATCGCCCGGAACGATGATTCCGGTTCCGGTCATTTTACGCCGAAAAAATTTGTGGTGATCCACCCGGAGGAACAGAAGCGGACGTACCGTTCCGTGCTGTCCCATGTGGAGGTGGAGCTTCCGGAGCATCCTTACCGGTTTACGGCGGTGCCGAACGCGGTGGCGGGAAAAGGCATCTGGGCGGCCAGCGGCGTAAATGAGAAGAACGTGGCCATGACAGCCACCGAGACCATCACCTCCAATCCCCGGGTGCTGGGAGCAGATCCACTGGTGGAGTATCAGCCTGCGGAAGATGGAAAAGACGAGGTGCCGGGCGGAATTGGAGAGGAGGATATCGTCTATCTGGTGCTTCCCTACATAAACAGTGCAAGAGAGGGCGTTCTGCGTCTGGGAAGCCTGCTGGAAACCTGCGGAACCTATGAGAAGAACGGCATTGCCTTCCAGGACCGGGATGAGATCTGGTGGCTGGAGACCATTGGCGGCCATCACTGGATCGCGAAGCGGGTTCCGGATGACCGGTATGTGGTAATGCCAAACCAGTTCGGCATGGATGAATTTGATCTGGAGGATGCCTTTGGCGAACAGAAGGAGCATCTTTGTTCTGCAGATCTGAAAGAATTTATCGAATGTAATCATCTGGATCTGCGCCTGGATAAGGAGAGTGTGTTCTCTCCGCGGGATGCCTTCGGCAGCCATACGGATTCTGATCATGTATACAATACGCCCCGTGCCTGGTACATCGAGCGCTGCCTGAATCCGCACACCTTCGTCTGGGATGGCGTGGACGCAGACTATGGCCCGGAGTCGGATGATATTCCGTGGAGCCTGGTGCCGGAGAAGAAACTGACGGTGGAGGATGTGAAGTACGTGCTTTCCACTCATTATCAGGGAACCCCGTATGATCCGTATACCAGCCGTGGTGATCTTTCAGAGCGGGGCAAATACCGGGCAGTCGGCATCAACCGCAATGATTTTGTGTCAGTCATCCAGATGCGTCCGGATGAGCCGGAGGACGCAGCCGTAATCCAGTGGCTGGCCTTTGCCTCCAACGCCTTCAATGTGCTGGTGCCGTTCTATGCGCGGATCTCTGAGACACCGGATTACCTGGCCAACACCACGAAAGCAGTTTCCACCGATAACTTTTACTGGAACAGCCGCCTCATTGCGGCTATGACCGATGCTTCCTACGGAAAATCCATCGTCCATGTGGAGCGTTACCAGCTGGCCGTCCAGTCCGACGCCTATGCGATCCTGCATAAGTATGATGCGCTGATGGAAGACGCAAAGGATCCGGAGGAGCGCCGGATCCTGCGGGAGGACGCAAACCGGGAGATCGCGGACATGTTAAGGAAGAAGACAGCAGACACGCTGGATAAGGTGCTGTTTGAACTGAGCAGCCAGATGAAGAATGCCTTTTCCAGATCGGATAACTAACGGATCCGGGAGAGCAGTATGAATGAGAAAGAATTGCGGTATATGAAATGCATTGCGGAGGCGGGAAGTGTCCAGAAGGCAGCCGCGCTGCTGCAGAAAAATCCTTCGTCCTTAAGCCGTGCCGTGCACCGGGTGGAGGAGGAGATGGACATTATTCTGTTTAAGCGGACTCCGGAGGGCCTCAGGCCGACTCCGGAGGGAGAGGTTTATCTGCAGGCCGCCGATGAGATCCTGGCCATGTATGATGAGCTGAAGCAGTCAGCAGAAGGCTGAGTCTGCGCAGAGGATCAGCGGACGCGTCACCGGCGCCTCCTCGATATGCATAGCAGGTAAAAATGCAGCCGATGAAGTGTTATGCTTCATCAGGCTGCATTTTCTGTTTTAAGAAGGAGATAAATTCTTTGGCGCACCGGGAGAGCAGGCGGCTGTCGGGATAGCCGATGACCAGCTTCCAGGATGCCCGCAGGGCCGGATCCAGCGGATAGCAGGCCAGGTTTTCCACGCCGGAAAAGAGATTTAAGTAGGAGTGGGGCAGGAAGGTGATGCCCATGCCGGCAGCGGCCAGGCGCTTGGCCGTCTCCATGTTTTTGGTGGTATAGCGGATGTCCGGCTTAATGGAAAGCTGCTCCAGAATGGAATCCGCCACCTGACGCAGCTTCTGTCTGCTGGCTACCATGAGGAAGGGCTCCTTTTCCAGTGCTTTTAGGTCGTAGATGCTTAAGGGGCGGTATTCCGGAAAGTTGTATTTCCGCGCCAGGGCAAGGGGCATGACCAGGTAAAAATCATCGACTGCCAGAAGCTCATAGTGGATGGCCTCGTTGGGGGTCTCATAGTGCATGACGGAAAAGTCCAGCTTGCCGGACAGCATGAGCTTGTCCAGTTCGGTGGAGTTGTTTTCCTTAAACTGTACGGTGATGTCCGGGTAGAGCTCCTGAAAGGCGGGCAGGATTCTGGGCAGCAGGTAGGTGCCAAGGTTCATGGGGATGCCGAAGGTGAGCTTTCCGCGGCGCATCTGCCGGTATTCATCCAGATCGGCTTCCAGGTGTTTCAAGCGGTCCAGGATCCTTCCGGCGGTATTCAGGTAGCGCAGCCCGAAGGCAGTGGGAACCAGGCCCTCCTGGGTGCGGTCGAAAATGCTTTTGCCAAATTCACGTTCCACTTTGTTTAAGGATTCACTTAAGGAGGGCTGGGAGATGAAAAGCTCCTGGGCAGCCCTGGTGATATTTCCGTGTTCTGCAATAGTTAAGATATAAAGGAGTTCATTCTGTGTCATATGTGGGAACCTCCGGGTGTTCCGGGATGACACGGCACTGTTTCGCGACAGACGGCCGTGCTCCGTGGCTGTTTTCTTTCTATCATGAGTGTACCACACATCATGCAAAATTCCTATATGAGATATGCGGAATTATGTATTTTACCTATGCAGACCCTTATGTTAAGATAAGAACATAACAAAGAAGAAAATACACATCACATGCATGGAGGGTAAATCATGGAGAAGAATGTAGAGAATGTAAAGGTCGCACAGGAAAAGTTCGGTGAGCTGATCCAGTCTGAGTTTGAGCGTATTGAGCGCATGAAGGCAGACAACGAAGTAACTGATTTTGACAAGCTGGAGAAGATCGTCATCGGCGTACTTCCGGGTGATGGCATTGGCCCGATCATCATGAAGCAGGCACTTCGTGTCCTGAACGACTTACTGGCACCGGAGATCGCAAGCGGCCGCATCGAGATCCGCGAGATCGAGGGTATGACCATTGAAAACCGTGCCGCTAAGCTGCAGAGCCTTCCGGAGGATGTATTTGAAGAGATCAAGAAATGCAACGTCCTGATCAAAGGACCGATGGTTACCCCGCGTGCCGGTGAGCCGTGGCCGAACCTGGTATCCGCAAACAGCCTGTTGCGCCGCGGTCTGGAGCTGTTCGCAGCGGTCCGCCCAATCAAGATCCCGGAGAAGAACATTGACTGGACCTTCTTCCGTGAGAACATTGAGGGTGAGTATATCTGGGGCAACAAGGGCATTCAGGTAGATGATGACCTGGCTGTTGACTTTAAGGTGCAGACCAAACAGGGAAGCGAGCGCATCGCAAGAGCCGCATTCGAGTTCGCAAGAAAGAATGGCAAGAAGAACGTGACCATCGTAACCAAGGCAAACATCGTAAAGCTGGCTGACGGCAACTTCATCAAGGCTGTCCGCAAGGTCGGCGAGGAATATCCGGAAATCGAGATTCAGGAGCGTCTGGTTGACGCAATGTGCGCAAAGATGCTGGATCCGGAGTTCAACAAGGGCATCGAGGTTGTGGTTCTGCCGAACCTGTACGGCGATATCGTCACCGACGTGGCTGCAGAGCATCAGGGAGGTCTGGGAACCGCTTCTTCCTCTAACCTGGGCAACAAATACGCCATGTTCGAGGCCATTCACGGAACCGCTCCGTTCCTGATCAACCACGGAAGAGGCGATTATGCAGATCCGTGTTCTCTGATCCGCGCGGCAGGCATGCTGATGGCACATATCGGCTACGCAGACCGCAAGGAGATCCTGGAGAAGGCTCTGGATGTCTGCACCATCACCGAGCGCAAGAAAGTGGTTACCACCGATGTAGATGGCGCAAGTGCAGCAGAGTTCACAGATTATCTGTTAGAGACCATTGACAAGCTGAAATAAGCCTGATAGTCCAATATTTGACATACCCCCATATAAAATGCCTGCGGCTGCTGAAAGATAAGCGGCTGCAGGCATTTTCCGTTTTCATTTTCCGTGAGATATGGTATAGTGATAGCTAAGAAAAAAATTTACACGAAATTGGAAGTGGACGGAATGAGTGAAGCACGAAACGCAACCTCCGTGATCTGTTCAGCCTACGACAGCTTTTTTGAGGCGGAAAAAAAGATTGCGGATTTTCTGATGGAGCATAAAGCTGAGGCAGCCGGCATGACGGTAGGAGAGCTGGCAAAGGCCAGCCAGACCAGCGATGCCACCGTGTCCCGGTTCTGCCGACGCTGCGGATTTAAGGGATTTCAGGACCTGAAGCTGGCACTGACCCGGGAGTTACTGGAGGAAGAACACCAGGAGCAGGATGTTACCAATGAGATTGACCGCCATGATCTGGCCCAGTCGTTAAAGAATATTCTGGCCAACAAGGTGGCTGAACTGACGGAAACAGTCCGGATGATGGATATCGACAATCTGGAGGCGATCCTCAAGAAGCTTGAGCACGCACGGATCGTCCAGCTGGCCGCAGTTGGCAATACGCTTCCGGTAGCCCTGGACGGGGCGTTTAAATTCAGCCAGCTTGGAATCACGGCAGTGGCCGGTACCATCTGGGAAGCCCAGACAGCCTATGCATTTAATCTGGGGCCGGAGGATGTGGTTCTGATTATCTCGAACTCCGGTACCTCGAATCGTCTGCAGATCCTTGCGCAGGGAGCCAGAGAAAACGGAGCAGCAGTGGTCCTGATCACAAACAACCCGGAATCGCCGCTGGCGCAGATGGCAGACTACCGGATCATCACGGCCACCAGGGAAAAGCTCTTTACCGAGGAATTCTGGTTTTCCAGGGTTGCAGCTACTGCGGTTATAGAAATCCTGTATCTGCTGCTGATGGCAGGTATGCCGGAAGCGGCTGCTCACGTGCGGCGTCATGAAAAAGCAATTTCCGCGGATAAACAGATGGAAAAACGGAAAGAATAACATAGATAGTTTTCACAAAAGAAGGATGGTCCTGCCGGTTTGACAGACCATCTTTTTGTGTGAAATGCCGAAAATTGTCGTGAAAAGGAGTTTCGCAGAAAACACTATTGACGAAAATGGGAAATCATATTATGATAAACACAACGATAAGAAATAAATTTTCTTAAAACTGAGGAGAGATGACATATGATTTACACAGTAACCTTTAATCCGGCTCTGGACTATGTGATCGCTGTGGATCATTTTGTACCAGGCCAGATCAACCGCACAAAGGAAGAAACCATGGTATGCGGCGGAAAGGGCATCAATGTATCGACGCTGCTTGCCAATCTTGGCTATGAGAGCACGGCACTCGGATTTGTGGCCGGTTTTACCGGTGAGGAGATCGTCCGCCGGTGCCAGAAGGCCGGATTTCATTCGGATTTCATTCGCGTGAAGGAAGGGCTGTCCCGCATTAACGTGAAGATGAGATCCGATGAAGAGACCGAGATCAACGGCATGGGCCCCTGCATCACCGAAAAGCATGTGGCGCTGCTGTTGGAGCAGCTGGATGAACTAAAGGCGGGAGATGTGCTGGTGCTTTCCGGAAGTATTCCGTCCAGCATCGGAAATAGCATTTATAAGGAGATCATGGAGCGGCTTTCCGGCCGGGGCATTCAGATCGTGGTGGACGCGGAGAAGCAGCTTCTGCTGGAGGTGCTTCCGCTGCATCCGTTTCTGATCAAGCCCAACAATCACGAACTGGAAGCCATGACCGGCAGAAGCCTGAAAACAAAGGAAGAAATTCTGGATGCCGCAAAGGAGCTTCAGGCGCGGGGAGCGCGCAATGTTCTGGTGTCCATGGCGGGGGACGGAGCCCTTCTTCTGACAGAAAACGGGGAAATCTATGAAGAGGGTGTCTGCCGCGGAACCGTGGTGAACTCGGTGGGAGCCGGAGATTCCATGGTGGCCGGGTTTCTGGCCGGATATTTAAAGACCGGGGATTATGGCTATGCCTTAAGGCTGGGAACGGCCAGCGGCGGAGCAACTGCCTTTTCTTACGGAATCGGCAGCCGGGAACTGATTATGGAACTATTCGCGCAGTTAAATGAAAAATAGGGGGATGAAACCATGCGTATTACAGAACTTCTGAAAAAAGAAAGCATTGGACTGCAGGTGTCTGTTTCGACAAAAGAAGAAGCTATTGACTATCTGGTAGATCTCATGGATGCCGGAGGGCGCTTAAAGGACAAGGCCGGTTATAAGGAAGGAATCCTGGCGCGGGAAGCCCTGGGAAGCACCGGAATCGGCGGCGGAATCGCGATTCCCCATGCTAAGGTGGAGGCGGTGAAGGAGCCGGGCCTGGCAGCTATGGTAGTGCCGGACGGTGTGGATT
>CAVIRL010000054.1:0-16421 GCA_963645005.1 Prevotella sp. P5-108
CTTCTCCCAGATAATACCGGATCATCTTCGGTACAAAATAATAGATTCCCTTATCATCTGCCACACCATTTCCCGGTGCATTTAACAGGGCGACATTTCCCTTGCGGAATACGTCATAGATATGAGGGATGCCGATGAGGGAGGCCGGATTGAAGTTCATCGGATCCAGATATTCATCGGATATCCTGCGGTAAACAGCGCCCACCGACTCCTTCTTTCCTGCCGCCGTCACATAGTACAGCCGGTCATTCTCCACAACCAGCTCAGACCCGTTCACCAGATAGGCCCCGGTTTTTTCCGCCAGATAAGAATGCTCAAAGTAGGCCGCATTATACCGGCCCGGAGTCAGGATCACATTGTGTCCGCCTGTATTGACATAGTCCATGGTCTCGCGGAGAAGCTGCGCATAATTGCGGTTATTCTCCAGCTTTGTTTTCTTAAAGGTCTCCGGTGAGCACCGCCTGCATAATTCTCTTGCGATCATGGGATAGGAGGCTCCGGATGGAACCCGAAGGTTATCCTCCAGGATATACCACTCATCATTCTTTCCCTTTACCAGATCAATGCCGGAAATGTGGGAATAGATGTCCTTTGGCGGGGTCACTCCCTCGCACTCAGCCATATAACCGCTGGAAATGAAAATGAATTCCTCCGGGATCACAGCATCCTTTACGATCTGTTTTTTGCTGTAAATATCCTTTAAAAACAGATTTAATGCCTTTACCCTCTGCTTCAGGCCTTTTTCAAGGACCGCAAACTCCTCATGTCCGATGATGCGGGGGATCGCATCAAAGGGGAATAACTGCTCTTTGAATACGTTATTTTTATAAATGCCGAATTTTACGCCGTATCTCGCCAGCAGTTCATTGACATGATCTGTATGTTCGATCAGCTCTTTCATAACCTTCCTCCTCTCAGTACACAAAAAGGCGCTCTGCCTGATAGCAAAACGCCTTTGTTTTGGATCTGTATGGAGTTCATTCTAGCACGGCAGAGCGGATGTGTCAATCCGTGCAGAATAACTTCGGTCCGGTCCAATGTGAATGATATTCCTTTTTCATAACAGCTTCCGATTCGTCCGGCGTAACAACCTTACTTTTTCATAACAGGAGGATCCAGCTGCAGCCTCGAGCGTTTGCGCATCTCGTAATCCTCTGCCTCGCGGAAACGTCTTTGTCCTGCTCCCTCCGGAAGTTCCATTTCTTTGCAAAGCTTGGCAAAGGAAGTGCGTTCTCTTACCTTTTTATTCGGAACCGGCTTTTCCGCCTTCACCTCCGTTTGTCTTTCCACCACATTCAGCGAACCGTTTTTCGTATATTCAATTGCGGGACCATGTGAAATGCTGAATCCGCTGCTGTAGGAGGAGGGCTGACGCGTTCCGGTTTCCGCAGAGAGATTCTTCGATACACTGTGCTTCTCTGCACTGTTCTTCTCTGCACTGCTTTTCGCTGCACCAGACTTCGCTGCACTGCGCTTCGTTACACTGCGCTTCGCTGCACCGCTCTTCGCGACACCAGCCTTCTTTACACCGCTCTTTCTCGAAACCGGTGCTGTTTTTTTCTTCACTGATGCTGTCTTATGTGCTTCCAGCTTTTTCTGATCGGCATGCTTCCATTCTGTCTTCTTCAGTCCCGGACTCTGAAGTACTACACTCTTACTCCGGGCTCTTTTCGCATGATGGGCCGGGAAATACGAGATACTGTTGCTTCTTTTCCGAGACGGAGCTGCCGGTTTCCGGTCTTCCTTCTCCATCGGCTTGTACAGCTTGTCAAGCCTGAATGTGGCTTTCTGGAACGTCCGGGGAGCTACCATCTTTTTCACGCCAGGCACGTCCTGCCTTGCTGCTGGCTGCAAAGCAGGCTGCATAGCAGGCGCTTCCGGCTCTTTATACAGCTTGTGCAGCACATTTGTTGTTTTCACTGCCTTCGCATTCAGGTCCATATCCTCCATGACTGCGATCAGTTCCACTTTATGTGCATCTCTGTAGTCTTTAAAGCTCTTCATTCCTTCCGACATCTGTTCCAGCAGATCTCTCATCTGCTGGGCTGCCTCCAGCCGCTGTTTTCCAAGTCTGCCACGGAAAAACCTGCGCTGCTGATTATGAATATAGTCATCCAGCTTCGGCATGATATCCTTGAACTGGTTCCTATAATGCACATATCTGTTTTCATACAGACAATCCTTTTTGTAGCTCTCCTGATTGTCCCATCCACCCCTTTTTTTGGCGTCATCAAACTTTTTTATCTGACCAAGCATCTGATCAAACAGGTCGGACTTTTTCCCCGTATCCAGAACCCTGAGCCGCACCTTGAGCACTTCGAAGTCCCTGAACTGCTTCATGACATCGGTCACATGCTCGTCTCTGTGTTTGATAAAGTCGGCGGTTTTTTCTTCCTTTTCTGCCCGTTTTGCCTGTTCTGCAGCCTTTTTGGACTGTTCCAGTGCTTCCTGCATATTTTTATCATCATAAAGGATCTTGTCTTTATCCTTATTGATATCATATACAACCTTCATATAGGGAACGAACAGATGAGAATTCCTCAGATCCTCGATCCGGGCAAGCTTGTCCCGTTCGTATTCTGTCTTATCCGCTTTCTTTCTGTTTTCTGCCAGATACTTTAAAACCTCTGTACAGGACTGAAAGAGTTTTCCCTTCTCAAAGCCTTCCTCCCGGAGCTGATTTCTTACCTCGGTATAGCCGTTTTCCTCTCTGTCTCTTTTGGCCTGATCCAGCGCCTCCTGGTCATAAGCTTCAATCGCCTTGCGCAGATCCTGGTTACACTGATCCTCCGCCCATTTTTTCTGCACATAGCCGGTGCGTTCTGCCTTGATCCTGTCTTCATTCGAGACGAGTTCATAGAGGTCGCTGTAGTAACCGGCATCAAAGGCCGCATCGCTGTCCAGCTTACCTGCCATATTGGAAAATGCGTTCATGGCACGTTTTTTGATCTCTTTATGGAGCTCTGTCTCGGCTTCCGGTGCCCTCAGGGTTTCCAGCAGCTCTTCGTAGGCTGTTTTAGACGGACCGGTAAGCTCCTCCAGGTCATAAGCCGTTTTCATCGTCTTTAATTCATCCAAAAAAAGATCCATCTGAACCGGCGTTGCCGCACCTGTGAGACATGCGACGGCGGTATTTTTTAACTTCTGGAGTTTTTCTGTATCTTCAACAATATTTCTCGGCATATTTCTTCCCCCATGTTACATATTTCGTAACTGTTCAGTACCTTCCCAGTCACGTGCAAAAATCCATTAATTTTTCTGATCTGCCTTTATTCTAGCATCGCATATGGGACAAATGTGGGACAAGAACGGCCCGAAATTCCGTTTTTTCAGAAAAAATCTTTTATTTATTTCACACTCCCTATCTCAGATATTCAAAGAGCTCATAAACACGGGTTTTTGTAAGCTCTGCTCCCTCTGAGCTTATGAGCATGGACTGGACGCTGCCGCCCTCATAGCCCTTTCCTGCTTCTTCTATCTTCTTGTCCCGTTCCTTCAGCCATTCCCGCTGTTCCTTTGTGATGGCTTCCATGGTATCCGCATCCAGTGTCCGTTTCAACTGCTTCCAGGTGATGTTTAACTGGGCATCCCAGGCTTTATACAGCTCATCGCTCAGCTCATTCATCTCCTCCTGGGTCATGTTTTCTTTTTGCAGACGCTCCTCCAGCTTTGCGGTCTTATTCAGGGTATCCATGATTCCGTCCATGGAGTCAGAACCCGTCTCCGGGGTAACTGTCCCGGAGGCTGCAGCACTGTCCTCTGCACTGCTTCCCAGACCGACATCTGCAGTAATACCGCTTCCCGAATCGTCCAGATCGGAAGCATCCCAACTGTAAAAGCCCAGCTCCTCTTTTTCATTGTAAAGTCCGTAAAACGGAAGTGTCTTTGCACCGTCTAAGGGGAAGGTGACCCAATCCCGGTATTCCTGTGGCAGCTTGTCTGCAGGTGCGCCCTTGATATAAATGTAAATATCCTCTGCCTCTGCAAGTCCGTAGGGGGTGCTGTATACAAACTTCATGCCGTCCGCCAGCTCTTCTTTTCCTTCCTTTTCCTTGCATTCCAGCTTCTCCAGCCTTGTCTTATAGGTATAATCATTGATCTTTTCGGCCGGTGCGAGCTTTCCGGAGAAGTCACACAAATATACGGTTCCGTCCGGATAGTCCTTTCCTGTAGTTCCCATATCGGAATCATGGTAAGAGCCGGTAAAGCTGCCGTCGGCCTCGATCTTTAATTCCGTTGACCAGGCACCGGCACCGCTGGAAAATTCAAAATTCCACTTAGAGAGCTCCTGAAAAAGCTCTGCCGATCCCTCCGATGCGTTTTCTTTGGACGGATCCTCCTTCTTTTCTTCTGCCTCAGAGGAATCGGTACTGTTGTCTGTCACAATATGGATTTCCTCCCCGTTCTGACCGGTACTGCCCGCTTCCTCTGATTCCTTATTTTCCTCCCGGGTCTGCTGATCTGCACTATGGCAGGCAGAAATGGGGGCAGTCCCCAAAAGGACTGCCATTCCCAGAATGATCCATTTTTTCTTTTTCATGATCCTGTACTCCCGTATTATCCTTTCTTTATCACAATGTTGATGTCATTTGCGTGTTCCATTGCATTCACCTTTGCAGCTTCCTTCCGTTCCTTAGCCATCTGGGAGCCGCTGACAAGGAGACTGCTCAGTACTGCGCCGACCTCCCTCGGTGTGATCTCACCCTTCTCCAGAATCGATCCGATGGAGGTGCCAAGATTGAAACCAGAGTTTTCGGCATAGGTCTGGATGGTTTCCAGATCTGTGCGGAGCTGATCCTTATCCGGCTTCTCCTGATTTTTCTCCCTGTTTGCTGTTTCCAGAAGTTCTTTCCAGGAGAGTTTTTCTTTTTCATTTTTATCCGGCACCTTCAAATCTACCGGTTCATCCCACACCGTGTTTGTATTCTTCAGACCTGCCGACTCCTCCGATACCTTACTTTGACTGTAGTTCCACAGGCGTTCGTGAGCTTTGATTGCCTGGATCCCCTGTTTCCGTAAAGGATCATTTGTTTTCAGTGCATATACGTTATCATGCAGGGTATTCTGCATCATACTGTGGATCTGATTGGTGAGATAACGCCCCTGTGCCTGGTAATCCTCCTTCGTTTTTTCCCGTATGCTTTTCTCCAGAGCCTTGCTGCTCTTATAAAACTGCCCGCTGGACGGCGCATCCATGATCAGGTCCGAAAGCTGCTTTGCCGTATCGATCCTCTTGCGGTTGTTCTCAGAGGGCTTAAGCTTCCAGTGGTAAATGTTCAGATAGGAATCAACGGCCTTTTTCAGGGTCTGACGTTTCGCCTCGATCTTTTCATAGCTGTTTCTCAGGTTTTTATCGCGTTTCTTTTCCCGCAGCATTTTTCTCGTCTTCTGCCTTCTCAGCTCCTCCTCATCCAGACCGTCGAGCCGGATCTCATCCGGATCGTTGTTGCGCATCGTGCGGTATTCGTCCATCAGCTCCACTAAGGCTGTACGCATGGCTTTAAATTTCTTACTACGGTTTGCGTCATTTGCACTTCCCTTGGCAGCATTGAACTGTCCCAGCATCTGTTCAAGACCTTCAAGCTCTTTTTTCTGCATCGCGGCAAGCTTTTGATAATCTACATGATCGGCCTGCTTTGTAAAACGCAGCGGTTCCGGCTCCTTTTCTTTCTGTTCCGGTTCCAGGAATTGTCCTTCTGCATCTACCTTGCGATCCCGGTAGGTTGCATTCCACATCCTCACATGTTCCGCTTTGTCTGCCTGAGTCTTGGCTTTTTTCAGAGAATCAAGCAAATCCTGATGGAGCTTCTCATTGTTTTCTTTTTCTACGATGAGCCTGCGATGTGTATTGGCAAAATTGAATATGTTCTTTTCTTCGTTGTTTTTCGGAAGAAGGGTATCCAGGGTAAGCTTTTTCCACTCATCCTTCTTCATGATGTGGATCGCTCCCTCTGCATTCACCAGGTCATAGCCTGGGACATTTCCCTCTTTCTGTCGGAAGGGGGCGCTTTTCTGCTTCTTACCCTGTTTGATCATGTCCTGAAGATCCATCAGGCGTTCTCTGGCCGCTTCCATCTCCGCACTGGTCAGATGATAGGGCTTTAGGATATCCTGAAACTGCTCCTGGGTCATAGCGGACACGGCGGCTGCCATTTTCGGAGTGATGATCTTCAGGTTGCTGCCCTTGGCCAGCTTGAATATGCCTCCCTCGTTCAAGCCTCCGAAGGAATTATCGTTATCAATTCCCTGTACTCCCAGAAGCTTTGGCTTCTCCGGATCATTCAGATCCATTTTGAGGAAGAAGTTCTTGGCATGGCGGTCCGTGTTGGCACACAGATAATCCAGGATCTGAAGGTCTGCCAGAGAGGCAAGGAATTTGGAATTATTAAAATCGGAGGTTTTCAGGTTGTAGAAGGGGTGATCCTTTGTCATCTTTGTAGGATCCACCAGGTCCTTTCCTGCCGGCTCCATCATAACTCCTGTTTCGGTCCGGTCTCCGCGCTTTACGGTTACCATCTGGGTGCCCACCAGAAGCTCCGGATATCCCAGGAAGCGGGCCACATCTCCCATTGCATTGGCTCTTTCTGCCAGAAGATCATTCGTCTCAAAGCCGGAGTTTCTTAAAAGCCCCTGCGTATTGTTGCTTCTTGCCAGCTCCGTGATCATGGGGATCAGCACATCATTCACAAAACCCGGATCCGCCTTATCCTGCTGGCTGATCCAGCTTTTCTCTCCAAAATAGGGCTTGATCGGCTCCATGACGTCATGTCCGAATATATAATAGTCTCTGGTGCCATCCAGCATGATCTGAAATTCCGGATTGTTTTTTCTGTCCTTTATCTTTTTGAAATATTCCGAATATTTCGGATACTGTCTTTCATATTTATCAATGATTCCGTCCAGTTCGGCATCTGCATTTTCCAGTTTCCGTTCCGGTGTGAAAAAGCCGCGGCGGATATTTCCGTCTGCGTCCGTATATTCCACTGCTTCACGGCTGCTGCTGGCTCTGCCGATGGTTTCCTTTTCCTGAGCGACCAGGTTGATGGTGGGGGTGTTCTGACTCCGGATTACATCGGCCAGAGGAGGAAGCTCCTCCTTGGGAAAATACCTTAACTGCTGTTCATTCGTGGTCAGCAGGGAGTTCAGTTTCTTGTATTCCGGTTTTTTCTTAAGCTTATCCGAAAGCCTCTGACAGTCTCTCAGGCAGGTCTGGTAAAGCTCTGTGATCTCCCGGCGCTCGTCCTTCGTCATGGGGAGCATATTTCCCATTTGATTACGGCGCAGATAATGGAGCTGCATTTTGGATAAAAGCTGTTCCATACTCTCCTGAAGCAGACGGTCAGACAGATTGCTTTGGGGGCGGAGCTGCGGCTTCAGGCCCTTATACAGATCATGCAGTTCACTGTAAACACTGCCCTTGATCAGGTGGGCGTAGGGGGATTTTTCGTCTGCCAGAAGCGGTCCCTGCTCGAGCTCTTCTTCGTTTTCCTCATCCAGTGCCATCGGCAGGTCTTCATCGATAGGCTCCGGCTCCGGCAGTCCCTCAGCCAGCCGCTGCTGCCTCAGCTTTCTGTCATGGGCCCGGAATGCGTTCTCATATTTGTCACGGTTTTTTATATATTTCTGATAGGCATCCGGCAGAGAGGGCGTTTTTTCCTCGGCATATACCTGCAGGATCCTCCATAAATTATTCAGTTCCTCTTTGAAGTCAGCCTCACTGCGGGCGTCCCTCGGATACATGTCGGATTCTTTCCTTCTCCCTGTGATACCAAGGGATTTACTGATATCATAGAGCTGTCGGTAGCTTCTGTTCTCATCGTAGCGGTTGGTGCCGTCTGCACAGCCGATCATCCAATCCAGCGCCTGCTGAATGCGGCGGAGCTCTTTCTCGGATGCAGCCGCATGGAGGATACGGCTGCTCTCGGTTTTCTGGTCCTCATTTCTGGTTGGCACTGTATATCTCATAAAGACGTCTCCTTTCACGACTTTCCGTCATGGTGGTGTCACCGTCAGGTGACGTGTCAGCTTCCTGTATTAATTCTCATCAAACCAGCGGTCGTACCACATGCCCTCTGCCCAGCTATACTGCGCCATATACTCTCCCCGGTAGGCATTTACCGCAGCCGGGTCATTGTCATCAAATTCGTAGGCATCGCAGCTGAACAGCTCTGTATTTACAAAATAAAGATTATGGTCGTGGATCAGAAGTCCTTCGATCCCTGCTTTTTTCAGGGAATTTTCCAGCTCCCGCACGATCTTGGAAACATAATCCTGCACCGTTCTGGAATATTCCGCATCCTCAAAGAGGACCGCTGCCAGCTCTTTTCTGTTCAGTCCTCCCCCCCTTTTGTGGATCAGATAGGCCAGAAGCTCCTTGGATTTTGCTCTTCCGAAGCGCACCGGTTCTCCGTCTAACAGCAGATCAAACTGGCCGAAGGTGACGGCACGGAGTCTTTTCTGGTTCTTTGCCGGCATTTTCGGATAGCGGATCTCTTTTAATTCCCGCCGGATGGCATCTGCCGTCACCGGCTTTAATACATACCCGCTGGCGTGAAGGCTGAAGGCCTCCATCCCGTAATTGCTGTAGGCCGTCACATAGATCAGATTGATCTGGGGATTGATCTCCTTTAACATTTTCCCGAGCGTGATCCCGTTGATCTCAGGCATTTCAATGTCCAGAAAGGCCACATCACAGGTATGCTCCTTTGCATAGTCATAGGCTTTGTTCGGATCCTGAAAGCCTGCAATGGTCTCTCCCTCCACCACGGAGCTCAGTTCTGCCTTTAAAAGCTCCAGACTCATTTTCTCGTCATCCACTAATAAATAGGTCATGCTTTCTTTCCTTCCCTCGGGATCCAGATCCTGCATTCTGTTCCCTTTCCTTTTTCGCTGAGGATCTCCAGTGTTCCTCCGCACATCTGCTGCAGACGCTCCCGGACATTGGCGATCCCGACATGACTGCGGCCATCATCCGGAAGCCTGGACGGGTCAAAGCCGACACCGTCATCCAGCACGGACACGCGGTAGCCGTCTTCGGTGCGTTCAGAGCGGATTGTCACCGTTCCGCCCCGGGAATGCTTCAGGATCCCGTGCTTCACTGCATTTTCCACCATGGGCTGGAGCGTCAGGGCAGGAAGAAAGAAATTCTTTTCCCGGATATCCCATTGGATCTCGATGCGGTCCTCAAAACGAACCTTTTCCAGGGTAAGATAATGCTGCACGTGGAGCAGCTCCTTTTCAAAGGGGATCGTCTCCTGGGAGGTCATGGCATCCAGATTGCCTCGAAAATACATAGCCAGCTCATCCACGGCCTTTGCCGCGTGCTTCGGGTCCGTAAGGCACAGATACTTGATGGTGGTCAGCGCATTAAAGAGAAAATGAGGGCTGATCTGGGAGACAGCAATGCGGATGCGCATCTCACTTAAGTCCAGCAGATTTTTCTGAAGCTCCTTATACTGGATCATCCGGGAGATGATGTACATGGCCATCAGCGAAATGGTGATGGCCATATTCATCAGAGAAAATCCGTAGATCCAGGTCTGGAGCACCGTTGCCGCAAAGGGAAACAGCAAATAGCTGATAAAGCAGAGATACATATCCCTCCGGATCCGTTTCCGGTAGACCAGAAGCAAGACCGCATCCATCGCCATGCCAAAGATCCCGATCCCCTGCAGCAGCCACCAGTAGGCTCCCCGGTAATAGTTATTTTCGGGTGTAAATCCATAAAACAGATCCGTATACTGCCCCAGAGTCAGGATAAAAACCGCAATCAGGGACAGTCCCAGGATAAAATGCTTATATTTTTCTATTTCCTGAAGATAGCGTTCATCTTCCTCTACATATCCCAGTGCATAGACCGTAAACAGATACAGGAGCACAAAATTGGTCACATATACCATATAATTGCTGATGCGGGTCAGATAAAGGCCGGTCTGGGTCACGTTTCCCCGAAACAGCCAGGCAAGGGAGTCAAAGATCAACTGCAGGGAGTCCGTCAGCAGAAGACTGCCCAGAAGCTTATCCTGCTTTTCCCGGAACTCGCCGCTCAGACACAGCCCCACGAAGGCTGCCAGGCAGAAAAGTGCCCCCCATATTTCCATTGATGCATGAACGGCTGCCTTTATTTCCATACTTGCGCTCCTTTTCCCTTGTTTTCGTCCGGATTTTTCCTGTCTTTCTTAATTCTCTGTTTTCCTTATTTTCCTGTTTTTCTGCGCAGTGTCAGGACATTCTCTCTTTCCTATTTTCCTATCTTCTTGCGCAGTGTCAGGACATTCTGACCGTTCTCAAAATGGTAGGTCACCTCGTCCATGCTCTTCTTGACCATATAGATCCCCAGCCCGCCGATCTGCCGGTCCTCGGCCTTCAGCGTAACATCCGGATCCTTCTGCTCCAGGGGATTGAAGGGAACCCCGCTGTCGCGCAGGATCACCTCGATCACCCGATCCGGCAGTTCCCGGATCACAAGATCTGCGGGGCCTGCATATTCCGGATAGGCATAGTTTACAATATTAACAAAAAGCTCCTCTACTGCAATGCAGATCTGCTGCTGCTCCTTAAACGGGCAGTCAAGGCTTTCCAGATTCTCCTCCAGAAAGCCGATTACCGGCTCCAGATTCTTTCCCAGTGCTTCAAACCGTTTCTCAGCCATGTTCTTTTTCCTCCTGATATCTGATTGATCTAAACATCCTTCTGTGCATTCTTCAGTCTTTCCGATTCCGATCCGTCATAGTCAAAGGACAGCATCGTGATATCATCGAACTGATCGGCCTGGCCTACAAATTCATCTACACTCTTATGGACATGCTCCAGCAGCTCCTGACACGAAAGCTTCTTCGCCTCGTTGAGGGCCGCCAGCATCCGGTCCGTGCCGTAAAGTGTCTGACTGGCATCCGTAGCCTCCGGCACACCGTCTGTATACACAAACAGCCGGTCACCGACCTGCATGCGGATCTCATATTCACTGTAGCGGGAATCCTCCATCCCGGCCAGAACAAAGCCGTGCCGGTCCTTAAAGAGTTCAAAATCACCGCCGCTCCGCATAAGCGCCGGATACTCATGACCGGCGTTGGCACAGCGAAGCGTTCCGGAGGACATCTCCAGGATTCCCAGCCAAACGGTGACAAACATCTCCGCGTCATTGTTCTCGCAGAGCTGGTTGTTTACCTTTTCCAGAACCTCCCTGGGTGAAAGACCGCCCTGGGCCGCCGATTTGATCAGCGTTTTCGAGATCATCATAAACAGCGCCGCCGGAACACCCTTTCCGGATACATCTGCCATCACCAGAGCCAGATGATCGTCATCCACCAGGAAGAAATCATAGAAATCGCCGCCCACCTCCTTGGCCGGTGTCATGGAGGCATACACCTCAAACTCATGACGCTCCGGGAAGGCCGGGAAGACACAGGGGAGCATGGAGGCCTGGATATGGCGGGCTACGTCTAACTCCGCACCGATCCGTTCCTTTTCCGCCGTGATGCGGCTCAAGTCATGGATGTACCCATTTAACTCTTCCACCATATACTGGAAGGAATCCGAAAGCTCCTGCAGCTCATCTCCCGTATGTACCTCCACCTTGAAATCAGACAGCTTTTCCATTTTGCTCTGGATCAGCCCTCTCACCGCGCCGTGGAGTGTATCCAGCGGGGTGATCAGGATCTTCCGGATATAAAAGTAATACAGGACATCGGAAACAGCCAGCACCAGCAGCATGATGATCAGCGTTGTGATCTGGAAGAAATGGATCTGCTCATCGATCATGTCCATGGATATGTCCACACTGGCTAAAGCCACCGGCGTGTTGCTGCTGTCTAGGATCGCCACATAAGCCGATGCCAGATACCCGTATTCCTCATTATTGGTGATCAGGATGTTCTGCTCCGCGTCTGCGGCGAAGGCCTTGTGCATCAGCTCTTTTCCGCCGCCGTAATAGGCATCCCGGTAGCCCAGCTTCTTCACGCCTGCATCCCCGTCGGAGCCGACATCCCAGATGTAGCACATCTCATTCTCCTCCGGGACGACCACATAAAAGTATTTCAGCTCTACCCGTTCCTTCACCGTGCGGAGGTATTGCTTCACCGCCTCGTAATAATCATCGGTTTCACCGGTGGTGTAGTATTCCTTCACCCGGTCGCCGTTGATAAACTCCGCCGCGATCGAAGCCTGGGAGAAGGCAAGTCTGGAATAATACTCCTCCATCCACAGACGGTACCGCTCTGTAATGGCAGGAGTCAGCACCACCAGCAAAATCACTGCCATGACAAAAAGACCAAGCAGCAGCTTGGCCTGCAAATGTCGTTTTAGTTTTCTACCTGACCTTATGTTCATTCATTTGTCTCCTTCGACCGGACATTCAGCCTCAGATGTCCGTCCCTTACCTGATAAAGCAGAAGCGTCGGGGAGAGTCTTCGCACCACTCTGTCAAGAGGTGCCCCTCCGGCATTCATGCCCGATACATAAAACCATTCCCCTTCTGCCAGCACCTGAGTCATGCTGTTATATTTTTGAAACACGACCTGTGCCTCTGCACGGGTCATGGTATGTTCCAATGTTAAAAGCGGATCTGACGGACGCTTCCAGTAAGGCAGCTTCTCTGTCTGGGGCACTGCCCGCTGCCAGAAGCCCTCCAGATCCTCCATAAGCTCTTCTGTCATCTCCCTTGCATGGGCGGCACACCGGAGATAGACATCAATACTGTCCGTCTGGGGAGTAAGCTCTACGGAGCGCTGAGCCAGGATATCGCCCCGGTCCAGCCGTGCTGCCAGCTTGTGCAGCGTCACACCGGTGCGCGCAAGTTCCCGCTCCATGGCTGCTTCAATGGGATAATAGCTGCGTCCCTGAGGCAGCAGGGAGCTGTGGATATTGATGCCGCGATAGGCAGGCAGCTCCTCCAAAACCGGCACCAGCCGGTCATATTCTGCCGAAAAGAGCAGCCCGCAGCCCTCCTCGGTAAAAAGCCTTCGCACCTCCTGCCCGGTGATCGCCTCATAGTGGACAGGGATGCCTCTCTCACCGGCCAGCCTGACAATGGAATACTCGGAAAAGTAGTCCTCCTCATTATGATAGGTGTAAAGTGCCAGCACCTCATGCCTTTGCAGAAAATATTCAAAACAGGGAAGAAATACATCCGTCCCGAAATATACGACTTTCATAGTTTCACCAGCCTGTCCTCATTATGTATATCACACTTACAGCTTGATCACAAGGGTATTAAAGCCCTGGTAATGCCGATAGGTAAATTCTTTTGCACTTTCCTTGATCACCAGTACCCCCATGCTGTCCATATCAAAATCTCCGTCTGCGCTGGCTCTGGCGGTTTTCATGGCAAAGGGATCAAATTCCCTTGCATCATCTCTCAGATGCAGCTCCAGAAGCCCGTCCTCGTTCATGATGGCAGTGATCTGGATATAACCGTCTGTCCGTCCATGAAAGCCATGCTGCAAGATCGTCATGCCGATCTCTTCTACCGTCATGGTGGCAAACATCTGCTGCTTTGCGTCTGCTCCCCAGCGTTCGCAGAAAGCCTCCAGCTCCCGGCTTACATCCACCACATCCACCGCGTTGCTGAGGATCATACGCTGAAAGATGCGGTCCTCCGGAAGCTCCTTCTTTCGGAATCGTCCGCCGGCTCCGGCAAACAGAAATACCGCCAGCGTTCCTGCCTCGGTGAAAAGAAACAGCAGCCAGAAGCAGGTCAGGCCCAGATGATAGCACAGAAAGGTCAGCGGGATCAGCAGGACCGCGCCCCGCAGTGTCTCTAATAAAAAGGATGGTTTTTCATTTTCGCAGGCCTGATAATAGCTGCAAAGCAGGATATTGATTCCGGCAAACAGGGCCGCTATCCCGTAAAAGCGCAATGCCAGAATGGACAGTGCTTCCGAGGAGGTTCCCGCCGTGCCGAAAAGCAGGCAGAGCCCCCGGGGCCACGCCTCCACCAACGCGATCAGGGCACCTCCTGCCAGCATTCCGCAGAAAAAGCCCAGATGCACCACGTTTTTCTTTCCCTGCTTATTGTGCTCTCCCTGATAGGTAGACAGGATCGGCTGCATGGCACGACCCGTTCCCTCAAAGAGATAAAGCAGCAGATAGGAGGTATTCTGTATCACATCAAACACCGCCACGGCCTGCTCCCCTCCCAGCCGCAGCAGAAGGTTGTTGCAGACAAGAAAGAAGATCATCTGGTACAGATACTGCACGGAGGTAGCAAGACCGGACCGCAGCGCCCCCGCAGCCTGTTTTACCTCTTTCCACTCCAGCAGGGCAAAATGCAGGGTATGCTCTCTGCCGAAAAAGCCGGGCAGATAAATGCAGATGGTGATGATCTGTCCCAGGGCGGTGGAAAGAGCTGCGCCCCGGGTTCCCATATCCAGTCCCAGCACCAGCACGATATTCAGTGCGATATCACAGAGATTTCCGGTCACAGAGCCAATACCGGCAAGGCGCTGGCTCCCGTCATTGCGCAGGTAATAGTTAAAGATATTGGACAGATAAAAAAGCGGTGTAGCTGCCACAAGGATCTGCAGATAAGCTCTTGTGGCAGTATACAACGCCCCGTCCTCCGGTCTGGTTCCCAGCAGCGCCAGCAGCGGCTGCTGAAGCACGCTGCCGAGCACTGCGGTGGAAAGGCTTAAGATCAACGCCAGGAGGAGCACACCGTTGAAGCTCTCGGCTGCCTCCTCCATGCGTCCCTGTCCCGCCAGGCGGGAAAACCGCACCGAGCCGCCCAGTCCCAGACCATGCGCAACCATGCAGTTGATCATATAGACCGGCAGGATCAGCCCGATGGCGGCCAGACCCACGGTACCAAGCCGCTGTCCCACCACCACCGCATCGGCCATGTCGCTGAAGGCCCAGCCTAAGGACGAAAGCATGGCCGGGACCCAGAGCTGGCAAAACATCCGCCGGGTAAAGCGATCCATCTTATTTTCCATGCTTTAGAGGACCTTTTCTTTATTCGTTGATGGTTCACTGGAACCGGTAAGCTTCATTCCGGTGTTTTTATTTGTAAGCTGATTGAAATTCAGCTTTTCTTTCTGACCGGCGTCCATACCGGAGCTCTTTTTGTCATTCTTTTCCGGCTCCTGATTCGGAGCTGCAAAGCTGTATTTTTCCGGCTCTAACTGTTTTTTGATTCTTGGACAGATGGAACGCAGGGTATCCATCAGCTCGGCGGAAAGCTCTCTGCGCTTGGAACCGGCATCGGAAAGTCTCGAATCCACCAGTTTTCTCTTTTTCTGATCCAGATAGGACTGGCATTTCCGGTAAGCCTCTGCACCCAGCCGGGCCATCTTCTCCTCTGCCTCATCGCCTGCCTCCTGAGAGATCAGAGCATCTCCGCAGTCACGAAGGGCCTGGATCATCTCTTTGAACGCACGGGTATCGCTGCCGCCAAACAGCTTTTTGGTGGACTGCATTTCCTCAACCTTTTTATAATATTCGAGCGCATCGTTATGTCTTTTCTTCAGGCCATTTGTTTCTCTCAAGCTAAGATCCTGAGCTTCTTTAAATTCACTGGCCACATCCCGTTTGATCTGGTTTTTCGTCACTTGCTTTTCTTTGAGTTTTTCGACAAAAGCCTCCTGCTCCTCGACGTTATAGGACCATTTCGCCATTTGCTGTTTCCGCTTTTCGTGGGCACCGATCTCATCCTGGTAATTGACCTCCAGCGCCGCTTTCGCCCGATCCCGGGCATCCTGATAGGAGGTGTTCATCCTTCCGATCAGTTCCTTCTGATCCTGAATGGCCCGTTTCTGCTGTTCTGCTGCCAGGTTCAGCTCTACGACCCGCTGCTTCTGCTGCTCCGGCTCCTCAATGAGCTCTCTCGCCTTCTTATTCAGTTCATGCAGTTGAAGCTCCATCTGCTTCAGGATCGTATCATAATCCTTTTTCTGCTCCGGAGTGGTTTGGGGATCTTTGTATGCCTCAATACAGGCATTGTTCTTATCACTCCAGGCTTTCCGCTCCTGCTCAATGCCGTCCAGCTCTTTCTGGCGCTTTTTGAGGGCTTCCGGACTGTTCAGCTCATCCTGCTTTCCCTTCGCCTCTTTGAGCTGATCCTGCAGCTTTTTGAGCTCCTCCTCCTGCTTTTTCAGCTTCTCCTCTTCCGCCCTGATCTTTGCGAGGTGCTTCTTAGCAAGCTTTTCTTCTTCTTTTTCAAGCTCACTCTGCTGGTTTTTGCGTAACTGATCCATGGCATCCTGCTCCTTTTTCAGAGCCTCAGCTTTTCCGCCACCTGCCCATTCCGTCATCAGCTTTGCAAGGTTATCTCGTTTTTTCTCAAGAAAATCCTGATCTGACTGGTTCAAACGCTTGTTGACCTCTGCGTCCAGACTTAACGGAGAGTATTTTGCATCGATGATCGCCTGTCTGCGTTGTTCCTCCCTGCGGACCATCTGCTCTCTTGCTTCTGCACGGACTGCTAA
>CAVIRL010000055.1:0-16378 GCA_963645005.1 Prevotella sp. P5-108
AACTTGATGTTCTTTCCGCCGTGCTGCTTGATGAAATCCACTGCAGCCACTGCGGACCCGCCGGTGGCCAGCATAGGGTCGGTGACGACGATGGTTCGCTGATCGATCGGGGTCGGAAGTTTGCAGTAGTATTCGTGGGGCTCATGGGTTTCTTCATCGCGGTACAGGCCGATATGGCCGACCTTGGCGCTGGGAACCAGAGCGAGGATGCCGCTTACCATGCCAAGTCCGGCCCGCAGGATCGGCACAACGGCCAGCTTCTTGCCGGCAATCATCGGTGTCATGCAGGTTTCGATCGGAGTCTCCACCTCCACTTCTTCGGTGGGAAGATCGCGCAGGGCCTCATAGCCCATCAGCATGGCAATCTCCTCGATCAGGGAACGGAATTCATTGGTTCCGGTGTTCTTATTCCGCAGAATGGAAATTTTGTGCTGGATCAGTGGGTGGTCAAAAATGGTTACATTTTCCATAAGGTAAAATCCTCATCTTTCTTTTATTTGTTTTCCGGAGTATAGACGGCCAGAATATAGTCTCCCAGCGCATGGGGTACCGGCAGAGAAAAATAAATGGAGCCTTCATATTCATAGCTGAAACAATCCGGAAATGTTCCGCGGGAAGAGAAATCAGCGTTCTGGAAGAGTGTGGTATAGTAAGACGGTTTCTCCTCCTTCAAAAATGTTTTTGCCGCGGCCACGGTTTCTGCATCTGCTTCCGGGAAGGTGCAGTTATCGGACAGCACGTAGGAAGCCAGGGTAGCCGGATCAGCCAGATAGGACAGGCCGATATCGGAACCGGAACTGAGGTTCACGGTGTTTGTGTAGAAAACGGTGCTTGGATGCGCACCGCCATCCGGCATATAGCTGCCCTCGTAGCGGACCGTCACACGGTTTTTTGTGGCAGAGAGAACCTTACAGGTCACATTCATGGTATCTTTGGCTTCATCAATTTCCCATGCTTTCAGGATAGAGAGGGCATTTTCTTTCAGATGGTCATTGATGGATGCTTTTACGGAAGAATCGGAAATGACCGGATACTGTATGGAAATGTTTCCGTCCTGATAGGTGTCTGTTTGGACGGACAGGGAAAATGCGGTTGCTGAACCTCCTTCAGAAGTTCCCTGGGACTGGGCGTTTTCAATGCCCGGTTCAATGGTAATATCCGAACTGCCTTCTGTTTCTGCGGCAGTGGTGGCAACCGGAGCGGTCTGAACCGTACTTTCCGCGGTCTGGCTGTCGGACAGATCAATTTTGTCGTGTTTCTTTTTGCACCCGGTGGCCAGACAGGCTGTGCTGAGTGCCAGAAGTGCAACCGTTATTGTGTATTTTATTTTCTTTGGTTTCATAGTATTCTCCTTAATGTCAAAAATGATGGGGATATGTCCACATGTGTTCAGCACATTATAACTCAAATTTGTAAAGAAATACAGACGAAGAAAAAGAAATAAGAATATCGTAAAAAAAGTGAAGAAACGGAAAAAGAAAGAGCCCCGAATCACTGAGATGAGTGATCCGAAGCTCCTGCCCCTGCCAAGGATGCCGGCAGCCGGACTCGAACCGGCACGAGGTCGCCCCCGTCAGATTTTGAGTCTGATGCGTCTGCCATTCCGCCACGCCGGCTTGCTTACGCAAAAAATATTGTAGCATAAGTATCGGCGCTTTGCAAGGGATTTTTCAAATATTTGTACCTATTGAATCTACAATTGCAGAAAAAACACTACAATTAAAACAGATGCTCAAAGCGTTTCATGGCTGCAATGGTGTTCTCGTGGTTGTTGAAGGAGGTCAGACGGAAGTAGTTCTTTCCGTTTTCACCGAAGCCTGCACCCGGAGTTCCCACCACCTGAGCATTGTTTAACAGATAATCGAAGAACTCCCAGGACTCCATGCCGTTCGGGCATTCAAACCAGATGTAAGGAGAATGCACGCCGCCGAAGAATCGGATATTTCTGCGCATTAAGGTGTCTGCGATGATACGGGCATTTTCCTGATAGTAGGCAATGTTCTCGCGGCACTGTGCCATGCCTTCCTCAGTGAAGACAGCCGCAGCGCCCTTCTGGACGATGTAGGAAGTGCCGTTGAATTTGGTGGACTGTCGGCGGTTCCACATATCATGCAGGGACATCTCCTGACCATTGGAAGCAGTGAATACCAGATCGCGCGGAACAACGCAGTAGCCGCAGCGGGTTCCGGTAAAGCCTGCGGTCTTGGACAGGGAGCAGAACTCAATGGCACATTTTTTTGCACCCTCGATGGCGTAAATACTGCGAGGAAGCTCCGGATCGGAGATGAACGCCTCGTAAGCGGAGTCGAAGAGGATGACAGCATGGTTGGCCAGTGCGTAATCTACCCACTCTTTTAACTGTTCCTTATTGTAAACAGCGCCGGTCGGGTTGTTCGGGGAACAGAGGTAGATGATGTCAGCGTGAACGGACGGCTCCGGCATCGGAAGGAAGTTGTTTTCTGCGTTTCCGGATAAGTAAGTAACTTTCTTGCCGTTCATAATGTTGGAATCCACGTAAACCGGGTAGACCGGATCCGGGATCAGGATGACGTTGTCGTTGTCAAACAGCTCGGAAATGTTGCCGGTGTCACTTTTGGCACCATCGGAGATGAAAATGTCGGCAGCATCGACAGAGACGCCATTGCGTGCATAGTAGGCAGAGATGGCATCCCGCAGGAAGCCGTAGCCCTGCTCTGGGCCGTAACCCTTGAAGGTCTCTGCGGAGGCCATGGCATCGACACCCTCGTGAAGGCCCTTGATGGCGAGCTCGCCAAGGGGAAGTGTAACATCACCGATACCAAGACGGATGATCTTAGCGTCCGGATGCTCTGCCTCATAGGCAGCAACGCGGTGCGCGATCTCGGCAAAAAGATAACTTTCTTTTAAATCCTGATAATGTTCATTTAATTTAGGCATGGGTATCTTTCCTTTCGTGTGACCGGACAATGAGGGACCGGTATTCATAATGAAAGTAATTTTAACAAAGAATAAAAATCAAGTCAATCGGGCGGAAAATAAATAGAGGAAGAAATTGAAAAATTAAGCGGAGTATTGTATGATGATATGTATTCACGGGAACAGAAGTGAAGAAAATATGGTGTGGCTTTGAAAAATTCTGCGGAAGGGCAGACGAAAAGCCACAGAGGGACCGGAGGTGAGAGAATGGCTTCATGCAGGGAAATTGAAAAAATGGTCATGCCCTATATCGATCATCAGCTGGATGAAATACAGCTGGAACAGTTTTTAAAGCACGTGAAAAATTGCCCGGCCTGCCGGGAAGAACTGGAAATCTATTACACGGTGTTGGCTGGTTTAAGACAGTTGGACAGCGGAAACGGAGTCTATGATATCACCGGCTCTCTGGAGGAGAGCATGGAGAATGCCTGGCTTACGGTGCGCACAGCGCGGCTCAGAAAGGTAATCTGCTATGCTGCCAATACTCTGAACGTGGCTTCTGTTCTGATCATACTTTTTATGCAGATCCGTATCTGGATCCAGGGATAGCAATAAACAGGAAAAGGAGAAACCATGGGAAAACTGGTTTTAATAGACGGGCACAGCATTTTGAACCGTGCGTTTTACGGAGTGCCGGAACTGACAAACTCTGAGGGACTTCATACCAATGCCGTATATGGGTTCCTCAATATTATGTTTAAGATCCTCGAGGAGGAACAGGCAGATCATCTTGCGGTGGCCTTTGACTTAAAAGAACCGACATTCCGCCACAAGATGTATGCGGACTACAAGGGAACCAGAAAGCCGATGCCGGAGGAGCTGCGGGAACAGGTGCCACTGATGAAAGAGGTGCTCACGGCTATGGGAGTACCGATCTTAACTATGGCAGGCTACGAGGCAGATGATATTCTGGGAACCATCGCCAAGCGCTGTCAGGCAGAGGGCGAGGAGGTTTCTGTGGTATCGGGAGACCGGGATCTTTTACAGCTTGCTGACACCCACATCAAGATCCGCATTCCGAAGACCAGCCGCGGCACAACAGAGATCCATGATTATTATCCTGAGGATGTCAAGCGGGAGTATCAGGTAACCCCGACGGAATTTATCGACGTTAAGGCTCTGATGGGCGATGCTTCTGATAATATTCCGGGTGTGCCCTCCATTGGAGAAAAGACGGCCACCAGCCTGATCGTGGCTTACGGAAGCATCGAGAATGCCCATGCCCATCTGGAAGAGGTGAAGCCGCCCCGGGCAAAGAAGGCCCTGGAAGAGCATTACGATAAGGCGGTCATGAGCAAAGAACTGGCCCAGATCTGCATTACCTGCCCGATCACCTTTGACTATGACAGCGCAAAGCTTGAAAATCTCTACACCCCGGAAGCCTATCAGTATATGAAACGCCTGGAATTCAAATCCATCCTGGCACGGTTCGATGTGCAGGAGATGGGCGGAAACTCCGTGGAGGAGTATTTTTGGAGCGTGGAGGATCTGTCCGGCGCAGAGCAGATCTTTGAAAAGGCAAGAACAGCAGCCAGGGTGGGCTGTCAGCTGATCCTTTCGGAAAACCAGGCAGCAGGTCTTGTCATCTGTACCGGCGAGGAGGAGATCTACACGATCCCGGCAGCAGGTTTTCTGACCGGCAGTTACCTGTGTGATCATCTGGAAGAGCTGATCGCGCAGAGAGATCCGGCGCTGGAACCGGTGGCTGTCCTGGATTTAAAATCCCAGCTTCCGTACCTGAATCTGGATTACGGCAGTGCAGTGGCAGATATGGGCGTGGCCGGATATCTGTTAAATCCGTTAAAAGATACCTATGAGTACGATGATCTTGCGCGGGATTACCTTGGCATGACGGTGCCGTCCAGAGCAGACCTGCTGGGAAAACAGACTCTGGCGAAGGCCCTGGAAGAGGAAAAGCCGGAAGCCGTGACCTGCGGCTGCTACATGGCTTATGTGGCTTACAAGTCAGCAGGCATCCTGAAGCAGCGCCTGGAACAGGAAGGCATGCTGCAGCTCTACCTGGAGATGGAGATGCCGCTGATCTACAGCCTGTATCATATGGAACAGGCCGGTGTCCGGGTAGACAAGGAACAGTTAAAGTTATACGGAGAGCAGCTGGAAGGAAAGATCGCGACACTGGAGCAGGAAATTTATGATCTGGCCGGTGAGAAATTCAATATCAACTCTCCGAAGCAGCTCGGAGAGATCCTCTTTGAGCGGATGCAGCTTCCTCATGGAAAGAAGACCAAGACCGGTTATTCCACCGCGGCAGATGTCCTGGAAAAGCTGGCACCGGAGTATCCGGTGGTCCAAAAGATTCTCGAATACCGCCAGATGACCAAATTGAATTCCACCTACGCCCAGGGTCTGGCCGGTTTTATCAGAGAAGATGGCCGGATCCACGGAAAGTTCAACCAGACCATCACGGCCACCGGGCGCATCAGCAGCACGGAGCCGAACCTGCAGAACATTCCGGTGCGCATGGAACTGGGACGGGCCATCCGCAAGGTCTTCGTGCCGGAGGATGGGTATGTGTTCGTGGATGCGGATTATTCTCAGATCGAGCTTCGTATCCTGGCTCATATGTCGGGGGATGAGCGCCTGATCAATGCCTACCGGGATGCTCAGGATATTCACGCCATCACGGCTTCCGAGGTATTCCATACGCCCCTTAACGAGGTAACACCGCTGCAGCGGCGCAATGCCAAGGCAGTGAATTTCGGTATTGTGTATGGCATCAGTGCCTTTGGCCTGAGTGAGGACTTAAGCATCAGTCGGAAGGAAGCACTGGAATATATCAACAAATATTTTGAGACCTATCCGGGCGTCAAGCAGTTTCTGGATGAGCAGGTAAAAATCGGTAAGGAGCAGGGATATGTCACTACCATGTACGGACGCAGACGCCCGATCCCGGAACTCAAATCCGGCAATTTCATGCAGCGTTCCTTCGGTGAGCGCGTGGCCATGAATTCCCCGATCCAGGGGACCGCGGCAGACATCATGAAACTGGCCATGATCGCGGTAGACCGGGAACTGAGAGAGCAGCATCTGCGCTCCCGCATCGTCCTTCAGGTCCACGATGAACTTCTGGTGGAGACCTACCGGGACGAGACAGAACAGGTGGTACAGATCCTGACGGAGCGGATGAAACATGCCGCAGACTTAAAAGTGTCCCTGGAGGTAGAAGCTCACACCGGAGACAACTGGCTGGACGCGAAATAAAATATGTGCTATAATCTCACGAGAATCAGAGAGCAAGAAGAAAAGAGAGGTTTTTTCTATGAATAAAGCAAAACAGAGTTCTGAGAATGTTAAGAATCCGAAGCTGGTAGCAGCGCTTCAGGAGGTATTAAAGCATGACGATTTCATCACCCGCAGCCACATGGCAGCAGCACTGATGGAGGCACGTCTGCTTTCTCCGATCCAGAAGCAGATGGTTCTGACAGAGAAAAAGGGACCGTCTACCTGGATCCGTTTTGAGAGTATTACCAACACCGCAGGTGAAAAATATTATCTTGCCTTTACTGATATGGACGAATATTCCAAGTGGAATGAGGATGGCAGCCATGACCAGGCACTGATCATGACCATGGAAGACTTCGGAAGCATCCTGATCCGTCAGGTCAACGACTTAAAGGGATTTGTGATCAACCCATACGGAGAGAATATCAGCATCTCCAAGCAGCTTCTGTTATCCTTATTACAGCAGCATGAAACCAAAACGAGAGAGAAGATGGGCAACTGATATGATGGTACTTGGCCTCACCGGCGGAGTAGGAGCCGGTAAAAGCCGGATCCTTGAGCTGTTTTCGGAAGAATACGGCGCGCAGGTGATCCAGGCAGATCTTGTGGCCCGGAAACTGGAGGATCCCGGTCAGCCGGGGCTTACCGGCCTGGTAAGTCTCTTTGGCACCGGGATTTTGCAGAAAGACGGCACACTGGACCGCAAAGGCTTTGCGGAGCGTATTTTTGGAAATCCGGAAGCACTGAAACGGGTCAATGCGCTGATCCATCCCCTGACCTGGAATGAAATCAAACGTCAGATCCGGGTGAGCAGTGCAGACCTGGTGGTTGTGGAGGCGGCGCTTTTCGATGAGCGCAGCCGGGGCATCTGCCAGTATCTGCTGTATGTGGATACGCAGGATGAGATCCGCATTCAGCGCCTGATGGAAAACCGCGGTTATTCCCGGGAAAAGTGCCTCGATATCATGAAAAACCAGGCAGACCGGAGCCGTTTTCTGGAATTGGCAGATTTTGTCATTGATAACAGCGGCACCGTGGAGGACGCCAGACAGCAGATCCGTCAGATCCTGCGAAAGACAAAGGAAACAAACAGATGAGATTAGTAAGCATTGCCAGCGGCAGCAGCGGAAACTGCATTTATGTAGGTTCTGATCATTCCCATATCCTGGTGGACACCGGAATCAGCAACAAGCGCATTGAGCAGGGACTAAATGAGATTGGCCTGAAGGGTTCGGAACTGGACGGGGTGGTCATCACCCACGAACATTCCGACCATATCAAGGGACTCGGGGTCCTTGCCAGAAAGCACCATGTGCCGATCTACGGAACAAAGGAGACGCTGGAAGAGGTAGCGGCCAACACCAAACTGGGGGAATATCCGAAAGAACTTCTGAATCCGGTTTTGCCGGACGTGGATTTTCAGATCGGGGATCTTACCCTGAAACCCTTTTCCATTCACCACGACGCGGCTAATCCGGTGGCTTACCGGATCAGCCATGGGAACAAGAGCGTGGCGGTGGCAACAGATATGGGGCATTATGACCAGTATATCATCGACCATCTCCAGAATCTGGACGCCCTTTTACTGGAAGCGAACCACGATGTAAACATGCTGGAGACGGGGCCGTATCCATATTACCTGAAGCGCCGCATTTTAGGGGATCATGGACATCTGTCCAATGAGAATGCGGGACGGCTTTTAAATTACATTCTGAATGACAAGTTAAAACATATTTTACTGGGTCATCTGAGTAAAGAGAACAACTACGAGGCACTTGCCTATGAGACCGTTCGCTTTGAGATTGACCAGGGGGATACCCCATATAAGGCGAAGGATTTTCCGATTGAAGTTGCAAAACGGGATGAGATGTCGCAGATTATCAATCTGTAGAAGAACCTGGTTTCATTAAGAAATAACTCCGGCAGGGGGTGAAAGCATCCGGGCCGGAATTATCATATCATACTTTCAAATAAACGGAGGAGAGTCACATGAGCAAGGTAATTATCACAGTTGTAGGAAAAGACACCGTAGGAATCATCGCAAAGGTATGTACCTATCTGGCAGGGAAAAAGGTCAATATCCTGGATATTTCCCAGACCATTGTACAGGATTACTTTAACATGATGATGATTGCGGACATGGAGCATGCAACCGGATCTTTTGATGAAATAGCAACCGAACTGGAGAAGGTCGGTGAGGAGATCGGCGTAGCCATCAAGTGCCAGCGTGAGGAAATCTTCACCAGGATGCATCGTATTTAATCAAAAGACAGAAGAAAAGAGGATACAGCCATGTTGAATATGTTTGAAGTAATTGAAACCAACAATATGATCGAACATGAGAAGCTGGATGTTCGTACCATTACCATGGGTATCAGTCTTCTGGACTGCTGCGATGATGATCTGCAGGCCCTGAATGAAAAAATCTACAAGAAAATTACCACTTATGCAAAGAATCTGGTATCTACCGGAGAGGAGATCGCGAGAGATTTCGGCGTGCCGATCGTAAATAAGCGTATTTCTGTTACCCCGATCGCGCTGGTAGGCGGATGTGCCTGCAAAAAGCCGGAGGATTTTGTGACCATTGCAAAGACCCTGGATAAGGCAGCAAAAGAAGTTGGCGTCAACTTTATCGGCGGCTATTCTGCCCTGGTATCCAAGGGCATGACTCCGGCGGAGGAGAACCTGATCCGTTCTATTCCCCAGGCCCTGGCTCAGACCGAACGCGTATGCAGCTCCATCAATGTAGGCTCTACCAAGACCGGCCTGAATATGGATGCAGTCCGCCTGATGGGCGAGATCGTAAAAGAGACCGCAGAGGCAACCAAAGAAGAAGATTCCCTTGGCTGTGCGAAGCTTGTAGTGTTCTGCAACGCACCGGATGATAACCCGTTTATGGCAGGTGCGTTCCACGGCGTGACCGAGGCAGATGCCATCATCAACGTAGGTGTCAGCGGCCCCGGTGTTGTAAAGGTGGCGCTGGAGAAGGCCCGGGGTGAAAACTTCGAGGTTCTCTGTGAGACCATCAAGAAAACGGCTTTTAAGATCACCCGTGTAGGTCAGCTGGTGGCCCAGGAGGCATCCAAACGTCTTGGAGTTCCCTTCGGCATCATTGATCTGTCCCTGGCTCCGACCCCGGCTGTGGGAGACAGTGTGGCAGAGATCCTGGAGGAGATCGGCCTGGAGCGCGTAGGCGCACCGGGAACCACCGCAGCTCTGGCTATGCTGAATGACCAGGTGAAAAAGGGCGGCGTTATGGCATCTTCCTATGTGGGCGGCCTAAGCGGTGCCTTCATCCCGGTCAGCGAGGACCAGGGCATGATCGATGCGGTAACCCTGGGTGCCCTGACCATCGAGAAGCTGGAAGCCATGACCTGTGTCTGCTCCGTAGGACTTGACATGATCGCAATTCCGGGAGATACTCCGGCAACCACCATTTCCGGTATTATCGCAGATGAAGCAGCCATCGGCATGATCAACCAGAAGACCACGGCAGTCCGCCTGATTCCGGTGATCGGAAAGACCGTAGGCGATACTGTAGAGTTTGGCGGCCTTTTAGGTTATGCTCCGGTTATGCCGGTCAACAAATATTCCTGCGAGAAGTTTGTGACCCGCGGCGGCCGTATCCCGGCTCCGATCCACAGCTTCAAGAACTAAGCAGAAGCAAAAAGAGAAATTATGGCAAAAGAAACCTTAGCGTCCATGCTGGACGATTTTATCAATGAACAGTTAAACCAGATTGTGCTGAGCAATCCGGTGGAAAAAGACCATCTGCAGAAAGTGAAAGTGCGCCCCATGCTCATTAAGGGCGCACTGGTCTTTCAGGCAGAAGAATTTACAAAGACCCAGGCCTTCCATAAGAATATGAATTCGGAGGAGCTGAAAGCATATTTGGCTGCGCAGCTTTCCGGCGGGTTTAAACAGGCTGAAGTCCTGTCAGAAATCGGAAGCGCCTCTGTTCTGGTCAGCAAGAAGGGTACGACTACAGTAAAAACCAGAAAACATGCCCCGGCAAAGATCAAGGCAGCAAAGACGGAAAACCAGATTTCCGAAGAATTGAGGGAGAAACTGCAGCACAACCGGCAGAAACACTACGTGATCCCGGAAGGGCATGCAGTGCCATTTCTGGTGGATCTTGGCGTACAGACTCAGGATGGAAAGATCGTAAAGAGCCGTTACGACAAGTTCCGGCAGATCAACCGTTTCCTGGAATTTATCGAGGATATCCTGCCCAAGTTAGACAAGACCCGGGAGAATGTTATCATCGATTTTGGGTGCGGCAAATCCTATCTGACCTTTGCCATGTACTATTACCTGCATGAGATGAAGGGCTATCCGATCCGCATCATCGGACTGGATTTAAAAAAGGAGGTCATCAGCCACTGCGGCAGACTGGCGGAGCATTACGGCTATGAGAAGCTGCAGTTTTATCATGGAGATATCGCTTCGTATGAGGGCGTGGATCATGTGGACATGGTGGTGACACTCCATGCCTGCGATACCGCCACGGATTATGCACTGGAAAAGGCTGTACGCTGGGGCGCGAAGGTCATCCTTTCTGTACCGTGCTGCCAGCACGAGCTGAACAGGCAGATGAAGAACGCTCTGCTGGAACCGATACTTCATTATGGACTTATCAAAGAGCGGATGGCAGCGCTGTACACCGATGCGCTGCGGGCGGAGCTGTTAGAGCAGCAGGGCTACCGCACCCAGATTCTGGAGTTTATCGACATGGAGCATACGCCGAAGAACATCCTTCTGCGGGCGGTGTATGAGGGTAAGCCGAAGCATAATGAGAAAGAGATTCAGGAAGTTCTGGACTTTTTACAGATTAAGCCGACCTTGTATGAACTGCTGGGTCAGAAAAAATAATCAGCAGACAGGTATTATAAAAATCCGTCATGGTCACAGGACTATGACGGATTTTGTGTATTCATTGCGAATGTGTCTGCCACGGGATGCAAGAAGGGACTGGTAAACATGGGAAGCATAAAAATCAGTTTCCAGGACCTTCATGGCTTCCGGTGTGAGAATCTTTGCGGCATCTGCGGTTTTGGTGATCAGCGGGATGCGGCTCTGCCTGCGGATGCGGGAGAGCAGCGCTCCCGCTGATTTTTTAAAGCCAAGGATCCGGGCGTAAGGTGCATAGCCAAGGTCTCTGGCCTGACCGGTCTGTTCTTTGGTAATGCCGAGGAGCAGGTGCAGCAGGGCACGGCTGACCCGGGTGTAGGTATAACCCCTGGTTTTCAGCTGCATGATCTGTTCCTGGAATGGGGCAAACAGAAGAACCTGCCGGGTGAGTCTTGCGGCAAGTTCGGACGAAATATCCGAAAAGCGGCTGAGGTCTTTCTGTTCATGGAGGGCGGAAAGCAGACGAAACTGAAAGAGCTCCGTGAGATCATCCGGGAAAACCGGCACAGCAAGGGCACCCTCTTTCTGAAGGGTCTCAAAGGCGGCTTTGGGAATTTGTTTCCGCAGTTCTTCCGGTGCCCCGGGGCTTTCCTTTAAAAGCAGGCGGATCGCAGATGCTGAGGCATAGGGGCCGGAGCACTCTGCATCATGGTATCCGGCACCTTTTCGCTGGATCGTGACCGGGATCATGGAACTTTTCTGCTTCTTCAGTGCTTTGAGATATTCTACTGCAAGGATATTATTGGGGGAGGCAAGCAGTGTGGAGAACTTCGGATTTTTCGTGAGCTCTGCCACGGCAAGGCTTCTGGCGGAAGGGTAGGTTTCTCCCCGCTTCAGATAGGCCTGCAGCAGGGGCTGCCATTCCTTAGCTTCTCCGCCCAGAATATCTGCGGCCCTCTGCAGATGTGAGAGGTTCCCGGATTCACTTCCAAAGCACAAAAGATCGATGCCAAGGCTGTCCAGCAGCGCCACGCCGCAGGAGGCAAAATCCTCAGCACTGGCAGTGGCGAACAGCACCGGGAGCTCCACCACCAGATCTGCGCCGCCGCACAGTGCCATGCGGGTGCGGGTGTATTTGTCAAAGATGGCTGGTTCTCCGCGCTGCACGAAATCACCGCTTATAGCGGCAATCACATAGTCCGCGCCGGTCCGACGGCGGATCTCATCAATCTGGTACTGGTGTCCGTTGTGAAACGGATTGTATTCGGCTATGATGCCTGCGGTTCTGATCTGCTCCATGGTTTGGCTTCCTTTCTGTTAAAGGAACATTATACAGCTATTTCCGCTCTGCGGCAAGCCGGTCGCAAGGCAAAGGAGGGATTGAGGGTCGTCTGAACTGCTACCTTGTTTTACAAAAAGTGCAAAAAAATACAAAATACAGCTTGTCTTTTGCTTTTTAATCCGTATATAATAAAGCTATATGCATTAAATCATGAAAGGGGTATTATTATGGGATTTATTGATGTCATCAAAGCCAAAGCAAAGGCAGATAAAAAAACAATCGTACTGCCTGAGTCCATGGACCGCAGAACCTGGGTTGCTGCAGAGAAGATTCTGAAAGAGGGTCTTGCAAACCTTGTTATCATCGGTACTCCGGAAGATATCGGCGCTCACAGCGAGGGACTGGATGTATCCGGTGCTACGATCATCAATCCGCAGACTTACGAGAAAACACAGGAGTATATTGACCTGTTCGTTGAGCTGAGAAAGTCCAAAGGCATGACTCCTGAGAAAGCAAAAGAGACCATCTTAAGCGATTACGCTTACTATGGCTGCCTTATGATCAAGAACGGCGATGCCGACGGTATGGTTTCCGGCGCTTGCCACTCTACCGCAAACACCCTTCGTCCGTGCCTGCAGGTTATCAAGACCAAACCGGGCACCAAGTTAGTTTCCGCATTCTTCTTAATGGAAGTTCCGGACTGCGATCTTGGCAGCAACGGTACCTTCGTATTCGCAGACTGCGGCCTGAACCAGAATCCGAATCCGGAAGAGCTGGCTGCAATCGCAGTATCCTCCGCAGAGAGCTTCAAGATGCTGACCGGCGAGGAGCCGAAGGTTGCTATGCTGTCCCATTCTTCCAAGGGTTCCGCAAAGCATGCTGATGTTGACAAAGTTGTTGAGGCTACCAAGCTGGCTAAGGAGATGGCTCCGGAGCTTGCACTGGACGGCGAGCTTCAGCTTGACGCAGCAATCGTTCCGGAAGTTGGTGCTTCCAAAGCTCCGGACAGCAAAGTTGCAGGTCATGCAAATGTTCTGGTATTCCCGGACCTGGATGCAGGAAACATCGGTTACAAGCTGGTTCAGAGACTTGGCAAGGCAGAGGCTTATGGTCCGATGTGCCAGGGTATCGCAAAGCCGGTTAACGATCTGTCCAGAGGCTGCTCTGCTGACGATATCGTAGGCGTTGTTGCAATCACTGCTGTACAGTGCCAGAACCAGTAATTGAATTTAGTTAGGAGAATATCACATTATGAAGATTTTAGTTATCAACTGCGGAAGCTCTTCCTTAAAGTATCAGCTGATCGACATGGCCGATGAGAGCGTAATCGCAAAAGGTCTGTGCGAGAGAATCGGTATCGAGGGTTCCAAGCTGACCCATCAGCCGACCGGTAAGGACAAATATGTCGTAGAGAAGGACATGCCGAACCACACCGTAGCAATCGAGCTGGTTATGGATGCGCTTCAGGATGCTGAGCACGGCGTAATCAAGAGCACCGATGAGATCGCAGCAATCGGTCACCGTGTGCTGCACGCTGGCACCAAGTACAGCGAGTCCATCATTGTAAACGATGACGTTAAGAAAGTAATCCGCGAGTGCTTCGATCTTGGACCGCTGCATAACCCGGCTAACTTAATGGGTATCGAGGCAGCCGAGGCAGCAATGCCGGGCAAGCCAAACGTAGCAGTATGGGATACAGGCTTCGGTATGGCTATGCCGGAGAAGGCTTATCTGTACGCAATCCCGCACGAGTACTATGAGAAATACAGCATCCGTCGTTACGGCTTCCACGGCACCAGCCATATGTTCGTATCCGGCGAGGCTATCAAGTTCGGCGGACTGGATCCGAAGAACGCAAAGGTTATCGTTTGCCACTTAGGCAACGGCGCAAGCGTATCTGCTTCCATCGGCGGCAAGTGCGTAGATACCAGTATGGGTCTGACTCCTCTTGAGGGTCTGATCATGGGTACCAGAAGTGGTGACATCGATCCGGCTGTTGTTCAGTTCATCTGCAACAAAGAGGGCAAGGACGTTAACGAGGTATTAAATATCCTCAACAAGAAATCAGGCGTACTCGGTATGAGCGGCGGTGTTTCCAGCGATTTCCGTGATATCGAGGCAGCTAAGGAAGAGGGCAACCACTTAGCAGCAGTAGCTCTGGACGCTTTCATCTACCGTGTAGCAAAATACATCGGCGCTTACACCGCAGCTATGAACGGCGTAGATGCAATCGCATTTACCGCAGGTGTTGGTGAGAATGATAAGGCAAGCAGAAAGGCTATCTGCGAGTACTTAGGCTACCTTGGCGTGAAGATCGATGACCAGGCTAACGATGTAAGAGGAAAGAACGCTGTTATTTCCGCAGCAGATTCCAAAGTCAAAGTAATGCTGATCCCGACCAACGAGGAGCTTGCAATCGCAAGAGAGACCAAGAGACTGGTAGAGGCTTAATCCTCGAAACAGTTTTGAAAAAATAAAATATTTGTTGACAAAGCCGGCGCACCTGTGTATAATTACACAGGTGCGTATTAGGAGACTAATATGCTTATTAATTTAACAGAGCTGTTTTCCGTAGACGGAAAAGAGAAAGACTATACGTGCGATATCGACATGAACCAGCTTTGCACCAGCAAGGATGCATATGACATCGTATCACGCAGTCCGGTTAAACTGCATCTCCATAATCTCGGGGACAAGAAGCTTCTTCTCACCGGCACCGCAGAGGTAACTCTGCAGATGCCATGCGACAGATGCCTAGAACCGGTCGATGTTCCTTTTGAACTGGAATTCGACGAAGAACTGGATCTTGCAAAGACCGACAGCGAGTGTACAGACGATCTCGATGAACAGCCCTATGTAAGCGGCTATAATCTGGATGTAGACCGGTTGCTCAGTAACGAACTATTGCTTAATCTACCTATGAAGGTATTATGCAGGGAAGACTGCAAAGGAATTTGCAATAGATGTGGTGCGAACCTTAATCACACGGAATGCTCCTGTGACCGGAGTTCGCCTGACCCAAGAATGTCAGTAATCCAGGATTTATTTCAAAAGTTTAAGGAGGTGTAAACCATGTCTATCTGCCCAAAGAATAAATCTTCCAAAGCAAGACGTGACAAACGTAGAGCTAACTGGAAAATGAGCGCTATGAATTTAGTAAAGTGCAGCAAGTGCGGCGCTCTGATGATGCCTCACAGAGTCTGCAAGGCTTGTGGTTCTTACAACAAGAAAGAGATCGTTTCTGTTGAGGATTAATTAGAAATGGCTTAGAATCAAGGATTGAACAGTTTCTGTTCAGTCCTTTTTCGTTTTTGAAGACGGTTTATCCCATATTTGTTCCATTGGATTATTAAATGTGTTTCTAAATATCCCATGGTGGGATAAATCTTGTCCCATCATCTATATATCAGTTTTCTTATTCCTAACATCCAAATTCGCCCCAATTTCCGTTCAAACGGTCACAGGTGTTAAACTTCCCTACCTAAGCCCCTAAAAGCCGAAATCAGCCTAAAAATCATTGATAATTATCAGGGATAATTTCAGCCTACGGAAGAAAGCGCATATTATTAAGAACGCCAATAAGATGCGCAATAAGTATCTAGATTATGTATACAATGTGATGTTGGTATGGGATGTGAAAAAACAGTGCGCATAGAAATGTGCGGTATATGATTTGGGCCATCTGCTGTCATTTAAAATTATCATCGAAAATATGTTCAGAGAACTTGCCAAGTGGCTGAAGGTGGTTTACAATAAAGGTGAAAAGAAATAGATAAGGTGGAACAGAGTTATTTTTGATACGCGCGAAATAGAAGAGCAAAGATACGGAAGAAATAAGAGCACAGTTGTAAATCAGACATATATTAATAGCGGAAGCTATCGCAAGAAATTTGATGCAATTTCCGATAATCCGCAGTTAAATCGTTTGCTATATCAGCTTGCTAAGAAAATGTTGATACATCGGTCTGGTACGTTATATGAAGATATGTATTGGATTGATTTGGATACAATAGAAGTAGTTGGACAGGAAGTCGAGCGGGATATAGA
>CAVIRL010000056.1:0-8666 GCA_963645005.1 Prevotella sp. P5-108
CTGAATGAGTTCATGCATTTCCCGCACGCAGGTCTCCAGATCATCGTTCACCAAAATGTAGTCATAGCGGTCCATATACTCGGCCTCTTCCACCGCGCGTTTCAGGCGGCTCTTAATGACCTCGTCCGTCTCGGTGCCGCGACCCCTCAGTCTGCTCTCCAGTTCCTGAGCATTCGGCGGTGTCACGAATAACAGCAGAGTGTCCGGGAATTTTTCCTTCACATTCAGAGCGCCCTGAATCTCTATTTCCAGAATGACGTTCTTTCCGGCCTCCATCTGCTCCATAACATAGCTCTTCGGGGTTCCGTAATAATTCCCCACATAGCAGGCATGTTCGATCAGCTCGCCGTCTGCGATCATCTGCTCAAACTGCTCTTTTGTCTTGAAGAAATACTCTCTGCCGTCCGCCTCGCCCTCCCGCGGTCCGCGTGTGGTGGCAGAAACAGACAGCGCGTACTGATCTGCATACTCTGAAAGCAGTTCCTTCATCAAAGTTCCTTTTCCTGCTCCTGAAAAGCCGGAAACAACCGCTAAAATTCCCTTACGGCTCATACTTATTCCTCGATTCTGTATTATTCGCAACTGTTCGGAATCCTCACATTTACGATTATTCGTAACTGCTCAGTACCTTCACAGTCACGGGCAAAAATCCATTGAAAATTGCCTGCGGCAATGGGATTTTTGCCTGCCAGCCCATGTTTTCTTACGGTCAGCGCAGCAAGTGCGCAGACCTGCTGAACCGTTACCGTTTATTCAATATTCTGAATCTGCTCTCTGACCTTCTCAATCTCAGTCTTCAGCGCGATCGCCTTGTCGCAGATTTCCAGATCGGTGGATTTGGAAAGTGTGGTGTTGGCCTCGCGGTTCATCTCCTGGGCAATGAAATCCAGTTTACGGCCTACGCTGCCGCCCCCCGTCAGTTCTTTTCTGGTAGCGTCAATGTGGCTGTGGAGACGTACCATCTCCTCATCTACACAGATCTTGTCTGCATAGATGGTAACCTCTGTGGCAATGCGGCCTTCATCCATCGGGGTGCTTCCCAGAAGCTCTTTCACCTTATCCTCCAGCTTCCGGCGGTACTCGGTTAAGATAACCGGGGAGCGCTCCTCAATAAAAGCAGCAAGGCTGCTCATGTAATCCAGCTTGCCAAGCAGGTCTGCCTTGAGTTTTTCCCCCTCCTGAATACGGGAATCCACAAATTTTTTTGCTGCTCCCTCCACGGCTTCGGATAGCTGCTGCCAGATGCGGTCCTCATCTTCCGGAACCTGATCCATGGTCAGAACCTCCGGCATGCATGCCAGGTTCGAAACGGTAATGTCATTTTTGATGCCGAACTGCTCTTCCATCTGTCTGAAGCAGTTCATATATTCCGCGGCAAGGGAACTGTTGTACTTTAAGCACAGCTTCTCTTCTGTGTAATCCTCGTAATTGATGAATACATCGACTTTTCCGCGCTGAATATAGGTTTTTAACAGGTTGCGGATGCCTGCCTCGAAGTAATTGAACTTTTTGGGCAATTTGATGCTTAAGTCGAGATAACGATGGTTGACCGCCTTCATCTCTACGGAAATTTTGTACTCCGCAGTGACGATCTCGCACCGGCCGAATCCGGTCATGCTCTTTATCATGATGTCGTCTGCTCCTTTGCCATAGATAGAGTACATTATAATTCAAATGGAAAAACAAGTCAACGGCTTCGTTATTTCATTTAACTTTCATTTACCCGACCCACCGTCCATCCGGCTGCAGATAATACTCTTTTCCCTGATCCTGCACCCAGCCGGTGGCCATGGCTCCGTTTGTTCCAAGATAATACCAGCTGCCATGATCCAGTAGCCAGCCAACGGCCATGGTTCCATCCGCACGCAGATAATACCACTTGCCCTGGTCCTGCACCCAGCCGGTGCGCATGAAGCCATCGTTACCGAAATAAAACCAGTGATCTGTCCCCTGCCAGAGGATCAGCCGCCATCCTGCCGCATCTTCTCCATTGTTCATCCGGAACCGGTAAAAAAGTCTCAATCCCTCATTTGCCGCAGCATTTCCGAAATCTGCGCCTGTCATTTTTTCCTCCGGAACCATTACATAATAATCTCCATCTATGCACACGGCTCCCGCTGTTTTCTGCGGCACCTGACGATAAATTCCAGACTGCCATGATCCCTGAGTACGCACGGCTGTGGTGCTGCGCTCTGATGAACGGTCACTGCCGGAAGCGGAGTCTTCTTTTTCATCATTCTCATCATCCGGCACAACCATGCCGCCATCATCACCGCCAATATCCAGGAAATATTGAACCTGGAATTCACCATTCCGGCCGGCAGTCACCCAGAGGCCATCCTCTTTTTTCTCAATGGAAACCGGCACATTTCGATCTGCATCGACAACCGTATAGTCATAGGCGCTTCCGCTATACGGCATTTCCTTGAATTCAGGATACGGAAGCAGATAGGAAATGGTCGCACCATCTGCCGGATACAGCTTCCTGTAATCTTCCGCATGAATGCCGTCCTCCCGAAGCCTGAGATCATGCTCACAGGTTATGACTCCCTTCCGGCTGTCTGCCTCTTCAAAGCTGCTTGTAACAAAGAGCACCGTATTCCGGGATTCTTTTTCCGACAGATATCCTGCGTCACCATTCTGATTGCCGGTCATTTTCCCGTTCAGCGCAAAAGCTTCTCCCTGCTCGTATCCGACCCGGATGGAAAATGCACGATAATAAGCATCATTATAACTTACATAAAGCTCCCAGCTCCCGAGCAGGCTCAGATTGTCATTGGTCCACTCTGTAAAATTTTCATTGTCCAGGGTATAAAAGAGCTTCGTCTTGTATGTATCCAGGAATTCCTGCAGATTCATCCGATTCTCTTTGCGGTCTTTATCGTAGAGCGTAATTTCAGAGCCTGTCAGATCCAGGCTGCTGCTGCCGACCGGATAAAATGTCTTTGCCGGATCAGAAACGCTTCCCACCTCATCGGTGCGGCCGGAAATCTCATGCTCAAACAGCAGCGAAGCACAGGCGCAGTCATCGTCATCCTCCGGCATAAAATTCAGCTTGTGATATAACAGGAACTGGATCTCGGTCTGATCCTGCCGGATCCGGAACCGTTCAAATCCGTCATAGCTGCCGGAGACAGACTGCAGTCCGGAGCCGCCTGGTGTGTAAAGGCTCCAGCCATCTGCCTTGTATACATCGATCTCATCTCCGACTGCAAGCTTTGTCCTGGCTGTCACCGGTGTTTTTGTTCCGGCCAGGTAAACATGAAATCCGGAAGCATCTGTTCCCACCTTTTTATGCAGGATATAAACCGTCAGGGTTTTCTTATCCTCTGAAAGTGTTCTTTCTAATCCATTTCCCTCATAGAGTGAGTGTCCGCCGACACGGACATCGGTCCAGGATCCGAAGATGGCATTGTAGCCTGCATCGATCTGCATCACCAGGCGGTTTGCGTAATCATGCCCCGATTGAAATGTTTCATTGGCATCCATCTCACGCGGAGTTCCGTTCTCCGTAATTTCATACCAGCCGGAGCTGTTCTCATCTGCAACGGAATAGTGGATATCCCGATTCTGATCGCCGTCATAGGCGTAGCTGTTGGAATTCCAGTATTTCACCAGTCGTTTCGTGGCTGCCTCTGCCGTGCTGTTCTCCGTCAGCCAGCTTCCGCCCATCGCAATCCCGCCGCCGCTGAGCGGTGCAGCCTCATTCATGGAAATATTGTGCTCGCTGATCACATGAGGAAGCTGATCCGATGGATCTACTACCTTAAGAAAGGTAAGAACCGATCGTTCCATGTCATCTTCAGGAGCATTGTCATAGCTGCAGACTATCTGCAGTACATAATAGTGATCCTTCTTGAGCCCCGTGACATCCCATTCATAATTGTAAGTGCTGCCGGTAACGGTTGTCTCACTGTCGCCCAGAATATCCCGGCGTGTATAAGCCGGACGGACATCGGAGTAGATTTCCTTCCAGTTATCTGCGTTCTCAGCATCTGCTGCCGGATTTCCATTCAGCATCAACGCGCCATTATCTGCATAATAGCCCTGATCCCCCTCGGATTGGATGCCGCCTGTTTCTCCAAGATCAAGATATCTGGCTGTCAGGGTGCAGGCCGCATAGCCCTGTTTTTCAACCGGTTCCCGGTCAAATGCAACATGGATCGGAACCATTGCAGAAACCTCCACTGCTTCGGCTGCTGCTTCTGCATATGCCGGTTTTCTCAGCTCCAGAGCATCCCGGTCGGGTGCATCCGCCAGCTGTGCTGAGCTGATATAAAAATCAGAAATTGCATAGCAGGCTGCATCCGTGTTCTCTGTCCCCCAGATACGGACCAGATATCTTCCGCCCTGTTTGAGCCATGCTGCATCCTCTTTGTCTGCCTGGAACCGCAGCGTAAAGGTACCCTCACTGTTCGCCGCAAGTGTATGCCGGTTCACATTCTCATGGTATATCAGCTTATCACCGGAATATGCAGCTACCGTTTCGTAGCTTCCCGGTATGTCCATGGCCGCACTCAGCACTTCTCCCATCATTGCGTCAAAGGTAACCGGAGCATTGCTGTAATTTTTCACTTTTACCTTTACCTGGATGCTGTTATCCTTTTGAACGGTGATATTCTCACGACCGTCTTCTGTTGTCATGGAAAGGACCGCCGGTATTCCATCCTCCTCACCGTAGGAAAAAAGTGTTTCCTTTCCTTCGGATGGGTAGATGGAGGGGGTTGCTACCGTACAGGTTCTCCTGATGTAAGCCGACAATTCACCGGCATCGATCCAATAGCTGGCATCCGTATCAGCGGCATAGATATTGTATGCGCCATCGTTTCTGTCATAGCCCAGCGCATGACATATTGCGTTGATCAGTTCCCCGCCTGTCTGCTTCTGGATGCTTGTCTCATAAGAAGAAGCTGCCGCGTAAATATAATAGGATAAGCTTTTACCTGCTTTATCTCCGGAAGTATCCGCAGCCGCAGCACTGGCTTTCCGGAAATTCTTTACAAAGGTATTCAGGGAATCATCTGCTTTTTTCTGAGCCTGTTTCAGGGCCGCATCCACGTCAGTCTGGCTTTCTAGATCCTCAGGCCCCAGCTCCGTCGGCATGATCATTCCCCCGGAAAAACAGCAGTCAAACGCAAGGACAACCTTTCCGGAAAGCTTTGCCACATGCTGCTTCAGCTCCACCGCATGAATGGTATTCTGCTGGTTTTCACCTCCGAGGCTCAATTCTGACGTCCCGTCATCAAGATAATTGCCGTGACCGGTATAAGCGATCAGAGTCAGCCGTTCCTCTCCGGCTGCTTCATCAATCCAGTTCCAGATCTGTGTTTTGTAATCCTCATCGGTATCCTGCGGAACCTCCATTACCGTCACATCCTCGTCCCGGAATTCACGGGTTCGAGTCAGTGCACTCCTGAGGGCCTCAGCATCCTCCTCCGGACCGGTCTGCAGAGACTCATCCCCTGTCTGTACAATGATAAGTGCCTTGTTATTGCCATCCGTCTGCTCTGCATCTGCGATTTTTGCAACATATGCGCCGTACGGCTGCGTGAGTCTGATCGCAAAGCGGCCGGAAGCAAACCCGGCATTCCGGCAGGAATTCCACGTTCCGCTTTCATCATCCACATTGTCCGTATACCACAGGCCCTCTGCGAAACGTTTTCCGCCGCTCAGCTCCATCCTCACGTTGATATAAAAATTACCGCTCACGATCTTATCTGCGTAGAAGGTAAGGGTTTCATCGTCCTGCGTAATTTCCAGCATCAGAGAAACCACACGGAAGCCATGGTAGGTTCCATCCTCCAGTTCCACGCTGTAGGGAGTCGTCAGAAGATTCACCGTTCTCTGCATATCAGAGGTGACCTTAAATTCCTTCTGTTTCATTGCGACCGAAGTATATTGGATCACAAAGTCTCCGGATGAAACTGCATTGCTCCGGACGGAAACCTCAGGAGTTTCTTCCTGATCTGCTTCCAGTGCCAGAGACAACAGATTGTTCTCATCCAGATCAGCGGACGCACCAAAAAGCTCCTCATAGGAAGCCGGCAGATCCTCATCCTCCAGGCCAAAGGGATTGCGTTCCGGCTTTTTGTCCGGCACTGCATTCGAAGCGGTAGCAGGGGTAAGATCGATTTCGCCGTTTTCCGCCCCGGCATCCTCGTCCTCGAATTCATGATCTTCATCCTCAATCTCAGAATCCTCATCCTCGATCTCAGAATCCTCATCCCGGATCTCACTGTCCTCTTCCTCGATCTCAGAATCCTCATCCCGGATCTCCGGATCGGCCTTGCTCTGCTGCTCGGAAGCGTTGCTTTCAGTCGCACGGCTCACCCGCGGATTTTCCGGTGCAGACTGCACCATCGCATAAGCCGTTTTGGAAAACGTGATCCCAAATGGTTCCAGTGGCGCCGCCACCAGACTTGCAGTCAACATCACTGCAATAAATTTCCTGTACAAATACCGCATAACTCCTCCACCCTTCCTTTTTAATGAACATACTGCTGTACCCTACAGCATGATCCATTCAGGAAATGCATGCCGTGTACAGTTACGAATAATTATCATCATTGTAACAAATTCACATTCAGATTTCAATATACAGTGCGCCCGTGTACCGTAACAAAAATACCGTGTGATACCGTTCCGGTCCTGTGTTACATTGTTGTAAATTTTCAGATAATCCAGTATAATTGGAACGATCGTAACAGTTACATTCACTTCATATAATAAAGGAGTTGTTTTCAATATGGCATTTGACGGAATCGTAATCGCGAACCTGGTTCAGGACATCCGGCAGAAGTTAGAGGGCGGCAAGATCAACAAGATTGCCCAGCCGGAAAAGGATGAGCTCATGTTCACAGTAAAAAACAATAAAGAAACCCTGCGTCTCTCGGTATCTGCCAGCGCAAGCCTGCCACTGGTGTACTTTACCGAGACCAACAAGCCAAGTCCCTTAACTGCACCGAATTTCTGCATGCTGCTGCGCAAGCACATCGGAACCGGCCGCATTGTTAAAGTCTCTCAGCCCGGGCTGGAGCGTATCATTGAATTTGAGATTGAGCATCTGGATGAGCTGGGAGATCTGCGAAGAAAACGCCTTATTGTGGAGCTGATGGGCAAGCACAGCAACATCATCTTCTGTAGGGAAGACGGCACCATCTTAGACAGCATTAAGCATGTCTCCGCCCAGGTCAGCTCTGTGCGTGAGGTTCTGCCCGGACGGATGTATTTCATTCCGCACACAACGGATAAAGAAGAGCCTCTTACGATTTCCGAGGAGACCTTTGCAGCTGTCATCGGCGGCACCCCGGCTCCGGTGCAGAAAGCACTATATCAGAAGCTTACCGGCATCAGTCCGATTATTGGTACAGAAATCTGCCATATGGCATCCATTGACGGAGACCGCTCTGCCAATGAGCTTACTCCTGCAGAGCTGACCCATTTGTACCATATGTTTGACCTGCTGATGGAGGATGTCAAAGCCGGAAAATTCACACCAAACATCATCTACTGCGGTGAGGAGCCGGTGGAGTTTGCTTCCGTGCCTCTGACCTGCTACGACTCTGCTAAATACCAGGCAAAGCAATTTGATTCCATCAGCCGCCTGCTGGACAGCTACTATTCGGAAAAGAGTGCCGTGACCCGAATCCGGCAGAAATCGGTAGACCTGCGGAAAATCGTGCAGACCGCCCTGGAGCGTAACTATAAAAAATATGACCTGCAGGAAAAACAGTTAAAGGATACCGAAAAGCGTGATAAATATAAGGTTTACGGCGAGCTGTTAAACACCTACGGCTATGAATTAAAGGGTGGGGAAAAAGAGCTGAAATGTCTGAATTATTACACCAACGAAGAGGTAAAGATTCCGCTGGACCCGCAGCTTTCGGTCCAGGAAAACTCCCAGAAATTCTTTGCCAAGTACAACAAATTAAAGCGTACCTTCGAGGCATTGAGTGATCTGACCTTAGAAACGAAGCAGGAAATCGACCATCTGGAATCCATCAGCACTGCTCTGGATATCGCACTGAAGGAGGATGATCTGGTACAGATCAAAGAAGAGCTGATGGAATTCGGCTTTGTGAAAAAGCGTCCTTACGGAGCGAAAAAGCCGAAGATCACCAGCCGTCCGTACCACTACCGTTCCACCGATGGCTTCGATATTTATGTTGGAAAGAACAACTACCAGAATGAGGAAGTCACCTTCAAAATTGCCAACGGCAATGACTGGTGGTTCCATGCCAAGGGAATCCCGGGTTCTCATGTGGTAGTCCGCACGGAAGGCAAGGAGCTTCCGGACCGCACCTTCGAGGAAGCTGCTGCCCTGGCCGCCTGGTACTCCAAAGGCAGAGAGAATGATAAAGTTGAGATCGACTATATTCAGAGAAAGCATGTAAAAAAAGCTGCCGGCGGTGCTCCGGGCTTCGTCATCTACCATACGAATTATTCGCTGATGGCAGAGCCGAAGCTGGTGCTGCAGGAGGTGACGAATTAACCGACAAAAGGAAAGCCGTCCCATGGTTTTACGAATCATGAGGCGGCTTTTTGCTGCTTCTACTATAGTAATTCTCTTAATTAACGCAAATACCACATGCGTGAAACCAGCCTTTGCAATCATTTCATTTTTGACCACATTTTCTCAATAGGATTTAAATCCGGACTATATGGCG
>CAVIRL010000056.1:8800-15555 GCA_963645005.1 Prevotella sp. P5-108
GGATTAACTGATTTTCCATATATTCACGAAAACGCTCTGCAGTTGTTCCGCCTTACGGATTGCATCTGCCTCCTGCTGATTAAATCATTTTTCTTCTCAATGCGAACCGGTATAACACAATGACCAGAATCACGGACAATACATCCGCCACCGGCTGCGCCCAGAGAAGCCCTTTCATTCCAATTACCGCCTGCAGGATGAAAATAGCCGGGATATAGATCAATCCCTGACGGCTTAAGTTGATGATGAGTGCTGATGCAGCAGCGCCCATGGCCTGCAGGGCGTTTGACAGTACATAGAACATGCCAAACAAAAAACTGGTGGAAAGCAAAATTCTGGAAAATTCCACACCGTACTGCAATGCTTCCGCTTCCGATAAGAATATACCCACAATCTGATGGTCAAATACATAACAGAAAACCGTCATGCAGGTACTGAGTCCAAATCCGAAAATCACAGAGAACCTCAGTACTTTCTGGTATCGTTTCCAGTTTTTCGCCCCGGTACAGTATCCGAGCAACGGCTGGATTCCCTGTCCAAATCCAATGCAGATCATACCGGTAATCATGGTGATTTTCATGGCAACGCCGTATCCAGCCACTGCCATGTCCCCATATTTTGCCATCTGCCCGTTCAGAATGATATTTGACACGCTCATGAGAACATCTCCCAGCGCCGCCGGGATTCCGATTTCCAGCACACTTTTTAAAATGCCGCTTTTGATGGAAAAATCTTTCAGGCTGATGCTCAGCATAGACTTGCCGAACTTAAAATAAGCAATATAATAAGTAGCGCTTACAAGATTGCAGACAGCTGTTGCGATTGCCGCACCTGCCACATTCCAGCCAAAGCCCAGAATCAGAATCGAATCCAGAATCACGTTTAGCAGATTTCCAGCCAGCTGACCGATCATGGCCATTCCGGCTTTTCCTTCAGAGCGGATAATATTTGCATAACAGTTTGAAATTAGCACAAATGGCCCTGCCACAGTTACGATCGATAAATATTCCCTGGCATAGCCCATGGTGTTGGCACTCGCTCCCAGCAGATTCAAAATCTGATCCATAAACACAAAGATAAGGACCATCATGATGATTCCCACTGCCACACAGCCCCACATGCAAAACGCGCAGACTTTCTTTGCATATTCCCTGCGGCCTTCTCCCAAAGCCCGGGATATCACACTGGTTCCGCCAATTCCAAATACCGTTCCCAATGCCATAAACAGCAAAAATGCCGGCGTGACAAGAGAAACAGCCGCAACCATCAGCGCATCTTTTGTCTGTCCAATAAAAAATGTATCTGCCAGATTATAAATCAGAACCATAAGCATCGCAGCCATGGCCGGAATTGTATTTTTCATAACGGCCTGTCCGACAGGCGCACGCTCAAAAATTTTCAGTGAATTGTTTTGTTTTTCCTTCATAACTTTTCTCCTTCTCTTTTTGATAGTATGCTATTAATGTGTTTAGAAAAAAAGAATGTGGCCTGGCACATTCTCATAGCTGCGCGCACTCCTGTTCTCAAAACCACAGTTATTTCAAGGATTCCCGGATTTTCAGGAGCAGCTGCAGAAACTCTGCTTTCTCTGTCTCGGTAAGTCCGCCAAGAAGCATACTTTCCGCTTCCTGCATATGCTGATACCCTTCTTTGCATTTCTCTGCGCCTTTTTGTGTGAGATGCGCTCTCCGGATTCTCTTATCTGACGGATCATCCAGTACTTCAACCAGTTTTTTCTGCTCCAGGCGATTAAGGAGGCCCACCATGGTCGGCTGGGAAACCCCAAAACTTTTTTCAAGCTCCTTAAAGGTTGCTGTCTTTCCTTCTCTCTCATCCAGTAATACCAGAATTCCGGATTGAGAAAGCGTGAGATCCTGGCTTCTGAGTGCATTGTTCGCGTTTTTTTCCATAATATCATTGATCTGCTTTAATAACGCCCCACAGGTATAATGATCCATTGTTTCCGTTCCTCCTGTTGTCATGTTACTGTTCATATGCTGCGCAAACAGTAACGCTGTCATATGATATTTCAAACAAAATAATAGCACACTATCGTCGTTCACGTCAATAGTGTGCTATTATTTTATGAAATTATTTTTACTCAAGCTTTCCTTCAATTTTTTGATGTACTGATTGTAACACCCTCGGGTCACCCGAGCACAAGGGGGAATTTTTATGCATTCTCCAAAATCATGATGATTTCGCCGGAACTGCTCTCCGCTTTGCTGTAAACTCCTTCACCGTAACCCGGATTACCGCCACAGATTCTGCCATTTTTCCTGTGATTTCAAAGGCTCTGCCGGTCTGATTCTTCATCAGCAGCTCCAGCGCTTTGATTTTTTCCTGTTCTTCTCCCACAATTTCTGCTGCCCCTTTTCCAATCACAGACGCAAATGCAGCTCCGTACCTGCAAGGCACTTCGCCACCGGAAACCAGTTCTACATCCGTTTCCAGTTCTATGCATACATTCGGATTTTTCTGGATCAGATCCAGCTTGTGGCCTTCCTTGGCACTGTGCAGGTAAAAAACAAAGGTTCCATCCGCAAATTCATAACCATAATGCATCGGAACAATATATGGATAGCCTTCATCCAGAAGACCCAGATGGAGAATTTTTGTCCCATCTACGATATGTAAAATCTCCTGGATATCCGTTACTTCATGGTCTTTTCGTCTCATATGCTGTACCCTTTCATTTTATTTCGTTCTCGTGACATAGTCACTCAATTGCCTCGTCGTTCGCCATAACCATGCAAGCATGCTTTTGGCTCTTTTCCACTCGTTACATTATAACATGCAGCCTCTGTAAATGCAAAAAGTCCTGCCTGAAGTTCCTTACAAACTCCAGGCAGGACTTTCTCAAATCGAATCAAATATTACAGAAACAGAAGCAGCGCGCAGACTACCGTGATGGCCGCGCCGATTCCGCTGGCCAAGGTGTAGATTTTCTTTGCTTCCAGGTCATCTTTTGCCGTTGTGAGGTAGTAAATTCCGCCTCCAAGGAGTAACACTCCGATGATCAGTCCAATGAATTTTCCATTATTTTCTCCTCCATTTCAATAAGAATGCTGAATTTGTGATAACCAGTACCGACCCTCCGTTATGTACCAGCGCCCCGACAATCGGGTTTAAAATTCCGGTAATCGCCAGGATAATGGCAATAAAGTTTAAGGTCATGGAAAAGGCCATGTTAAGCTTGATGGTTGTCATCATGCGCCTGGACAAGGCGATCAGATGCGGAAGTTCGCGCACCTCATCATCTACCAGGGCGATGTCTGCCGCGTCTACCGCAATATCACTTCCCACGCCGCCCATGGCGATGCCCACATCTGCTTTTTTCAGAGCTGGTGCGTCATTGATGCCGTCACCAATCATGCAGACCGGCATACCTTTTTTCTGATACTCTCCGATGGAATTTAGCTTATCCTCCGGCAGGCAGTTGGCCCGCACTGCGCCGATATAAAGCTGGGATGCAATGGCATCTGCTGCGTTCTCGTGATCTCCGGTCAGAAGTACCGACTGAACACCCAGGCCGGAAATGGCATCGATGGTTGCCATGCTCTCTTTGCGCAGCGTATCGGAAAGTGCCAGGTAACCGGCAAATTCACGGTTAATTGCAATGTAGGTGATGGTACAGCCCTGTTTCTGGTAGTTTTCCACACCGGATGGCAGGCTGGTCTCCACACCATGTTCCTGCAGCAATTCCGGATTTCCGGCCAGTACTTCTGCACCGTCAATCCTGGCGCACACGCCACGGCCCGGAATCATCTGAAATTCTTCTGCTGACGTAAGGCTGGCTTTCTGCTCTTTCTGAAAGCAGTTTACAATGGCCTTTCCCAGCGGATGCTCAGAAAGCTGCTCCGCGGAAGCTGCCAGGCAGTAAATCTCATCTTTATCATACTTTCCGGAAACACTGTTCACGGTCACGACCTTTGGAGTTCCATAGGTCAGGGTCCCGGTCTTGTCAAAGGCAATGACCTTCGCTTTTGCCAGGCGCTCTAACGCATCGCCCTCCCGGACAAGAAAGCCATGCTTCGTGGCATTTCCAATGGCTGCCATGATGGCGGTCGGCGTAGCCAGTACCAGGGCGCATGGACAAAATACAACCAGAATGGTCACCGCCCGGATGATCTGGCCACTGATGAGCCAGGTCAGTGCCGCCGCGCTTAAGGCAATCACTACAATCCAGGTTGCCCACCGGTCTGCCAGTCCGACAATCTTCGCCTTCCCGGCATCCGCGGACTGCACCAGACGGATCATGCGCTGAATGGAGCTGTCCTCCCCCACTTTCGTGGCTTCCATCTCAAATGCGCCAAACTGATTGACCGTACCACTGGACACCGTATCTCCCACGGTCTTATCCACCGGCAAAGACTCGCCGGTCATGACCGCCTGATTGATGGAGGTCTGGCCGGAAATGATCACGCCATCCACCGGAATGCTCTCACCCGGCAGCACCCGGATCTGATCGCCGATCTGAACCTGCTGTGCGGGAATCACGGTTTCTGTTCCATTTCGCAGCACTCTTGCGGTACGCAGGGTCAAATGCACCAGCTTCTCAATGCCCGCTCTGGCCTTTGCTACCGTCAGCTCCTCCAGCAGACCGCCAAGCTGCATAATGAAAGCCACCTCTCCGGCCGCAAAATCTTCTCCAATCAGGATGGACGCAATCAGCGCCAGGGACACCAGCACATCTGCCTTGATGTCAAATTCCGTTACCAGACCAATGACTGCCTCCAGAATGATCGGCAGACCGCATAACACAATCGCCACCCAGGCCATGTCAAAGGGAAACAGCTGAATCTTTAACAGACTGCAGAGCACGGCGATTCCAGACAGGATCAAACATGCAATATCCCGCTTCATGCCGCCAAGCTCCATCAGATACTCCAGCTTCTTCATGTTTTTTCCTCCTTTTATACCATATGGGGTATATGCATATATACCTATAGGGGTATATGTTGTCAAGGGGTCTGATTTAAAAATGCAAAAAGATATTCCAGAAAATAAGAAAAGCCCCATAGCATGGCATAAACACCATACTATGGGGCAAGGACTGCTGACGTTTGCAAATCAGGTCATATTCGCAAAACGTTCTACTGCTTTTGTAAAATTTTCAATAGTCTGGTCCGCATCACCATGCTCAATTCCATCGCGAACACAGTGTTTGATATGTCCCTCCAGAACCACTTTGCCGCAGCCATGCAACGCAGACTTTGCGGCATTAATCTGAGACAGGATATCCTCACAGGGAACATCCTCATCAATCATACGGTCAATGGCCTGCACCTGACCGATGATCTTCTTTAACCGACGGTGCAGATTGTCGGAATCCATGCACTGTTTCATATCCGAAAACCTCCTGTTTCCATGTTTCTGCCTATCTGATCCGTGCCTTCACAGATACAAGCCAAATTCAATCTTCCGAATTTCAGTATAGCACAAAATTGGTTCGGGTGTCAAAACACCCGAACTTTTGGTTACCCGAATTGTTCCGTGCTTCGCACTCCAAATCGGTAAAATCTGCTGCTTCACCGTATCATACGAAATTTCAGTTCAGAAACTTCCTGCCTATGAAGAACAACGGAAAGTCTCCGCGTTCAGGATCCGCTCACATTCTGTCAGCGTGCTTGCCCTGTGGGAAATCAACAGCAATGTCTTTCCTGCGTACTCTGTATCCAGGGTATGGAGCAATTCCTTCTCATGCAATGCATCCAGGGCGCTGGACGGCTCATCCATGAGGCAGACATCCGGATTCCTGAGAAGCACCCGGGCAATGCCGATGCGCTGGCGCTCTCCGCCGGAAAGTCTCGCGCTCATCTGGCCCATATCGGTGCCGTAACCATCCGGCAGGGTATCGATAAACTCCGCGATTCCGGCCCGCTTTGCCGCTATGCGGATCTCGTCCATCCCGGCCTCCGGCTTCGCGATGCCGATATTCTCCGCTATCGTTGCGTCAAACAGGTAGGTATCCTGCTCCAGGAACGCAATTCTCTGATGCAGCTCTGAAAAGCTGACCTGTTCCAATGGGATTCCATTGATCAGGATCTTGCCGTCCGTCGGCGCATAGAAACGCAGAAGCAGGCGCAGGATCGTGGATTTGCCCGCACCGGATTCCCCGGCAATGCCAACCCGGTCGCCTTTTCGGATCACATAGTTAAAATGCTCCAGAATATTTATCCGGGTACCCGGATAAGCAAAGGTAACGTTCTGGAACTCGATGGTCTCAATCTCGCCGCAGGAAACCGGATGCTCCGGCTCCTTTGTCTCCGGCCCGGTATCTTCAATCTTAAAGATACGTTCTGCTGCCGCGTAACTTTCCAGCAGGCTCGTCACTACAAAGGTCAGGCTGAAGGTCGAAGACAGAGATGCCGTGGCCGCAAAGGACAGAGCAATGGTTCCCACCGGATGATTGACACCGCGGGATGCCAGGACTCCGGCACATACCAGGATCAGGATCCGGGCCAGGTACACGAAAAAGTTCGGAAACGAGGCAATGGTCTGGCGATGCAGCGTTAATCCCAGGGCCGCCTGATTCACCTTCCCATTGGCCTCTTCCACCACCTGCATACGGCGCTGTCCCGCGCCAAAAATCTGAATATCCCGGATGCTGTAGACACTCTCCAGGATCCTGGATTTTAAATCACCCAGTTGTTCCCGGTAGCACATGCCAATGCGGCGGCCTGCCTTCAATGCCGCAAGCGGAAGCACCACGCTGATAATCAGGTAAATAGGGATCAGTACCAGGGCATACC
>CAVIRL010000057.1:0-15526 GCA_963645005.1 Prevotella sp. P5-108
GTATCCACATGGGTGGTGCAGGTCCCGTTTGCATTGAACGTGTAGGAGGTGCCATTGATCGTGCGGGTAGTTCCTGCGACCATGACACCGTTGGACGGTTCAAAGTAGTAGGTGCTTCCGTTGACGTTCTGGAAACCGGTCTGCATCTTGCCGTCGGTTCCGAATAAGTACCAGCTGTCTCCGATCGGCATAGCCACGTTCAGTGCGCATTTGCCGGATTCCGGGTAGAAGTAGTAGCGGGAGCCGGAGATGGTTCTCCAGCCGGTCCACAGGGCACCGTCATCATTCATATAGTAATAATCCTGATCCAGATGGAGCCAGCCGATTACCAGACTGCCGTCGGAGAGGGCGTAGTAATATTTGTCTGAAGCCGTGTCATGGATCAGGCCGTTAGCCAGGGTGCCGTCTGCCTGATAGTAATAAAGCTTCCCGTTTGATCTGGTTACGCCGGCCGCATAGGCGGTCAGGCAGCTGCCAAGCAGCATGGTTCCTGCAATTCCTGCAAAAAGTGCAGCTTTTATCTTGTGATTCTTTCTCATCTTTATAAACCTCCAGCTTTGATTGTTTTTGTTTCCTATTGTAAACCCTGGAACCGTTCCAGGGTCAAGCTTGCTGCAGAGAAATTCTTTCAGCATATATTCCGAATGGTTATTGATAATGATAAAAACAGACCATTTTACATTATGAAACGATTGGATTATAGTAAAGATAACAAAAAACAAGCACGAACAAGAAAGGAAGTTGGCAGTTATGTATATGAAAAAATATCCCTGCGTGTATATGCGCGGCGGCACCAGCAAAGCAGTGTTCTTCCATGAGAAAGACCTTCCGGAGGACAGAAGTCTGTGGGATGAAATTTTCATGAAGGTTATGGGAACTCCGGATGTAAAGCAGATCGACGGCATGGGAGGAACCGTTTCTTCTACCAGCAAGATCGCCATCATTTCCCCGTCCGACCGGGAGGATGTGGATGTCAATTACACCTTCAAGCAGGTGGACATTGTGATCCCGCGGGTAGACGGCAGTGCAAACTGTGGCAATATTTCTTCCGCAGTCGGACCCTTCGCGATTGATGAAGGACTGGTAAAGGCTGTGGAACCGATCACGGTTGTGCGTGTGCTGAACACCAACACCAACAAAATCATTGAGGAGCATGTCCGTGTGGAAGACGGTCATGCCATGGTACATGGTGATGAGGTTATCAAGGGGGTTCCGGGAACCGGTTCCCGCATCGATATGTACTTTGAGGATCCGGCAGGCTCCAAGACTGGCAAGCTGTTCCCGACCGGAAACAAGCGCGATATCTTCGATGTCCCGGGTTACGGCGAGATAGAAGTAACCGTGCTGGACTGCTCCAACCCGATGGTATTCATCCGGGCGAAGGACTTAGGCATCAAGGGAACCGAGCTGGTGGAGCTGAACCAGAACAAAGATGTCATGGAGCACATTGAGCGTATCCGCTGCATTGCAGCATTAAAATGTGGTTTTGTAGAAAAGTGGGAGGATGCAAGAACCAAATCCACCTCCGCACCGAAGGTATCCATCATTTCCGAGCCGCAGGATTACATCGACATGGACAAAAATGAGGTAAAGGCAGAGAGCATGGACATCTGCTGCCGGGCGATCTCTGTAGGAGCGCTGCACAAGGCATATCCGATGACCGTTGCAGTGGGAACCGGAGCTGCCGCAAGAATCCCGGGAACCATCGTCAATGATATCGCAAAACCGGCACCGGATCAGGATATCATCAAGATCGGACACTCCAGCGGCGTGACCGAGGTAGATGTGAAGATGGACGGCGAGCGCGTCATCAAGGGCGGAGTGACCCGTACCGCAAGAAGAATCATGGACGGCTGGGTTTACATCAGAGACTGATCAGGGCAGTGAAGGACTGCGTGATGCATGAGCCGGAGTAAAGAACCGGGTGATGGAACATCCGGGAAGACAATAGCTGAGAAAAAATGAGAGGAGAATGATACATGGTAACCTTACATGAGGGAAAACACTACATTGTCAAGAATGACCATATTGCAACTGCGGAGGAGGCTGCAAAGCTTTCCGCAGAAGAGGGAAGAAAACAGACCTTAACCTATCAGGTACTGGAGAAACACAATCACTCCGATAACATGGAGCATCTGGAAATCAAATTTGATTCCATGGGTGTTTACGACAACACCTACGTCGGAATCCTGCAGACCGCATACGCCAGCGGCTTAAAGGAGTTCCCGATGCCGTGCGTATTCACCAACTGCCACAACTGCCTGTGCGCAGTCGGCGGCACCATCAACACCGATGTGCATAAATACGCAGAGTCTGCCTGCAAAAAGTCCGGCGGCATCTTTGTTCCGCCCCATGAGGCAGTCATTCACCAGTACATGCGTGAGATGATCGTCAGATCCGGCGACATGTCCATTGTTTCCGATTCCCACACCCGTTACGGCACGCAGGGTTCCGTATCCATCGGTGAGGGCGGCCCGGAGCTGGCCAAGGCGATGCTGGGCAAATATTATGAGATCGATTACCCGGAGGTCATCGGCGTATTCATGACCGGAGCGCCGAAGCCGTGGGTAGGACCGATGGATGTGGCTTTAAGCATCATCGGCAAGGTATTCAAGAACAACTTTGTAAAGAACAAAGTTCTGGAGTTTATCGGACCAGGCGTCAGCAGTATGTCCATGGATTTCCGTAATGGCATCGACACCATGACCACCGAGTCTGCGTGTCTGTCCTCCGTATGGGCCACCGATGACAAGGTAAAAGAGTATTTCGAGATCCACAAACGCCCGGATGATTTCAAGCGCATGCAGCAGGGCGATGCAGCTCTGTATGACGGTATCGTGGAGATCAACCTGGACACCATCGTTCCGATGATCGCGCTTCCGTTCCATCCGAGCAACGCTTACCCGCTGGCAGATGTCATTGCGGATCCGGAGAAATATCTCGGCATGGTGGAGAAGGAGGCAGAGCGCGTCTTTGAGAACAACAAGGACATCCATTTAGACCTGCGCTCCAAGATCCACAACGGCAGGATCAAGGTAGACCAGGCTGCTATCGCAGGCTGTGCGGCTGGTTCCTTTGAGAATATCTACGCGGTAGACCAGATCGCGAAGAAGTTAAACCACGGCCTTGGAACCTTCCCGCTGAACATCTATCCGGCATCCCAGCCGATCATGTATGAGTTAAATAAGATTGGTGTGTTAAATGACCTGATGAACTACGGTGCCCGTGTGAAGACCGCGTTCTGCGGACCGTGCTTCGGTGCTTCCGATGCTCCTGGCAACAACGATTTCTGTATCCGCCACAGCACCAGAAACTTCCCGAACCGCGAGGGATCCAGCCCGGCAAACGGACAGATTGCATCTGTAGCGCTGATGGATTCCAAGTCTATCGCGGCGACCGCGTTCAACGGCGGCTATTTAACTTCCGCTGAGGACTGCCCGGTAGAGTTTACCGTTCCGGCTTATGAGTTCAACAGCAACATTTACGATAACATCGTTTACAACGGCTATGGCAAGGCACAGCCGGAGACCGAGATTGTTTATGGTCCGTCCATCAAAGACTGGCCCCAGATGTCTGCCCTGACTGACAATCTGCTCCTTCAGGTGGCAAGTGTGATCCGCGATGAAGTGACCACTACCGATGAACTGATCCCGTCCGGTGAGACTGCATCCTATCGTTCCAACCCCTACAAGATTTCCGAGTTCACCCTGATCCGGAAAGATCCAGAGTATGTGGGCAAGGCAAAAGCAGTACAGGTTTACGAGAAAGCCCGTGTGGCAGGCGACGCAGCAAAGACTGCAGAGATTTATGAGGTTCTGAAAGCAGTTGGCGTGAATGCAGCGGTGGAAGAGCTTATGAAGACCACTGGAATCGGTTCCGTTCTGTACGCAAAACGTCCGGGTGATGGTTCTGCCCGTGAGTATGCCGCAAGCTGCCAGAAGGTACTGGGCGGCCTGGCAAACATCTGTATCGAGTACGCAACCAAGCGTTACCGCAGCAACTGCGTAAACTGGGGCATGCTGCCGTTTACCTACCCGGATGACAACATCAATCTGGAGGTTGGCGAGTATGTATACCTGCCGGGCATCCGCAAGGCAGTGGAAGAGGGCGCGACCACCTTTGAGGCAACCATCATCGGAAAAGACGGAAGCACCCGCACCATGGAACTGGAGTTAAAGAATGTGACCGAGGCTGAGAAGAAGGTGCTTCTGGCAGGCAGCCTGATCAACTCTTACAAAGCAGAATAGAAATGGAGCGTGTGTATGTCAGATTTGCGGAAATTGGCGGAATTCATTCATGACATCACATGGGACCAGTTACCGGAGCGTGTGCGGGAGACTGCCGCGCTCCGCGTGCTTGATCTGGTCAGTGTGGCAGCCGGAGCGGCGAAGGACCCACTGGTGGAAAAAGCGAAGCAGGCGCTGGGGGCGGTGACCGGATGCCGGATGGGAATGCTGTGTGAGGATCCGGGTGAGCCGGAAAATGAACGGACGGCAGGGCAGGCAGAAAGCGCCTGGATGGCAGGGCAGGCAGAAAACGCCCGGACGGCAGAGCAGCCGGAACGTGCTGTAACTCAGCCGGGCTTTGTGTCCGTATGGGGTGATACCCGGAAATATCCGCTGGCAACAGCCGCCATGCTCAACGCCATGCTGGCCCACACTCTGGAACTGGATGATGTCCACACTGCATCGAAGACCCACGGAAGCGCCAGCCTGATTCCGGCGGCCTGGTCCTGCGCAGAGTATCTGGGAAAGAGCGGCAAAGATTTTCTGCTGGCGGTGGTCTGTGGTTATGAGACGGTGAACCGCGTGGGTATGGCCTTTGGTGTATCTGCCCATCGGAACCGCGGCTGGCATGCCACGGCAACCTGCGGCGTGTTCGGCTGCGCGGCAGCCTGCGCAAAGCTTCTGGATTTAAGCGTTGATCAGATCGTATCGGCTCTCGGCATGGCCGGAACCCAGTCCAGCGGCGTCTGGGCCTTTCTGGGAGACGGCAGCAGCTGCAAGATCCTGCATCCTGCAAGAGCAGCCGCGGATGGTATTGAGGCAGCCTTTCTGGCGAAAGCCGGCATGACCGGCCCGGAGCACATTTTTGACGCGAAGGACGGAGGCCTTTTGCATGCCATGTCCGATGGCGGCGATGTTTCCAAGCTGAGCCAGGGACTTGGTGAGGTCTATGAAATTTTGAATATGGATATGAAGCCATATCCGTGCTGCAGAAGCGCTCACTGCGCCATTGACGGGATTCTGGAGATCCGGGAAGAGATGCTGAAACGGAATGTGGAAAACGGCCAAAAACAGGAAATAGCGGATGATCTGCATGAGGCAGAAACCCAGCGCCGTGAAGTCTGCCTGCAAAGCATAATTTCACGGGAGCAGGAAGTGCTGGTTCTGGCACAGCAGATTCAGACAATCGAGATCGACACTTACCTGGTGGGCTACAAGCAGTGCGCCGTAAGCGACGGCTGCCTGCACCCGAAAACGGTTCTGGACGCGAAATTCTCTACCCCGTATTCCGTGGCTGCTGCCTTCCTCTACGGAACTGTCGGTATGGAACAGTTTGAGCCGGAAATTGTAGCGGGCAAAGAAATTCAGTCGCTTCTGGAGAAAGTCACGGTACGTCCGGCAGACCGTTTCACCGGGCAGTATCCAACGCATTGGGGCTGCCATGTGAAGGTCACGATGCAGGGCGGAACAGTTTATGAGGCGGAAGTCACGGACCCGTCCGGCAGCGTGGCAAAGCCGCTGAGCCGGGAACAGGCCATGAAGAAGGCAGAAGCGTTTTTGAGCGTGGTGTGCCCGGGAAGAGAGCGGGAGACGATGACAGCGCTTTTGAATCTGGAGAAAAAGAAGCAGCTTCCGGTGATTTAACAAGGAAGAAAGCCGGAGTGAGTTTTTATTCTGCCTAGGATACAGCAGAAAAAAAGAAAACAAGGGGGAAACGAAATGTTAGCATTAATTGGGTTTGCACTGATGATCATCCTGATGTTTGTGTTGATTAAAGAAAAACTGGCGCCGCCGCTGGCATTTATTCTATTGCCGCTGATTGCAGCATTACTGGCAGGCTTTGGTCTGGAGGATATCGCAGGGTTTATTAAAACAGGAATGAATACGATGCTCAGTACTGCAGTGCTGTTCATATTTTCAATTTCATACTTTACGTTAATGTCAGATGCAGGCCTGTTTGATCCGGTCATCAATTTTTTAATCCGGCGTACAGGGAAAAGCATTACCACTATTTTTGTGGCGATTTTACTTACTACTTATGTTGCGCATCTGGATGGTTCCGGTGCAACTACATTTTTAATTGTGGTTCCGGCATTTCTTCCAATTTGCAAGAAGATGAAAATTCGTCCGCAGGCACTTCTTGCAGCGATGTGCGGTGCATATGGTGTGATGAATCTGGTGCCCTGGGGCGGTCCGACCATGCGCGCGGCAAGCGTAGCAGAGGTGGAAGTAGGAGATCTTTACAGCTTTATTTTACCGGGCGTTGCATGTCTTGCATTGATGTCGGTTGTGATTATCCTGGTGGTTTCGTTCCTCGAAAGAAAAAATGGAGCTGGAATCTTACAGGAAGATTTAGCTGCACAGGATGATGTGAAAGAAAAAAATAAAGGGAAAAAATCCGTCTACTGGTTTAATGCATGCCTGACGATTCTGATGCTGGTGCTGCTTTTTGCGGATCTTCCGGTTCCGCTGTATTCCATTTTCATGGTAGCATTTGCCATCGGCCTGATTGTAAACTTCCCAAACGCGAAGCAGCAGAATAAGAAGATTAAAGAATACGGCACCAATGCCATGGTTATGACCATGACCCTGTTCTCTGTAGGCATTTTCATGGGCGTTATCAAAGATTCCGGAATGGTTGAGGCGATGGCAAATGCCATTGTAGGCGTGCTCCCGGCAGCGATTGCTCCGCATATGCACTGGTTCGTGTGCCTGTTCTCTGTACCGCTTATGATGGTTCTTGGCACAGATGCATTTTATTATGCACTGCTTCCAATCATCATTGGCGTGGTAGAGCCGTTTGGTGTAACGCCTGAGACTGTGGCAGCGGCATTTCTGTTAACCGCAACTCTTGGAACTCCGGTCAGCCCGTCTGTAGCAGCCGTTTATGTAGGACTTGGCCTGGCAGATGTTTCCATTGGCGAGCATATCAAGTACTCTCTGAAACTGGTATGGCCAGCCAGCATTGCGGTGCTGATCATGGCGACTGTGATTGGTGTAATTAAATTCTAAAAATAAAAGTAACTGATTTCTGTCATAAAAACAGAGACCTGTGTGGGGAAAATCGCATAGGTCTCTGTTTTTGTGTTTTAAATTGGATATTGGTTTTGAGTGATTGACTGAAGCGATACTATTTTTGCATGGCTTCCCATTGGCTTTTGGCATTTCCATAACCGTGGTGTAATGCGTTAGCATAAAACCAGAAAGGGGAGAAAGCAATGGAGAAAGATCCTTTTTGTGGTTATGGCATGATAGCTGAAGATTGCAGCAGTGCATCCAGAAACAGCTTTACCTGCGGAAGCTCCGCATACAGGTGTTTGTAGAGCACGTAGGTTTTTCGCAGAAACGGAGTGCCATCTTCCATGTATAAGTTTTCTATGTAACCGTCAAAATCCCGCAGACAGATCTGAGGCAGGATACACCAGCCAAGACCATAGCGTACCATCTCTTTGCAGGCATCAATGCTGTCAATCCACATATGCGGGTGTATCTGGGCCAGATTGTGGGCGGCCAGCCAGCGGTTGATCCGGGCACTTAAATCGGAGTCGGTATGGCGGCCGATGTAAGGATAATCCGTCAGCGGACGTCCCTGGTTTTCCCCGCTGCAGACCAGACACATGGGTTCGGAAGAGACGAGCTGACAGGCCTCATCCCAGGCGTACTTTCCGCGGATGATGGCAATAGAAATCTCGTCACGGTTTAGAAGCTGGAAGAGATGTTTGCTCTGCCCGGTGGTGATCTGCACATCCACCTGCGGATATTGCTCTGTGTAAGCTTTTAAGATGGGCGGCAGACGGTAGTGGGCGATGTTTAAGGATGATCCCAGGCGGATGGTACCGCAGATCTGGTTCTGGCTCATCAGAACCTGTTCTTTTAATTTCCGGCTGTTGGCCAGAATCTCGGCCGCATAGGGCAGAATCTGTTCCCCGGCTGGAGTAAACAGGATGCCTTTCTTGGAGCGAAGAAACAGCGTGCACTGGAGCTCCTCCTCCATTTTCTGTATCCGCTTGGTGATGGCCGGTTGGGTCATGAACAGGTTCTGGGCGGTTTTTGTGATATTTTTTGATTCATTTAAGTTTATAAGAAGTTCATAATCTTTTTCATCCATGGGAAAAATCGTGCCTTTCTAAAACATTCCAGTAAGTTATAGATAATGATAAAATTATACCATTTTACTTTATAATACACAAGATGTATAGTGAAGATAACAAAAAACAGAGAGAAAAACGGAAAGGAGTTGTGGGTAGTGCACAGAAAAATCTCTGGTTTTTAGGGTAGGAATAATCATAATCAAAAGATAACAGGAAAAGGAGAATGTATATGGGTTTACAGGTAATTGCATTGTTATTCCTGATTGGAGCAATTGTTCTTGGATTTACAAAGAAAATGAATGTAGGTGTGGTATGTCTGGGACTTGCTTTGATTCTCGGTAAGTTAGGCGGCATGGGAGCCAGTGATATTTACAAAGGCTTTCCGTACAAGTTATTTGCTACACTGTTAGGCACGATGTTATTTTTCAGCCTGCTCCAGCAGAATGGGACCCTGGAGAAGATTTCAAAACGTCTGATCGGTCTTTGCGGCAAGAATACGTTTCTGGTTCCGATCATCGTTTATCTGGTAAGCTTCGGCTTATCCGCAGCAGGACCTGGCGCAATCAGCGTACAGTCTGTAACCGTTATTTTTGCCGTATCCCTGGCAATCCAGATGAAAGTGAGCCCCATCCTCATGGGCATCATGGCAATTCTCGGGGCGGTTGGTGGAACTGCATCACCGATTGCGCTGACCGGCATCATTGTAGGGGATCTGTTAACGGAGATGGGAATTGAAGGCATTGGCAATCAGATTTTCCTTGGCGTTTCCATTTCCAATCTGGTATGTGCCATTGTCATGTACATTGTCCTGGGCGGCTACAAGTTCCGTGCAGCAGAATGTGGCGAAGCAGGAAAAGAGAAAGATCCGTTTAACCGTAGCCAGATGATCAGTCTTGCGGCACTACTCGTTATGGTGGTTCTGGTAGTTGGTTTTTCTTATGATGTTGGCCTGATCTGCTTTACCCTTTCCCTGGTGCTGATGCTGACTGGTTCAGCGAACGAGAAAAGCGCGTTAAAGATGATTCCGTGGAGTGTTCTGATCCTGATCGCAGGCGTTAATGTTCTGATGAACATTACCCAGAAACTGGGCGGTATTGATCTGCTGGCATCGATCCTTGCAACCTTTATGTCTTCCCGCACGGCAGCACCGATCATGGGCCTGACCGGAGGCATCATGTCCTGGTTCTCCAGCGCAAACGGTGTAGTATTCCCAACCTTGATCCCGACCGTACCGGAGATCGCGCAGCAGGTTGGCGGAGCATCTATCATCCAAATGGTAACTTCGATTGTATGCAGCGCTACGGTTGCAGGCATCAGCCCGCTGTCCACCGGTGGCAGCCTGATTATGGCAAGTTATGCGCAGGAGAGCGGCTGTGATGAAAAAGAGCAGCAGAAAATGTTCGGCACCCTGTTCGCACTTTCTGCAAGTGTGGTTGCAATTGTGTTCGTATTAGGCATTGTCGGTGTACTTGGATTTATTGGTTAGTTTAGGAGGGAAAGATTATGAGTACTTACGCATACATTGGCTGCCGCACCACAAAGGAGCGGAACGCAAGAGGAAAAGGAATCCGTGTGTATGAGATTGAAAACGGCGAGTGGAAGCTGCGTCAGATTGCGGAAGGACAGGTGAATCCGTCTTATCTCTGCCTGAATGAAAAGCAGGACCGTCTCTATGCCATTCATGGAGACTTTTCCGAAGTCAGCGCTTATAGAGTAGCAGAAGATGGCACGCTGACTTATCAGAATACAACAGAGACCCACGGAACCAATCCGGTACATCTTACCATTGACCAGACCGGAACGTGGCTGTTTGTGGCAAATCTCCAGACTGGCGGTGTTTCTGTAATCCCGATTGAGGAGGACGGTTCCCTGGGAAAAATCAAGGAACTGAAATTCATTTCCGGAAACGGCGGTCCAGGATATATTTCCCATCCACATCAGGTGTGCCAGGACCGCAGCAAAAAGTGGCTGCTGGTTCCGTCCCAGGGGCGTCTGCAGGGTGTGGGAAAGATCACGGTATTCCGCATTGATTCTGAAGCGGGTGATCTGAAAGAAACCTTTATGGTGAAGGGAAGAAGCGGTTCGGAGCCGAGACACTGTGTATTCCATCCGAACAACCGGTTTTGTTATTGCCTGAATGAGAAAGACAGCACAGTGACCTGCTATTATTTTGATGAAGAAAGCGGTACGCTGGATCCGAAACAGATCCTGACCACACTGCCGGAGGATTTTCCGGGAGATGGCTGGGCCAGTGCTATCGAGATCGGAATTGACGGAAGATATCTGTATCTGTCCAACCGGAAGCATGACAGCGTGACAGTGTTCGGACTGGATCAGGAAAACGGTCACATGACCTACCTGCAGAACATCAAGACGAAAGGCGAACAGCCGCGCTTCATCACCATCAATCCGGATGGAACGAAGCTTCTGGCAGCCAATGAGCTGACGGACACCATCTGCTGCATGGACATTGATCCGGAGACCGGACGGTTGTCCTACAGTGGAACGGAGATTGCGGCGGAGAGCCCGGTCTGCGTGGTGTTTAAAACAAAATAGAACTGAAAGATAGAGAGAAGGGGGCTCATTTATGAATGCACAGTTTGGAATTTGCATTGCAATTTTTATCTTGATGATACTGGGGTATATGCAGAATAAGGTTTCGAAAACGGTTGTGGCACTGACTGCAATGGTGGCGCTGGTTTTAACCGGATGTCTGGAAGCAAAGACAGCTCTGGCTGGTTTTTCCAACTCCAATACGATTGTAATGGCAACCATGTTCATTGTTTCTGAGGGATTATCCAGAACTCAGGCGGTTCACAAAGTTTCCGCGCTGGTTAATAAAATCAGCAGAGGTTCTTTCTCCATGATTTTATTTGGATATGTAGTGATAACCATGCTGCTATCACAGATTTCAGGAAGCTCTTCCGCGGCCTTTGCGATCATGTTTCCGATTATTTTTGCTATGTGTGATAACATGGGATTCAGCCGTTCCAAAATGTTGTTTGCGGTTGGTATTGTATCCATTGCAACCTGTGCTACACTTCCAATTGGCGGAAGCGCAGCTACCTTTGCCCAGTACAACGGATTCCTGGAATCCAATGGAGCAGCAGGCTATCAGCTTGGTTTCTGGGATCCGATGATTGCGCGTCTTCCAAGTCTGATCGTGACCTGCCTGTACGCAGCATTCCTCGCACCAAAATTCAGTCCGGATCTTCCTCCTGTAAAAGTGCAGGAAACAAAGGGAAAAGAAAAGGAACAGAAAGTATTATCTCCATTTAAGGAAGCGGTTGGTTATGGAACCTTCCTGTTTGTGATTGCCGGACTTTTGCTGGCGGATACCATTCAGGTCCCGTCCTGGATCATTACACTGATCGGTGCACTGGTTATCTGTGCAACTGGTGTGTTATCTTCCAAAGAAGCTTATGCGGCAGCATCCCTGGGTGGAATTGTGATGATGTACGTAGGTGTTCTGGCTATGGGAAATGCCCTGACAGCAACCGGAGCAGGTGAAGCAGTAGGTGCAGCAGTTGCGAAAATGATCGGTAATACCACGAACGGTTACGTGATTGGACTGGTATTTTTCTTTGTTCCATTTATCCTGACCCAGTTTATGAATAACCGTGCGGTTTCTAATATTTTTGCACCGATCGCAATCCTTACCTGTAATGCCATCGGTTGCAATCCGATTGGTCCGATGCTTTTAACTTTATCCGGTTCTTTGGCATCCTTTATGACGCCAATGGCAACCGCAACCGTAAATATGGTTATGGGACTTGGCGGATACAGCCAGAAGGATTTGATAAAGATGAGTATTCTGCCATCTATCATCCTGACCATTGTAAATGTAGCTTGGATCATGACAATTTATCCGGCATTTTAAAGGAGGAAATGAAGTGGAAGCATTAAGATGGGTGAGTTTGCCTCAAAAACAGTCTGAGGTTCCCGTGGATCTTATGGCACCGGAAAAATGCCAGATCCATGGTGCGTTTTTTCTTGATCTGGAAACAGCAGAATATAGAGGAAAAATGCTGGTGTATATCCCGGATTCCTGGAATAACAATGATCCGGTCATTGTGATGGCAACGCCATGCAGCATAACAGAAGAAACATTTCTTCAGAAGTATGGCATTTGCGAATTTGCAGAGAAACAGGGTGTTCTGGCGGCGTTAATCCGGTCCGAAAAAGAAAATGATAAAACAGCAGCACTGGTCAATGCGGCATACAAAAAGCTGCAGGGTCGGGAATACTTTGTTGCCATGCAGGACTGCTTTTACGCAATGGGATTTGAGGAAGGCAGCCAGGCTGTGGCGAAAGCCATGATGGTGATGGGAAGCGATTGGTCCGGCGCTGCTTTTTTCGGTCCGGTTGCCGATGTGTCAGAGGAGCAGATACAGCCGGATGCAGATATGGGAAATCAATCGGAGGAACTGTTTATATCCGGAAAGCAGGCACAGCTTCCGGTCTGGTTTTTGCAGGAAAAAGAAACAGATGACCTGAAACGGGTGAAAGAATACTGGATCAGGCAGAATCATGATCAGAACCAGCCATTATATGACGGACGGGGAACGGCAATTTATATGCCGCAGCGGCTTTCCAGAACCTCTTCTGTCAATGACGCGCAGATTGCCCAGGTGCGGGTGACACTGGAGTACAGTCTGGAGAAGCTTTCTGAAGAGCTTCTGAGCAACGTATGGGCTTATGTTGGCGCAGCCAGAAGACATCGTTCGTATGGAAATAAAGTGCTTCGTTATTACCGGAATCCTGCCATGAAAGAAACCGGCGCATCCTATCATCAGATTGTTGTGGATGGTATGAAGCGGGAATGGTATGAATACGTTCCGGAACGTTTTGCGAAAACGGAAAGAGCACTTCCTGTAGTCGTGGTATTTCACGGAAGAGGCGGAAACGGACAAAGCTTTTTCGACATTACTGACATGAGCCTGGTGGCGGAAGAACGTGGGTTTATTGCATTGTTCCCTACTGCGGATCTGTATCAGATCCGGGCAGAAGGATACCGGGGCGTACGTCTCTGGAATGGAAACTATAATGGAAAGGAAATCGACAGCATGCCGTTTGTACGTGCCATGTTAAAAAATCTGGAGGAAAGACAGGTGGTGGATACAGAACGGATATATGCCTGTGGCCAGTCTTCTGGAGGATACATGACTACGTGCTGTGCATTCCAGGCTTCTGATATTTTTGCGGCAGTATCGCCCTGGTCTGGATTTGCCTATCCGGGAGCGAATGTACTGAAGCTGCCGGGAGGTGCTCCGGAGCATATAAAGGGGATTCCGGTATATTTACTTGTCGGGAAAAAGGATCCGACATTTGGTGCTGTCAGCCCGCACCCATCCAATCCGGAATGCGAACTCGACCGGTTTCTTGCCTACGTGTTAGAAGAAAACGAAATGGGCACGGATTATGAAACGTACGAATGTTATCCGATTACCTATTTTATATGGAAAAAGAATGGTGTTCCGATGCTGACACTTGGTCTGGTGGACGATATGCCCCATGCCAATTATGCAGAAGAGAGCCGGATTGCGTATGATGATTTCCTGTGCCGCTTCAAAAAGGATGCGGAAGGGAACCGCTACTACATGGGAAAGAAACTGTAATCGAGAAAAAATCTTGTTAAATCCGTATAACCTGTGATATGATGGCTGTGTTTAGAATATTAACATAGCTGGAGGGTTTATGGAGAATAATTACGATAACAGCATATTTACGCAGCTGTTTGGCCGTGCAAAGCTCATGTATAATTTTGCCAATCTGATGGGAATGCATACCAAACATACAAATTGCAGTGCTATCGCACCAGAGCTTTCCATGACAGAGATCCATCTGCTGGTGGATATCATGGAAAATCCGGGAATTACGGTATCGGATCTTGGGCGTATGAACAAGAAGACGCGGGGCGCAATTTCTCAGATGGCATCCAAATTGGAAAAAATGCAGCTTTTAACAAAGAAAACAAGCGATAAGCATGGCAAAATGGTGGAACTGGTTTTGTCAGAAACCGGGATGGCCGTAGCCAAAGAGCACGAAGCATCCGATATAAAAGCTCTGACCGGCACCCTGAACCGGTTGCTTGAAACCTGCACCATGGAGGAAATTGATAGCTTTTACAAGGTCCTGGAGTGTTATAATGAGATTCTTCAGGAGGAAACTGCATAACGGAAACGAGAAGAAAAAGAAAGATGGGCCAGATAGAATTCTGCCCATCTTTCTTTTTGCTGCTTTGCATACCGAGGATGTGCCGGTGGTGCGTCCACTGATTTAGCAGCTAAACAAAAAATGCGAAATAAGATGAAAAACCTTGCAAATTAAGACCACATATGATAGCATATTGATATAATGATTAGCAGCTAAACACTATAAACATAGATAACCAGAAATGCTATGTTTAGCTTGATGACAAAATATGTATAGGCGCGCACCATGCATGACATTTTACTTATGCTGATGTCACCGTTCGGTGACATATCTGTTTTATTCGGAAGGAGGAGGGCAAGGCATGAAATATGACTTTGAAACATTGCATTCCCGAAGGAATACAGGATCAACTAAGTGGGACCAGATGTACAGACTGAATCCATCGGTTCCTGATACGGTGGTTCCGTTCTCTGTTGCGGATATGGAGCTTAAGAATCCGCCTGAGATTGCAGAAGGTGTCGGTGCATATTTAAAGGAGTCCATTCTGGGCTATACCGGCGCAACAGAGGGGTATTATAATGCGGTGGTCAATTGGATGAAGCGTAGACACAACTGGGCTGTCAGAAAAGAATGGATCGTTGAATATCCGGGTGTAGTTCCGGCATTGTATCATCTCGTAAAGCTTCTGACAGAACCGGGAGATGGAGTGATCTTATTTACTCCGGTCTATTATCCATTTTATAATGCGGTGAAGAAGGGAAAGAGAACTCTAGTGGAAAGCCGCCTGCTGGTTTGCGGATTACATTACGAAATTGATTTTGATGACTTTGAGCAGAAGGCAAAGGATCCGAACAATAAGCTTTGTATTCTCTGCAATCCGCATAATCCGGTAGGACGTGTATGGACACGGGAGGAGCTCGAAAAGATTGGAAGAATCTGTATTGATAACGGGATTCTGGTCGTATCGGATGAGATCCACAATGACCTGATCATGCCGGGGTATCAGCATACAGTATTCGCCTCGATTTCTGAGGAGTTTGCACAGCACAGCAT
>CAVIRL010000058.1:0-15142 GCA_963645005.1 Prevotella sp. P5-108
GGAATCGAACCAGTGACACGAGGATTTTCAGTCCTCTGCTCTACCAACTGAGCTACCAAGGCCTGTCTCATCGTAACCACACATACCTGAAATAATGAATGCCGCAGGCCGGAATCGAACCGGCACGGGAGATTAGTCCCGCAGGATTTTAAGTCCTGTGCGTCTGCCAGTTCCGCCACTGCGGCATATCCTTTTCAGGAAGTGGATGGAGGTGGATTCGAACCACCGAAAGCACAGCTAACAGATTTACAGTCTGCCCCCTTTGGCCACTCGGGAACCCATCCATACTAGCTTCGACAAGCAAAAATTATATTATCATATGGGTTCTCAAATTGCAAGCGGTTTTTGTGCATTTTTTCACCGCATTTTTTCATCTACTCTATTTCCGTCAGTCCCTGAACCGCCCACTCGTAGGTCTCCAGGGCCTGGCGGAATGATGTGTCTGCCATCTCATATTCTGCTTTTTTCTGCACACAGGAAATTTTCATGCCCAGCAGTTCTGTCTGGCTCAGCATTCCGAGCCGGTACATGGACTCATACTTTGCCTGGTTCTGCTGCGAAGCTTCGTATCCTGCCGCCACTGATTCCAGCGCTTCTTTTTTGGAATACACCTCATCCCGCAGTTCCTTCATCTTGATCGTAAGCTTCTGCTCCCCCTCTTCGATTATGCCAAGACGGGCATCTACGCCAGCCGTGGTATTGCCCTTGGAGGATGTCCGCTGGCTGATTAGCGTTGTGTTGTTTCCAATGGCCTTTTTCGTATCTTCTTCCAGATTGATCTGATCGGCTGCTGCAGGATCTACCGCCGGTATTGCTCCCAGTTCCACATTCCCATCTGCCGGATAGCCCAGCAGCGTAAACAGAGTCGGCGTGATCTTCAACTTGCCGCCTTTCACGCTCTCCAGACTGCTCCGGGCAGAAAGCAGGTTTGCCTGGGCCTGATGGACCTGCACATCGGTAGCCATGCCGAGTTCCTGCTGCTTTGTCAGGATCTCGTACTGCTGCCGGTACAGCTCCTCCAGTTCCTCCAGGATATGCTGCTGCTTTGTCATGGAATCACAGGCAATCATCAGGCTCTGCGCCGCCATGGTGATCTGGTTTTCCGCCTTTTTGATGGCGGAAGTGTTGGTGTTTGTATACAAAGAATAGTCCATGCTCTGCCGCAGGGAAGAAGCCGCCTTTCCAAGAATGATATCCTGCATCGTGTAATTGATGATATCCGATACCTGATGCTCATCCTTCGCCTTCTCTTTTTTATCCTTTGCGTAACGCTTTGCGCTCTCCAGCTGTTCCGCGGCATCCAGAAGATCATTCCTTGAGTCTCTCATATCGTTCCAGATATCGGAAATCGTGCGGTTGTATGCATGAACGCGTTTCGGAATCTCGTCATACTCCAGCAGATTGTCCTGCAGCTTTTCCATGGTCTCGGCATCGTAGGTTTCCTCTTCCTTCAGAGAAATCTCGACTGTGTCAGAAGCCGCGTAGGAATGAATGCTTCCGCAGCTTCCAGCAGCCAGCAGCACCGCCAGAAACGCAGCGGCTGCCCGCTCTGCTGCCGTCCGTTTCCCGGCCCCACGTTTCGCCGCTGTAGTCCGTTCCGCCAAAGCGCCTTTCTCATATTTCAGTTTTCGTTTCACGGAGTTTTCCCTCCTTTATGATGATCCGGCCAGGCCCTTCACCGCCCAGTGGTAGGTCTCCACCGCCTGCAGAAGCTCCAGCTCCTTCGCCTGCTTTTCAATGGCCGCGCTTTCCATGCTGTTTTTCTGGGTCAGCCAGCCGTAGCGGGAAAGGCTTCCCACCTGGTACTGCCGCTGCGCAATGGCAAACTGGTCATTTGCAAGCTGGGCTTTCGCTGCGGCCAATTCTCTTGCCGCCCGGGCTGATACCACATCCTGGTAGGCGGAAGACAGAGAGGCGCCGATGGAACGGATATTTTCATCAATCGCTTCCTGCAGTTTCTCCTTCGATTCCCCGCTCTTTGAGATTTCCAGCTTGCGGCGGTTTCCTTTCAGGGTATAATTGTTTTCCACGGCACTTTCCCGGTCTGCATCCGGGTTCAATGCGTCGATCATCTCCTGGGTGACCTCCGGCAGTTCCCCGATCTCCGGGTGATCGTCATGCTTCCAGCCCAACAGCACCACCAGGCGCACTCTTACCCGGTCGATGCTGTTCTCATCGTCCTGAACTGCCTTTTTCGCGTTTCGCAGGCTTTCTTCCGCTGTCAGCACATCCACGTCCGTAGCGGAACCGTGCTGGCGCTTCGACTGCACCTGGTTCCAGTTTTCCTCCTGCAGTTCCAGGGCAAGCTCATCAGACTGTTTCTGAAGCTGATACTGGTAATACTGGATCATATCCGTCTGGGCCGTAGACGCGATCAGCGCTTCCGCGGAGCTATAGTCATAGTAATAGGTCAGATAATCGTCCTCCGCGTCATCTGCCTTTTCCCGCCAGCTTTTAATCTGCATCTCATTGGTAACAATCTTCGTCATGGTGGTGGCATAACTGCTGTCCTCCACATCCGGGTAATCCAGGGAAGATTCCAGATCATCCGCCAGTTCCCGATAACGGCTGGACCATTCGTCATTGGACATGCCATAATCATTCTTAAACCACGCCAGATCGATCTGGTTCTTTACCACCGTGGCATTATATTCATGGACCAGGTCTGCCAGCTCATCGTATTCGATCTTGTTGTCCCGAAGCTTTGCCCACTCCTCCGCGCTCCGGCCAAACTCCGGTGTTCCGGCATAAGCCGTGACACAGCCGGATGGGAGAGCCTGCACAAGCAGGCCCGCCGCCAGAGCTCCGCAGACAAAACGCGGAATCTGTTTCTTTCTTTTCATGAGAGTTTCCTCCTTAATCATAAAGCTGGACATCCATGGCCTTTCTTCCCAGTCCATGCACGAACCGGTAGAAGGTCGGAAGCAGGATCAGGGTCAGGATGGTAGCTGCCGTCAGGCCGCCTACGTTTACCAGCGCAAGGCCCTGCATCATGGCACCCGCTTTACCAAATGCCAGCGCATTCGGGATCATGGAAATAACCGTGGTCAGGGTTGTCATCAGGATCGGGCGCACACGCAGCACACCGGCCTCCACCAGCGCCTGATCCAGAGGCATATTATCCGCCAGAAGCTGGTTTACCGTGTCCACATACAAAATACCATTGTTTACAACCGTACCGACTAACATCAGGAATCCCAGCATGGATACCATACTGATGGGGCTGTCCGCGATCCACAGAAGTCCGAAGGAACCGATCAGGCTGAAGGGGATGGTCGCCATAACCATCAGGGAGAATTTCGGGGATTCGAACTGGATCGCCATAACGATGAATACCAGGAAGATACCGGTGCCAAGAGCGCCGCCCAGGCTGCCCAGCTCATCCGCAATCATCTTATCCATGCTGTTCTGGGCCATTTCTACGCCGTCCGGCATATCCCAGTCTGCCACAAAAGCTTTCACATTCTTCTCTGCGGTCTTTTTATAATCTGCCTGGGGCTGCATGGTCACGGAAACCTGATACTGCTTATTCTTACGCTCGATCTGAACCGGGTTATCAATGTAATGGATATCGGCCAGATCCTCCAACGGCACGGTAGCTCCGGTGGCCGTGGTGATCATCATGCCCTGCAGGGATTCCATGCTGTCATAACGGTCCTCCGCGTACTCTACCGTTACATCCACATCCTCACCGTTTACACGGATCGTGGCAGCGTCAACGCCGCTTAAATTGCTGTAGATCACAGAACCGATGGCCGCCGGTGTCAGGCCTTCTGCCTCGGCTGCCGCCGGATTGACCGTAACCTTGATAACCGGTGCCGCATTCTCTACGGACGTATGTACCTGGAACACATCCTCCCGCTTGCGCAGTTCCTCCGCCAGACTGTTGGCTGCCGTCTTTGCACTGTCATAATTGACACTCTGCAGATCGATCTCAATCTCATCTCCGCCCATCATGGAAGACGAGGATGTGGTACTTCCCTTTTCCATGGAAACCGTCACATTCTTCATATGCTCCGATTCCCGCTTCCACAGATCGATCATCTCTTCCGTGGAGTATTTGCGTTTATCCTTTAAGTAGGCACTGATGGTAACATCAGAACCTGCAGAAAGGCTCATGCCACTGGAACCGTAGGTCAGCAGATAATGATCCACATTTTCATCATTCTGAACCAGTTCCTCCAGCTCCCGGATATCTTCATTGACCGCGTCAATGGTCAGGCCCGGTTTTACCTTGGCCGTGATATCCACAATTCCTTCATCCAGTGTCGGCATCAGGTCTACCTGAAGCTTGGATGCCATGAAAAATGCCGCTACAAGGAGCAGACCAGTGACACCAAATACCAGTCCGGTCTTTCCAATGACATGTGGCATCACTCTGCGGTACCAGCCCTGAAAGCTTTTCAGGATATGATCCACCGGAGCGCTGTCTTTCTCCTGCGGATGGAACTGCAGGAAACAGAGCGGCACAATGGAAACCGCGGAGAACAGGGATGCTGTCATACAGAACACAATGGTGTAGCCCAGCTGGGTAAAGAGCTGTCCGGTCATACCGCTTAACAGGGCTAACGGGATAAATACAACGCAGGTGGTGATGGTTCCGCCGGTGATGGAGCCCAGCATAGTGCGGGCACCTTCAATCGCCGCGTCATAATAATTCCTTCCATCTTTCGCCCGGAAGCAGCCGTCCAGGACGTTGATGGAGTTGTCCACCATCATACCAACGCCAAGTACCAGCGATGTCAGGGAGATGACGTTCATGGAGAAGCCCATGGCACTCATACAGATCAGTGCGATCATAACGGATACCGGAATGGATGTTCCGACGATCAGGGACGCGCGGATATCTCCATAGAACAGCCACAGAATGATCATGGACAGGATGATCGCGATAACCAGGGTCTGCCATACGTTCTGGATGGACTCGGTGATGGTATCACTGCTGTCGTTTACCACGGTAATATGGACTGCCGGATTCTTACTGGTGATCTCCTCGATCTCCTGCATAACCTGTTTGGATACTTCCACCGCACTGCTGCTCTGCTGTTTTTTGATTCCAAGAGAGATAATATCTTCTCCGTTGTAGCGGCCAATGGAATCCGCCTTTTTCAGGCCGTCGGATACCTCGGCCACATCGGAAAGGTGGATGATATCGCCGTTTGCCAGCGGGATCACCACATTCTTCAGGCTCTCCACGGTATCGAAATCATTGCCGACACTGACGGAAAGATCCTGCCGTCCTACGGTGACATCACCAGCCGGGATCGTATAGTCGGCGGCGCCCACAAGCTGGGCCACCGTAGTCATGCTCAGATGGTACTGTGCCATCTTCTCCGGGTCAAGCTGTACCCGGATGTAGCTTTCCTGGCCTCCGGAAAGGGAAACCTCACCGACAGAGCTTAACTTCTCAAACTCCGGCACAATGTTGTTATCTACATAGGTATATAAGTTGCTTCCCACATCACCGCTGACCGCCAGGGTTACCACGGCCTGGGCGTTCATGTCCAGCTCCATGATGACCGGATCCGTAATATCATCTGGCAGATCGGAGCGGATTCCGTCGATGGCCTTCTTTAAATCAATGTAAGCGGTGTCCATGTTGGTTCCGTATTCATACTGAATCAGCATCAGGGACATGTTTTCCTGGGAATAGGAGGTGACCGTATCAATACTGTCCAGGGTCGACACGGCATCCTCTTCCTTTTGCGTGATCAGATCGTTGATATCCTCCGGGGTTGCGCCGGCGTAAACCGTTGCGACAACCAGCATCGGCATCTCCATCTCGGGAGTCAGCTCCACTTTAGATCCAAGCACGGCCTGCAGGCCAAAGTAAGCCAGCGTGATCAGGCACAGGATAATGGTCATGGGACGTTTGACCGCCAGTTTTGTCAGTTTGATCATTCGCCCTTCACCTGCCCATCTGTCTGTGCTGTCTCAGAGCCGTCCTCCTGTTCCAGAAGCACTTCTCCTCCGTTGGTCAGCTCGTTGCTCCAGCTTGTGATCACCTCATCTCCTGCGCTCAGACCGTCTGCTACCTGCATACGGTCTGCATCGTAAATGCCGGAGGTAAACTCTTTCCGGACGGCAGTTCCGTCTTCATAGCAGTAAACATAGGGAGTTCCGTCATCGTAGTTTACTGCCTCCAGCGGAACCGTGAGGGTGCCCTTTGCCTGATCCATCACAACTTTCAGGCGAACCCGCATACCGTTGGTCAGGCCGCCCTGTTTTTCTGTCATGGCCTTCACATCGTAAAGACCGGTCTGGGCATTGACCATGGAACCAATCTCGCTGACGGTTCCCTCCGTCTGTGTTCCGTTTTTGATAATCTCCACGGTATCCCCCACCTGCATATTGTTCCGGATTCGCTCCGTCACGCCGAAATTGATCTGGAGCTGATCCTGACCGGAAATTTCGCACACCGCACCGTTCGGGCTGACATAATCATGGGGTTCCACCGACCGGGATTCTACCACGCCGTCAATCGGGGCCGTCACCACCGTATACTGCTCCTGCAGGTCATACTGGGTCTTTGCGCTCTCGTAGGAGATCTGGGCATTTTCCGCCGCATGCTGCACCTGCTCCATATTTTCCTCCGATACATAACCGTCCTGGTAGAGAGCCTGGGTACGGGTCAGGGTGCTCTGAGCATCCTTCAGCCCCACCTCTGCCGCGTCAAGCTGCAGCTTCAGGGTTTTTAAATTGTCCGTATCAATGCGGCAGATGGGCTGCCCCGCCTGCACATGATCCCCGGCCTGGATGTATACCTCCAGCACCTCGCCTGCCATCTTCGGCATAACGGAGGCCCGGGACTGGGGCTCTGCCGTGCCGGTCACTTCCGTATACAGCACAATATCTCCCTGAGACGGATTTTCCACAGCTACCGTCGGACGGCTCTCGTAAACCTCCGGGTCTTTGTTCATCAGCTTCGGCAGCGCGATAGCCGCCACAACCACGACTGCTGCCCCTGCTATGATCAGTTTCTTCTTCATGATGTTCTATGCTCCTTCCAAAAATGAATGCCGTTTTTTGTCAGCCTGCCATGGCCGGGCGGTATGCCCCGCGCCGGATGATCTCCAGATCCGTGTCCAGCATGTCACGGATGGAGTCCAGTGCCTCCGGGTGTCGGTAATATTCGCAGATGTGCCGCAGCAGCACTCCGTATCCCAGCTCGATCATGGAATGCAGCTCCTCCTCACTCTGGATCCGCAGGCGCCGCATATCAATGTGCTCCAGGATCCAGCTGCTGAATTTTTCCATGTGGCCGCCGTCCTGCCTGCGGATTCCTTCCTCGCTGTAACGCATGAAGAAATCATCTGACACATCGTGGGCAATATTTTTTACAATGTTCAACAGTTCCCCAGTGCTCTGCATATTGGCAACCAGATACTCAAACAGGGACCGGATCATGCCCAGGTACTCTCCCTGGTTTTCTTTTAATACCTCGCCGCAGTGCCTGCGTACGGTCTCCAGCGTTTGCTCCATCACATAACAGAGGGCATCATATTTATCCGCGAAGTAGGTATAAAAGCTTCCTCTGGATATGGACGCATACTGTATGATCCGGTTGATGGATGCCTGTTCAAAGGGCACCCGCGCAAATTCTTTCTGCAATGACCGGTAAATCACACTTTTCTTTTCCTCCGGCAGTCTCCGAAAGCGTTCTGTCGGCATACTGTTCACTCCTTTCAGATGACATGTTGTCATTTCATTTCGGTATTATATAAAAAAAAGATGTAAAACACCATTTGCAATGTTTTACATCTGTCTTTACACTTTTATGAATTTGTACAAATCTGAAAGGGCGCCATTATAAATGGCTCTGCCCGCATATCACACTGGACACAAAGGGAACCAGCTTCTCCATATCTACATAATCTTCCTCAAGGAGCTTCCGCATCAGATTAAATATGCCGCCGGCATAAAAATCCATCAGCAGCAGAATTTCCTGGGCCGGACGGCGTTCCGCGATCTCCCGGCTATTCTGTTTCGTATACTCGATCATCCACCGGGAAATTGCGGCCTGCATCCCGCTCAGCGCCTTAACTCCCATACTGGAATACAGAACCCGCAGATACAGCTTCTTCTTTGCCAGCAAAAGTTCCAGAAATTCCCTCAGCCAGCCCTCCAGCGGCACGCCGCTGCGGATTTTCTCCAGCACTCTGTCACTGATCTCCTCTGCCACCGTCTCAAACAGATCGTCCAGATCCCGGTAGTAGTAATAAAAGGTCTGTCTGGATACGCCGCAGGCTTCAATCACATCCTTTACCGTAATCCGTTCCAGATCCCGCTTCTCCGCCAGTTCCATCGCGGTTATATAGATTTTCTGTTTTGTTGTCATCTGTACGTTCTCCGGTTCTCCTTCGGTCTTTGCAGGCCGGCCACGCGCATTCCGGCCAGCCATCATTTTCTCTTGTTTACACCAGTGCCCCGCTGGACAGCAGCACACCGCTGTGGGCCGGTACATCCAGGGTCAGCCAGCCGTGGTCGGCATGATAGTCGATACGTCCGGCATTATAGCCCTTTTCATCGGACAACATCATCCGGGTGATGACAGCCTCGTCGGTGATGCCCAGCTCCCACACCGGAACACTCACCGTTCTGCCCTCGCCGCGGTTGTTGATGATGACTGCACACTTATTTCCCCCACTCATGCGGCCGTAGACGATCAGCTGGCGATCTGCCTGAAGCTGTTTTAGGGAGCCGCGGCGCAGGGCCGGAAGCTTCTTGTGCAGGTCAATGAGGTAGCGGTGATACTCGATCAGTTCAAAATCTTCGGAGCCCCACGGATAAGTCCGGCGGTTGTCTGGATCCGTCCAGCCGCATACTCCGGCTTCATCGCCGTAGTACAAGGTCGGCGCACCCGGCCAGGTCATCTGTACCATGATGGCTTCACGGAATACACCATAATTAATGCCGAACTCTGCCATCTTCGCCCCAGCGCTCGCAAGACGTCCCACAATCTGGTTGGTGCGGGTCAGGAAACGGCTGTGGTCATGGTTGGAAAGCTGGTTCATCGCCACCAGGACCGACGGAGTCTGCATACGGCTCATGTGATAATACATGGAGCGGAAGAAGCTCACGCCGTCGCCGTAAAGGGCGCCATTGTACTCGTCACTGTGCTTTTCCATGCCAGTTAAAAACCAGGTCAGCGGCTCCATGAACGCGTCATAGTTCATGACCGTATCCCACTGGTCTCCCACCAGCCAGCTGCTGGGATCTCCGTAATGCTCTGCCAGAATGATTGCTTCCGGGTTCGCCTCTTTGACGTGCCTGCGGAACTCCTGCCAGAATTTGTGGTTGTACTCACTGCTGTGCCCCAGGTCTGCCGCCACATCCAGGCGCCAGCCGTCTACCCCATACGGAGCAGAAACCCACTTGCCGGCAATCTTCATAATATACTCGAAAAGCTTCGGAGAATCCTCATAATTCAGTTTCGGCAGCGTATCGTGGCCCCACCAGCCGTCATAGGTGCCATTGTCCGGCCATGCGTCCTCGTTATAGAACTTAAAGAAGCTGCGGTACGGGCTGTCCTTGCTTTCATAAGCGCCCGGCTCATAGCTGCCCTGATGGCTGTAGATCTTCTCCCGGTCCAGCCACTTGTTGAAGGAACCGCAGTGGTTGAACACACCGTCAATGATGACCCGCATACCGCGCCTATGGACTTCCTCCATGAAACGCGCAAAGAAAGCATCGCTGGCTGCCAGGTTCTCCGGGTCGGCGCTGCGCATCTGGTACTTTGTCGCATGCTCATTGTTCACGGCGTTTGCTGCCACCGGCTCGCCGCCATCTTTCACGATCACGCCGTAATGCGGGTCGATATGGTCGTAGTCCTGGCTGTCATACTTGTGATTAGACGGGGATACGAACAGCGGGTTAAAATAGATAACCTCCACGCCAAGATACTGCAAATAATCCAGCTTGTCCCACACACCCTGCAGGTCTCCGCCGTAGAAGCAGCCCACATCCATGGTAGACGGGTTGGTACTCCAGTCGGTAACCTGATGCACCGGACAGCCAATATAGACATACTCGCACTCCGTCACATCATTGCTCTTGTCTCCGTTGCAGAAGCGGTCCACAAAAATCTGGTACATCACTGCGCCCTTCGCCCACTCCGGCGTGTGAAACCCCGGCGTAATACGAAATGCATAACAGCTCTGAATATCCATGGTAGCGCCCAGACGGTTAAAATAACAGATTTCGCTGCCCTTCACCACCTGGAAATAATACCGCTGGGGCTGACTGTCCGCCTCCATGCGGTACTCATAGTAGTCAAACATGCTGTCGGAAGATACTTTCCGCAGCTCTGCCTGCACGTTTTTGTCTTCTTCAATATAAAAAACCCGGTCAACATCGTCTTTCGCGGTGCGAAAGCGGAGTGTTACAGTCTCTCCCGCGTCCGGTTCCTCCGGGCAGCGGTAATCCTGCGTCTCATCCGTAAACAATGCCTGCCGGTTTATTTCATTTTCCCTATGCTCATCAAACATAACTAACCCCTGCTCCTTCCTGTCCAGATCCGCCATTCCTGTTCCCACACGGTATTAGCAGTAACGTTTTTGTTAGTGCAGCGCGTGAACAGCAACATTTTTCTTTTCTCATACCCTCTGACGAACCTGATGGAATTATATATATCTATTTTAAATGATTCTCATGTCGAATACAACATGTTTAAGTAAGTATACAAAAAAATGATAGCCTTCCAGCAGGAATACTCCAGGACAGCGAAAGAGCCAGCGGGGTAGCTGGCTCTTTCAGGAGAAGGTATTTCGTTTCTTATGGGGTGTAGCAAAAACTATATAATGTATTGGGGGGTTTACGCCTATTATAATAGCACGGCCCAACAAATAAGTGTCAACAAACATGAACAAATTTTGGAACTTTTTTTGTGCAGTTTGCATAGTTTCTACCTTTTTTATTTCTGGAACAGCGCCTCAAACTCTTCCTGACCAATTTTTTCTTTCTCGATCAGCAGAGCGGTAGAGCTCTCCAGCACATCCCGGTGCTCCAGGATGATGTTCTTCGCTTTCTCATAGCACTCGTCGATGATGCGTTTTACCTCGGCATCAATGGATGCAGTCACTTCATCGCTGTAAGCGCGTACATGACCGAAATCACGGCCGATGAAAACCTCGTCATCGTCACTGCCATAGTCGATCATGCCGACCTTCTCAGACATACCGTACCGGGTCACCATGGCCCGCGCTACCTTGGTTGCATGCTTGATATCCTGGGAAGCGCCTGTAGTCACGTCACCAAAGATGATCTCCTCTGCGATACGGCCGCCAAGAGATACCATGATATCCTGCAGCATCTTGCCCTTGGTATTGAACATCTCATCCTCGCCAGGAAGCGGCATGGTATAGCCTGCGGCTCCGACACCGGTTGGAATGATGGATACGGTGTGAACCGGTCCCACATCCGGCAGCACATGGAACAGAATTGCATGGCCGGACTCGTGGTACGCAGTGATCTTCTTTTCTTTCTCTGAGATGACGCGGCTCTTCTTCTCCGCGCCGATGCCGACCTTGACGAAAGCACGGTCAATATCGTCCTGGCGGATGTAGCTGCGGTTCTCCTTTGCAGCAAGAATAGCAGCCTCATTCATAAGGTTCTCCAGATCGGCTCCGGTAAAGCCGGAAGTGGTCTTTGCCACCCGGGCCAGATCTACGTCCTCGCCTAACGGCTTCTCCTTGGAATGCACCTGAAGGATCTCCACACGGCCCTTCACATCCGGGCGGCCTACGGCTACCTTACGGTCGAAACGGCCCGGACGCAGGATAGCCGGATCCAGGATATCCACGCGGTTGGTTGCTGCCATAACGATGATGCCCTCGTTCACACCGAAGCCATCCATCTCAACCAGAAGCTGGTTCAAGGTCTGCTCACGCTCGTCGTGGCCGCCGCCCATGCCGGTGCCTCGTCTGCGGGCCACCGCATCGATCTCATCGATGAAGACGATACACGGAGCTGCCTTCTTGGCATCCTCAAATAAGTCACGGACACGGGATGCACCGACACCGACGAACATCTCTACGAAATCAGAACCGGAGATGGAAAAGAATGGCACGCCTGCCTCACCGGCTACTGCCTTGGCAAGCAGGGTCTTACCGGTTCCGGGAGGACCCACCAGAATAACACCCTTCGGGATTCTTGCGCCCACACTGGTGTACTTCTGCGGATTTCTCAGGAAATCCACCATCTCCTCCAGGTCCTCTTTCTCTTCGTGAAGACCTGCCACGTCTTTAAATGTCACATTGCTAGTGCTTGTCATGCGGGCATGGCTCTTGCCAAAGTTCATCATCTTGGCGTTGGCACCGCCGCCGGCACCGGCTCTCATGTTCATGATGACCAGCATCAGGACTACCGCTCCAACGGAGACAGCCACCGGAATGATAATACTCATCCAGTAACTGGTCTGGGGAACATTGTCCATGCTGTAGTCCATGTCCATGTCCTGAAGCATCTGCTGGATCTGGTTTACATCCGACACATAAGTCACGTAAACCTCGCCTGCATGGTTGGAAAGACGTACTTCTCCGGTAGGCGTCTGCTCGTTCTGGTAAATGATCAGGGAACTTACATCTCCGCTTTCCAGAACCTGTTTAAACTGCTGATAGCTCAGTTCATTCTGTTTTCTGCCCGGCATGAAGGCCAGGGCCAGTACAATCAGTAGCAGCGGAAAAAACAGCCAGCTGCCCCGAAAACCACTTTGCTGTTTCACTCATCGGCCTCCTTATTCCTCGACCTCGACCACACCGATGTATGGGAGATTGCGGTATTTCTGAGCGTAGTCCAGGCCGTAGCCCACTACGAATTCATCCGGAATGGTAAAGCAGGTATAGTCTACTTTAACCTGTTTCTTCACGCGGCGCTCCGGCTTGTCAAGCAGGGTGCACAGATGAATGCTCTTCGGTCCGCGCTGTTTTAATACCTCGATCAGATACGAAAGGGTGCGGCCGGAATCAATGATATCCTCCACGATCAGGACTTCCTTGCCTGCCAGAGACTCATCCAGGTCTTTGACAATTCGGACCACTCCGCTGGACTTGGTGTCATCTCCGTAGCTGGAAACGGACATGAAATCCATGGTGACCGGAACGGTGATGCGTTTTGCCAGCTCACAGGTGAAAAATACACCGCCCTTTAAGATACAGATCAGATGGATCTGCTTTCCCTCGTAATCTTGGCTGATCTGCTCTGCCACTTCACTGATTCGCTTGTTTACGTCTTCTTCCGGCAATAATACTCTGATCTTATCTGCCATAATCTTTTCCTCCGTCGCAGGTTACCTGCAATATGTTTTCTGTTTGTTCTTCTATTTTATAGTATTCGCTGATCCGGTAACCCACTACCCACAGCACATGATTTTCCTCCGCCAGAAGCAGGATCTGATCCCGTTTTTCTTTCGGAATCTTCTCATCGATCATAAACCGTGCAATGGTTTTGCGTCCTCCCGACGGCAGGCTCAGGTAATCCCCCGGCCTTCTGGTCCTCACAGACAGCGTGCCTTTAATTTTATCATAGTCAAACCATTTCGTATACTGGTTTTTCGGAATTTCCTGGTCTTTTTGGCGAGAAAAAATGGTCATGCAAAGCCCGGAAGCGGCCCGGTTCCCGGTGAGGCTGTCATTCCTTCCGCTATCCTCCCCAAAAAGCGATCTCTGACCTGCCTTTTGCACGATTTCCAGGGTCTCATAACCCGTCTGCGCTGTAAGCCCGCCCGGCAGATCGATCCGGCTTCCCACCGGTTTTTCCGCCAGCTTTGCAATGGCTGTGAAATGACGGCTGGTGATGTCCTTCCACCCCGGATGCAGCTGATCCAGCATATGCCGGATGAGATACGTTTTCAGAATTTCCGGCTGCTTTGCAAATACCGCCAGGGGAATCTCCACACGATCCGGCGGACCTGCCCCATCTGCTTCCCGCTTTGCGCCGGTCCCGGACTCTCTGCTTTCCGAACCCTCCTGCTGCTCGCAGACTGTCCCGCTCCGGGTTTTCTCTGCCTGCTGCCCGCAGACTGCCCCTCTCCGGTTTTTTTCTGCCTGCTGCCCGCAGACTTCCGCTCTCCGGATTTTCTCTGTCTGCTGCCCGCAGACTTCTGCTCTCCAGATTTCTGCCGCCTGCTGCCGCAGGTATTCGTCCGCCTGTCCGATGATCTGCCCGGCCTGGAGAATATGCTCCTCCGCCTGTCCATTCACCGTCTCCTTTAAAAGCGGAAGCACCTGGCTGCGGATACGGTTTCTGGTATAGTCCGCCGACTGGTTCGTACTGTCCTCGCACCAGTCCATACGCTCTGATCTCAGATATTCCCTGATCTCATCCCGCCCCACACAGAGCAAGGGACGGATGCGCCGCCCCTGTACTGGCCGGATTCCGGCAAGACCGGTAAGTCCGCTGCCCCGCAGAAGATGATGCAGAATGGTTTCCGCATTGTCGTCCCGGTGATGAGCCAGGGCAAGCTTCACCTGGCTGCCGGCCAAAAGTTCCTGCTCCCATTTCACTGCTGCTTCTTCCAGAGCCTGATAGCGCAGGAGCCTTCCCGCTTCCTCCTCGGAAAGTCCATGCTCCGACGCATAGGACGGCACCTGGCAGTGGACCGCCGAAAACGGCACGGAAAAGCTTTCACACAGTGCTCGTGCAAACAGCTCATCCCGATCTGCCTCCGCACCGCGAATGCCATGGTGAACATGAACGGCACGGAGCGCAAACACCGGTGCCGCATTTCCCGGTGCCCCGGCGTTGTCCGTTTTACCGGCTGTCCTCCGAAAACTGCCGCCGTCCGCTATCCGTTTCAGCACCGCCAGCAGGCACACCGAATCTGCCCCGCCGGAAAGCGCCACGATCACTGCGTCCCCCGGGGCGATCATGCCCTGCTCCCGGATATAATCTCTCACTTTCTTCCACATTTTATCTTACCTGATTTTATCGTACTTCTGATCAATTCCATTTTTCCAACTGACAAATTAAACTGACATGCCACCTAACGGTGACAACACCATAACTGAAAGTCAGTTGTTCCGTGCCTTTGGCACTCTCACAACTGCCGCCGATATTCGTAATCCGGGCTATCGCCCTGCTTACTCATATCGGCTTGGTTGCCAAATGCCCAGCCATCCTTGCGTGCAAGCACGCAGTCTGTCTG
>CAVIRL010000059.1:0-1574 GCA_963645005.1 Prevotella sp. P5-108
CAGCCGCACAGTATAATACTGACGAAATCTTTGAGCAGTGGTGCAAAGACACCGAAGGCCAATTGAAAAACCTGGCAGATTGAGGTTAATGTCCATGAAAAATGCAAGATCTATGAAGTCCAGGCTTATCGTCCCGTTCTGCCTGATCCTGATATTTCAAACAGTATTTATGATGGCCTTTCTGTCAAACGGGATGGTGGCAAGGAGCCTTTATACGAATGAGATTAACACCATAGAAAAGGATGTACAAAACAGTGAGCTTCTCCTGGAGCGGGAAATGGTACAGCACTGGCTGAACGATATCCGCTCCTCCGTTACGATCCAGACAACGATCCAGACTGTTCTGGAGCAGGAGGGAAAACGTCCGGAGGATATTCAGACCGACTGGGAACTGAATGCCGCGATTTTAAACGCGATCATGCCGAATGTGCTGGATCTGCTCCACAGAAGCTACGGAAACAGCATCTATGTGATCCTGGATGGTCCTGTTTCAAGTCAGATGCAGCCTGGACATAAGGCCGGTGTCAGTGTCATGGATACCGACAGCAGCAGCTTCGCTGCAGATAACTCGGATCTGCTTCTGTTAAAGGGTCCGGCAGCTATCTCAAACGATCATAAAATTCCGTTAGCCGGGGAATGGCAGATGGATTACGATATGAGCATGGAGGCCTCGGACGATTACCGCTTTTTTGACCCATATACCGTGGCGAAGGAGGAGAGAGTATCTGGCAGCATAGCCAGTTACGGCTATCTGGGCGAGATTTCCTCGGCTCTTCAGGAGGACACAGCGGGAGTCTGCTATTCCGTTCCTCTTGTGATCGGGAATGGAAGTGTGATCGGTATTCTGGGCGGAACCATGAGCAAGAGCCAGATCTATACACTCTTAAAGAATGAACTGATCCACAGCGATACTGATACTATCCAGCTCATTGCCCGTACAGAGTCCGGCTCCAGCTCCCTGAGTCCGATACTGGTCTATGGGTCTGCCTATAACCGCTGCTTCGGAACGCGGGAAGAATTATCCTTTATGGATACAAAGTGGGACAATCTGAAAAAGCTCATCGACAATTCCGGGGATAGCTGGTATCTGACATCCATGAAGCTTCCGATTTACGGCAGCGATTCTCCCTACTGCCGGACAGAATGGCAGAGTGTGGTGCTGCGTCGTCAGAAGGTCATGGAATCCTTTTACCAGAAGCTGCTGAACGGACTGCTCAAGGGCTGTGCCTTCACGCTGATCCCGGGAATTCTGTTTGCACTGATCTATGGAGAATACTTCACTCGTCCCATTCGTCGTCTGATCCTGCAGCTCCGCTCATCCAAAAGCGGAAACCGGATCCGGCTTCAGAAAACGGGAATGAGTGAGCTGGATGAGCTGAGCCGCGCCATTGAACACCTGAGTGCAGATGTGGCAGAGGCGGCACTTCGTATATCCCGCATCCTGGATGCCTCCGGTATACCAATCGGTGTATTTGAATATCTGCCGGACAGCAAAAAGGTATTCTGCAGCCGCAGCCTGTTTGAACTTCTTGGCATACAGGAAACGAATGAAGATTACGCGTATCTGGAGCCGG
>CAVIRL010000059.1:1587-13754 GCA_963645005.1 Prevotella sp. P5-108
ATACAGATCCTTGGAGACGGCATTCAGGAAAGTGATGATGTTACCCTGTACCAGATCAGACGGAATGGCTCCAGCCAGTATTTTCGCCTGAAGATCGTGAAAGCGGCAAACGGCAGCCAGACCGGCGTTCTTCTGGATGTTACGGAAGAAGTCGAAAAGCAGAAACGCCTGGAGCGGGAGCGCGATTACGACCAGCTGACAGACCTTTACAACCGCGGCGCGTTCCGCCGGAGCACCGAAGCACTGTTAAACAGCGGAAAGCTCTCCTGCGCGGCACTGGTCATGTGGGATCTTGACAATCTGAAATATGTGAACGATACCTATGGACACGAGATGGGCGACCGCTATATCCGCCTGTTCGCAGATCAGCTAAAACAGCTTTCTTCCCTCGGCGCTATCGTAGAACGCCATTCCGGAGATGAATTTATGGCATTTCTGTGTGGTGAGAATGAAGAAAAAATCCGGGAAGAGTTACGGCAGTTCTTCTGCAGCGTTCAGCAGGTTTCGCTGAAGCCGGAGGATGGCTATGAGCTGCCGCTGCGCGCATCGGCCGGAGTGACCTGGTATCCGCGGCAGGCAAGGGATTTTGCCACTCTGACCCGCTATGCGGACTTTGCCATGTATATGGCAAAGCACAGCATCAAGGGCGTTCTGCAGGAGTTTGATTTTGACAGCTATCAGAAGAATTCCTATCTGCTTTCCGGCAGAGAGGAGCTGAACCAGTTGTTAGAGCGGGATGATGTCCCGTTTGCGCTCCAGCCGATCCTAAGCCGTGACGGAAGCATATTCGGCTATGAAGCCCTGATGCGGCCAAACAGCAAGAATCTGAAGAACATCCAGGAGGTGCTGACACTGGCTAAGCGGCAGGCAAAGCTTCCGCAGTTTGAACGTCTGACCTGGGTCTGTGCTTTGAAATGGTTCCGGAATCATGATTCAGAGCTTCCGGCAGGAAGTCGTCTGTTCATCAACTCGATCGCCAACACCTCTCTGACTCCGGAGTGTCTGGAAGAACTGATCCGGCTGTATCCGGATCTGCTGAAACGGGTGGTACTGGAGGTGACGGAGGGAGAAGAGATCAACAACAATGACATGGACTCCAAGACATGCGCAGTGAGACGTACCGGAGGCATGGTTGCGCTGGATGATTTCGGATCCGGCTACAGCAGTGAAGGAAGCCTGCTGAATTTAAATGTCAATATAGTCAAGCTGGATATGGGGCTGGTACAGGGCATCCATGAAAGCACGGACAAGCAGGAGCTGGCAGCAAATCTGATCCATTACTGCAGGGAACGAGGCATTCTGGTCCTGGCCGAGGGCGTGGAGCGCATTGAGGAGCTTCATACCATGCTGCTTCTGGGTGCGGATCTGTTCCAGGGCTACTATCTGGGACGGCCGGAGATGGAGATCCGTCCGGTCAACCCTTATGTGATCGAAAAAATGAGAGTATTATCGAAAAATTAGGACTGGAAATTATAAAAGGTCTATGCTATAATGGTGAATTGAAGTGTGGCGCCCTGCCGGGACGGCCATACATAGATGTAAGGAGGAACCCATATCATGAGTTTACAGGTAGAAAAATTAGAGAAAAACATGGCGAAATTGACCGTAGAAGTACCGGCAGAGCAGTTTGAGGCAGCTCTTAAAACTTCCTATAGCAAGAATAAAAACAAATTCATCATTCCTGGCTTCCGTAAAGGCAAAGCACCGCAGGCTATGATCGAGAAAATGTATGGCACCGGCGTTTTCTATGAGGACGCTGTAGATGAAGCAATCAACGCTTCTTACCCGGACGCTGCAAAGGAGAGCGGCCTTGAGATCGTCTCCAGACCGGAGATTTCCATCGAGCAGATAGAAAAAGGCAAATCCTTTATCTACGTTGCATCTGTAGCTACCAAGCCGGAGGTAACCCTGGGCGAGTACAAGGGCATTGAAGTAGAGAAAGCAAAACCGGAAGTAACCGATGCTGACATAGAGGAAGAGTTAAAGAAGGTTCAGGAGCAGAACTCCAGACTGGTAACAGTTGAGGACCGCGCAGTAGCAGACGGTGACCAGACCGTTATTGATTTCGAGGGCTTTGTAGATGGTAAGGCATTCGAGGGCGGCAAGGCTGAGGACTACACCCTGGTGATCGGTTCCCATTCCTTTATCGATACCTTTGAGGATCAGTTGGTTGGCAAGAACATCGGTGATGAGGTAGAAGTTAACGTAACCTTCCCGGCTGAGTATCATGCAGCAGAACTGGCTGGCAAGCCGGCAACCTTCCAGGTTAAGATCAAAGAAATCAAGATGAAGGAGCTTCCAGAGCTGAACGATGAGTTCGCAAGCGAGGTTTCCGAGTTCGAGACGCTTGACGCATACAAAGAAGACATCAAGAATAAACTTGCTGAGACCAAGCAGGCTCAGGCTACTGCTGAGAACGAGAATAACGTGGTACAGAAGGTTGTTGAAAACGCTCAGATGGATATCCCGGCACCGATGGTTGACGAGCAGGTTCGCAATATGATCGAGGATTACGCAAACAGACTGCAGAGACAGGGCATCAGCTTTGACCAGTTCCTGCAGTTCACCGGCAGCACCATCGAGCAGTTACAGGAGCAGATGCGTCCGCAGGCTGAGTTAAGACTGCGCACCCGCCTGGTGCTTGAGGCTGTAGCAGCAGCAGAGAAGATCGAGCCGTCTGAGGAGCTGGTAGACGCTGAGATCAAGAAGATGTCCGAGAACTACAAGATGGACGCTGAGCAGATCAAGACCCTCATGGGTGAGGCCGGAATGGCTCAGATGAAGGCTGACATGGCTGTTCAGGAGGCTGTAGATTTCCTGGTGGCTGAAGCTAAATTAGTATAATATCTTCCAGAAAAGGAATAATACCACTATGACTAGGTGCAGATTTCGGGCCAGACCTGGAGTCTGCACCTATCATTGCAAAAGACAGTAATGAAAGACAGGAGGATTTGACGATGGCATTGGTACCTTACGTAATTGAACAGACCAGCAGAGGAGAACGCTCCTACGATATCTATTCCCGTTTATTAAAAGAGAGAATTATTTTCCTTGGTGAAGAGGTGACCGACGTTTCTGCAAGCCTAATCGTGGCACAGCTTCTGTTCCTGGAGTCCGAGGACCCGGGCAAGGATATTAACTTATACATCAACAGCCCGGGCGGATCCGTGACTGCGGGCATGGCCATCTACGATACCATGAACTACATCAAATGCGACGTATCCACCGTATGCATCGGCATGGCAGCCAGCATGGGCGCATTTCTTCTGGCCGGCGGCGCAAAGGGCAAACGCTTCGCGCTTCCGAATGCAGAGGTTATGATCCACCAGCCGTCCGGCGGTGCGCAGGGTCAGGCAACCGAAATTCAGATCGTTGCAGAGAAGATCCTGCAGACCAAAAAGAAATTAAATGAGATTCTTGCAGCCAATACCGGCCAGCCGTACGAGGTCATCTGCCGCGACACGGAGCGTGACAATTATATGACTGCGGAGGAGGCTTTAAAGTATGGCCTGATCGATCAGGTGATCGCAAAGCATTAAGGCCGTCTGACCTACAGCAGGAATTTTTACAACCAGGAAAGGACAAGGTATTATTTTATGCCGACAAGAACAGATGACAGGGTCAGATGCTCTTTCTGCGGAAAGACCCAGGATCAGGTAAGAAAACTGATTGCAGGTTCCAATAATGTATTTATCTGTGACGAATGTATTGAACTCTGCGGAGAAATCCTTGCGGAGGAACTGGAAGAAGAAGAGGAGGAGAAAGAGCCGGTATCTCCATTAGCCGGTATCAATCTGTTAAAGCCGAAGGAGATCAAAGCATTTCTGGACGAGTATGTCATTGGACAGGACGCAGCCAAGAAGGTGTTATCCGTAGCGGTTTACAACCACTATAAACGGATCACTTCCGGTGCGGGCAGTGATGTGGATGTACAGAAGAGCAACATCCTCATGCTGGGACCGACCGGCTCCGGCAAGACCTATCTGGCACAGACCCTCGCCAGGATCTTAAATGTTCCGTTCGCCATTGCCGATGCAACTGCCCTGACAGAGGCCGGCTATGTAGGTGAGGATGTGGAGAATATTCTCTTAAAGCTCATCCAGGCAGCGGATTATGATATCAGCAAGGCGGAGTATGGCATCATCTATGTAGATGAGATCGATAAGATCACAAAGAAGTCTGAGAACGTATCCATCACCCGTGATGTATCCGGTGAGGGCGTTCAGCAGGCACTCTTAAAGATTCTGGAGGGTACGGTAGCCAGTGTTCCACCCCAGGGTGGAAGAAAGCATCCGCACCAGGAGCTTCTTCAGATCGATACGACCAACATTCTGTTTATCTGCGGCGGCGCGTTCGACGGACTGGAGCGTATCATCGAGAACCGTTTGAGTGCCGGTTCCATCGGCTTTAATGCAGAAGTGATCGATAAAACCAAGACAGACATCGATGAGCTTCTTCGCCAGGTTGAGCCGCATGATCTTGTAAAATTCGGCCTGATCCCGGAGTTTATCGGCCGTGTACCGGTGACCGTTTCCCTGGATCTTCTCGATGTCAATTCGTTAAGCCGGATTCTGACTGAGCCGAAGAATGCCCTGACCAAGCAGTATCAGAAGCTGTTTGAGCTGGACGGCGTAAAGCTGGAATTTACTCCGGAAGCCATTGCGGAGGTTGCAAGGCTTGCGGTTGAGAGAAAAACAGGAGCCAGAGGACTGCGGTCCATTCTGGAATCCGTGATGATGGATCTGATGTATGAGATTCCATCGGACAATAATATCGGCATCTGTACCATCACCAAGGATGTCGTAGATAAAACTGGAGAGCCGGAGCTGGTATACCGGGATACGGCTGTGCCGCGTAAAACACTCTCCCAGAGACTGAAAAAAGAAGCATCCGACGAGATTGCGTAAACGCCGGAGCCGGAAGATGGGAGCTTATGGCTCCCATTTTCCATTTCAGCCCGTATATAGTTTATTAGGAGGAAACTGATGGAAGATACAAAGATTATAACGATGCCGGTCATTGCCCTCCGCGGACTTACCATGCTTCCGGAGATGACCATCAGCTTCGATATCAGCCGCAAGAAATCCATCGCGGCGGTGGAAAAATCCATGGTGAGTGACCAGAGAGTCTGCCTGGTGGCCCAGAAAGATCCGGAAATCCAGGACCCGTCTCTGGAACAGCTCTACCATATTGGTACCGTTTCTTACATAAAGCAGCTGGTGAAGATGCCGGGCGGCATTGTCCGCGTGATGGCAGAAGGCCAGGAGCGGGCAGAGCTTCTGGATCTGGACAGTACCGAACCGGCTCTGATCGGTGAAGTACTTCTGACCACGGAGCAGGAGGCAGATGTAGACGATGCAGCTGCGGAAGCCATGGCCCGCATTCTGAAAGAAAAGCTGGAATCCTACGGACGCCAGCATCCAAAGTTCAGTAAAGAGATCCTGCCGGGCCTGATGGCCTGTGACGATCTGGAAAGCCTGATGCTTCAGATGGCAAGCGAGCTGCCCTGGGATTACCGGATCCGCCAGAGCTATCTGGAGGAGACAACTCTGGCCGGTCAGTACGAAGTGCTTCTTTCTAACCTGATCCATGAGATCGAGGTATCCCAGATCCACCGGGAACTGCAGGAAAAGGTAAAAGAAAATATTGATAAAAATCAGAGGGATTATATCCTGCGGGAACAGTTGAAGGTGATCCGCGAGGAGCTCGGGGAAGATCTGTTATCTGATGCGGATGAATACGAAAAGCAGCTTGCGTCCCTGAAAGCAGATAAGGAAGTAAAGGAAAAACTCCGGAAAGAGATCGACCGCTTAAAGGGAATGCCGGGCGGCGGGCAGGAGAGCAATGTGATCCGAACCTATATCGAGACACTTCTGGAGCTTCCATGGAATAAGACCTCCAAGGACAACAACGATATCCGGCACGCCAAACAGATCCTGGAAGAAGACCATTACGGTCTGGAACAGGTCAAGGAGCGCGTGCTGGAATATCTGGCTGTCCGTGTTCTGGCAAAGAAGGGCAACAGCCCGATCATCTGCCTGGTAGGACCGCCGGGAACCGGCAAGACCTCCATCGCCCGTTCCGTAGCCCGCGCCCTGAACAAAAAGTATGTACGCATCAGCCTGGGGGGTGTCCATGACGAAGCGGAGATCCGCGGTCATAGAAAGACTTATGTAGGCGCCATGCCGGGCCGTCTGGTAGACGGACTGCGTCAGGCGGGCGTATCCAATCCGCTGATGCTGTTAGACGAGATTGATAAGGTAAGCAGTGACTACAAAGGAGATACCTCCTCTGCGCTGCTGGAGGTTCTGGACGGAGAGCAGAATGTCAAGTTCCGCGACCATTATGTGGAACTCCCGATCGATCTGTCCAATGTTCTGTTCATTGCCACGGCCAATACGACCCAGACCATTCCGGGACCGCTGTTAGACCGTATGGAGGTCATTGAGGTTAACAGCTATACAGAGAATGAGAAATTCCATATTGCCCGCAATTATCTGACAGAGAAGCAGAAAGAACGCAATGGCCTGAAGAAAGACCAGCTTGTGATTTCCGATTCTGCGCTGAAAAAGATCATCCACAATTATACCCGGGAGGCCGGTGTCCGCAACCTGGAACGCCGTATCGGGGAAATCTGCCGAAAAACAGCAAGAGAGTATCTGGAGCACAAAAAAGGCCATGTCCGGGTTACGGAATCCAATCTGGAAAAATATCTTGGCAAGGAGAAGATCACCTTTGAGGATGCCAATGAGGAGGATCAGGTCGGCATCGTACGGGGTCTTGCATGGACCAGTGTCGGCGGTGATACCCTTCAGATTGAGGTTAATGTCATGCCGGGCAAGGGCGAGTTAAAGCTTACCGGCCAGATGGGCGATGTCATGAAGGAATCTGCCATGACGGCGCTGACCTATGTGCGTTCCATCTGCCCGCAGCACGATGTGCCGGATGATTATTTCGCGAAGCACGACATCCACATTCATATCCCGGAGGGCGCTGTGCCGAAGGATGGCCCGTCTGCCGGAATTACTATGGCAACGGCTATGTTCTCCGCCGTGGTCAACCGCAAAGTCCTGGCAAAGGTCGCTATGACCGGCGAGATCACACTGCGGGGCCGTGTGCTTCCCATCGGCGGTTTAAAGGAGAAGATCCTGGCTGCGAAGATGGCCCACATGGAGACAGTTCTGGTGCCAGAGAATAACCGTGCGGATATTGCGGAGCTCTCCAAAGAGATCACCCGGGGACTGACCATTTGCTACATGAAGAGCATGGAGGATGTTCTGGCCGCAGCACTTGCATAAAAGGAAAAGTGAGGAAGAACGATGATTATTAGAAAAGCGGAACTGGAAACAGTCTGCGGTATTACCAGCACGCTGCCGGAGAACCTGATGCCGGAATTTGCCTTTGCGGGGAAGTCCAACGTAGGAAAATCCTCTCTGATCAACGGCCTGCTGAACCGCCGTGCGCTGGCGAGGACTTCCTCACAGCCCGGCAAGACCCAGACCATCAATTTTTACAATGTGAACGATGATCTTTACTTCGTTGACCTGCCGGGCTACGGCTATGCTAAGGTATCTGTGGAAGTCAAGGCGAAATGGGGCAAGATGATCGAGCGGTATTTAAAGAAATCGAAGATGCTCAGATGTATCTTCCTGCTCATCGATATCCGCCACGAACCCTCCGCCAATGATAAACTGATGTATGACTGGATCGTGTCCAATGGCTACAAGCCGGTCATCATTGCAACAAAGCTCGACAAGTTAAAACGCAGCCAGATCCAGAAGCATGTGAAGATGGTGCGGGAGGGTCTTGGCCTTGCAAAGGAAGATATTCTGATCCCGTTCTCAGCGGAGACCAAACAGGGACGGGACGAGATCTGGGAACTGATCGAGTCTCTGCAGGCTCCGGAGTCTTGATTTTGCGTAACGGTTCGTTACCTTCACAGTCACGATTTTACAAAGATTTCACTTGAGTGTTTCAAAAATATATGATACGTTGTAACTATTCCATATCAGAAGAAACTATTTTATATCGGAAGAAATTATTTCGTACCGGATGAAACTATTCCATACCGGAAGAAAAGGAGGAGCTGTAATATGTCTCAGGAATACATTACGTTTACGATCGGCAGTCAAAAGAACATTGCACTGATCGCCCACGACAACGAAAAAGCAAAGCTGATCGCATGGTGCAGAGAGCATAAAACGGAACTGGAGAAGCATAATCTTTACGGTACCGGAACAACGGCCCGCATGATCACAGACCAGACCGGTCTCACCGTAAAAGGCTACAACAGCGGCCCTCTCGGCGGTGACCAGCAGATCGGAGCCAAGATTGTGGAAGGCGTGATCGACTTCGTGGTATTCTTCTCCGATCCGTTAACGGCACAGCCCCATGACCCGGATGTCAAGGCTCTGATGCGTATTGCCCAGGTCTACGATATCCCTATGGCGGTCAACAAGGCAACTGCTGACTTCATGATCACATCCGATTTCATGAACAGCGATTACCGGCATGAGGTCATCAATTTTAAACGAAACATTGAAGAGCGGGCAGAAACCTTATAAGCTGCCCGGATCCGAGGACGCGTCACCGGCGCGTCCTTTTCCATATATGAAACAGGGAGGAACGCAGTATGAAGGTTGTGGATATGCATTGTGACACCATCTCGGATCTTTTGCGTGTCAGAAAACAGTGGGAGACGGACAGCATACTGGAGAATCATCTCCAGATCGATCTGAACAAGATGCAGAAGGGCGATTATCTTCTGCAGAATTTTGCCATGTTTGTGAATCTCGGCAAGACCGAAGATCCGTTTTATACGGCTATGAAACTCATTGATCTGTTCTATACAGAACTGGAGCCCCATTCCGACCGGATCGGCATCGTAAAGAGCTGGAAGGACATCGAAGAAAACCGGAAGGCGGGAAGGATGTCCGCCATGCTGACCCTGGAAGAAGGCGGCATCTGCCGCGGAGACCTGGCCTGCCTGCGGGATCTTTACCGGCTGGGCGCCCGGATGATGACGATTACCTGGAATTATCCCAATCAGCTAGGATTTCCGAATGGAAAGGACGAGCGTGTAACTCCGGCCAGATCCATCCCGGATACCATAAACGGCCTGACGGAAACCGGCATTGCATTTCTGCAGGAGATGGAGCGGATTGGCATGATCATTGACATTTCCCATTTGAATGATGCCGGTATCCGGGATGTGTTCCGCTATACAAAAAAGCCTTTTGTGGCCAGTCATTCCAACGCGCGGGCCGTTGCCGGTCATCCGCGGAATCTGACTGACGAGATGATCCGTGCCCTGGCTGAGCGCGGCGGCGTTGCCGGGATCAATTATTACGATGCCTTTGTGAAGGACCGCACAGACGGCAGGAAGGCCGTTTCTCTTTGCCGTGATATGGTGGCACATATGAAGCATATGAAACAAATCGGGGGAATCGGCTGTATCGGCCTCGGATCTGATTTTGACGGATTTGAAACTCCGGTAGAAATGAAAGACTGCTCCGGGATGCAGCTCCTGGCAGATGAGATGAGCCGCGAGGGCTTTACCACAGGAGAGATCGAAGCAGTCTTTTCCGAGAATGTATTGCGTGTATACAAAGAACTTTTATAAACCATTTTCCAGACGGTAGAGCAGAATGGTGACAGCCAGAAGGTCGGCACAGCCGCCGGGGCTGACATTCATATGGATGAATTTCTGGTTCAGCTTTTTCAGAGCCTCCATTCCCTGCGGGGTGGAGGCTCCGCCTATCCTCAGAAGCTGGGCAGCGGCGGATTTGACATAGCCTTGAACAACCGTATTGCTGCGGCTCAGGACATTCGTGTCATCAACGTTGGCCATGAGGGTCAGAAGCGTATTCAGGTAAGCTTCATTCTCAGTCTGGCCGGTGGAAAAGGCGGAACGCAGCTTTGGGAGGGAAACGGTGCGGACGGAGGGGAAGCCTTTTTGTGCCTCGCCGCGGATTCCCTTGGTGCTGTAACGCAGGTAGAGCAGTTCTCCGTTGGTTTTCGGATTCTTCCGGTCAATCTTCTGAAAATCCTTTCGCATGGCATCGTAGCAGAGATAACCGGCAAGCATCAGGATCTTTTCTGCGTCGAAGCGCTTGTGGCGGTTATAGAAAAGGCCCGCTGCCGCTGCGATGGTTCCCATGGAAAAGATCATGCCTTTGTGCGTGTTGACCCCCTCCGTGGCGGCAAACATGGCTTTTTCCGCCTCGACTCCAATCGGACGGATCCACTCAAATAAAGCGTTGAAATTCCTGGATTCCCATGCAGCTCCGCACTCAAACATCCGGGTCAGATACGGGACAATAGCCGCTGTGCTGGCTTCAAAGGTTGCATAATTCATATCGGTGTGAGCGCCGCTGTCGTGGCGGTCTACCAGACCAGGCTTCGGTGTAGCCCCCACCTCTGCCATCAGTGCGTAAGCACATGTTTCTGAAAAAACAGAAGATATCATAAATGCGAAATTCCTCCCCAATACGCGATATCGTTACAGCTCTTTTAAGATGGTCCCGATCTCTGCTGTGAGCTCCGGGATACTGTGCCGGCGGCTGCGGCTGCAGACATGGGCCGGTTCTCCGCATAGCAGACATGTCCGGGGTGCCTGGCCAAGATCTTCCCTGGAGACCTTGCTGCCATCCGGACGGATCACATCGATATCAAAAAGACGTCCGAGGCGTTCCCGGTCTTCCAGTGTGACCATCAGTGCCTTGATGAAATCCGGATTCGCGTCAACACAGTAGAATGCTTCATATCCGGTTTTCTCCTTGATGGTTTCCATATGCTGTACCGGGATCAGGCGTTCCTTTAACAGTGCCTCAATCTGCTGGCAGCCGGTGGCAAATGCCTTCGGAACTCCATCCAGAACCTTTACCGGTCCCGGAATATTCAGGGTAAAGCTGATCAGACTCTTCTTGTACTGCTGCAGCAGTTTTGTCTGCAGCCAGCAACGGCGTTCCCGGGCTGTGAGCATTTCCTGCAGGCTTACTTCTTCCATAAAATCCCCCTGTTACAATAATTTTATATATACCAATAAAGCTCCATATTCCATCCGCATGGCAAAATTCACGATCATTTGGCAGAAATCGGATTTGCAGGCCATCGGTTTTGAAACAGAAGCTGTATTGGATCTCAGAACACTACTTAGTTGTTACAGGTATTATTATAGGTGAAAACTGCGTAAAGCGCAAATACTTAATAAGTTATGACCTATATAAACGCCTCCTTATCACTTTAATGCGTTGAAATCATGTGAATGTAAAGCTTTAAATTGACGTAGTGAGAAAAGTGTAGTATGATGAAAAAAGTTCGAGCTTTTCGCTTCGAAGCCAGAATAAACGAAAAAGGGAGAGTTGTATTATGAAAAAGACAAAGAAAGCACTTGCACTGATCCTGGCCGGACTGATGGCCGCATCCATGACCGCCTGTGGTTCCGGCAAAACGGCAGAGACCACCCAGGCTGCTGCCGATACTGCCGCAGCAGAAAGCGCAGGAGAGACAAAAGAAGAAGCCAAAGAAGAGGCTTCTGCTGACGGAGCTTCCTATAAAGTAGGTATCTGCCAGCTGGTACAGCACGTGGCACTGGACGCTGCTACAGAAGGCTTTAAAGATGCCCTGACCGAGGAACTTGGAGACCGGGTGACCTTCGATGAGCAGAATGCACAGGGGGATTCCAATACCTGTTCCACCATCATCAATAACTTTGTAGCAGAGGATGTTGACCTGATCCTGGCCAATGCAACACCGGCTCTTCAGGCAGCTCAGGCCGGTACCGATACCATTCCGGTACTCGGAACCGCAGTTACCGAGTACGGCGTGGCACTTGGCATTGACGATTTTAACGGAACCGTAGGCGGAAATATCTCCGGTACCGCAGATCTGGCACCGTTAAATGAGCAGGCCGCTATGTTAAAAGAACTGTTCCCGGATGCAAAGAACGTTGGCCTGTTATACTGTTCCGCAGAGGCAAACTCCCAGTATCAGGTAGATACCGTAAAGGCAGAGCTTGAGAAGCTTGGTTACACCTGTGAGTACTACGCATTCTCTGATTCCAATGATCTGGCAACCATTGCTACCAATGCGGCAAACAGCTGTGATGTCATCTATATCCCGACGGACAATACTGCAGCAGCAAACACCGAGATCATCAACAACAT
>CAVIRL010000059.1:13764-15117 GCA_963645005.1 Prevotella sp. P5-108
GCCGCCCGGTGTTCCGATCATCGCAGGCGAGGAAGGCATCTGCAGCGGTTGTGGTGTGGCTACCCTTTCCATCAGCTACTATGACCTGGGAGTTGCAACCGGTAAGATGGCTGCAAAGATTCTGACCGGCGAGTCTGATATTTCTGAGATGCCGATCGAGTACGCTCCGCAGTTTACCAAGAAATACAACAAGACCATCTGCGAGGCACTGGGAGTTACCGTTCCGGATGATTACATTGCAATTGAGGAGTAACTAACATATGATGAGTTTAGTAAATGCTTTGCCTGGCGCAGTGGCACAGGGCCTGATCTGGGGCATCATGGCGATTGGGGTGTACCTGACCTTCCGTATTCTGGATATCGCGGACCTGACCGTAGATGGTTCCCTGGGAACCGGCGGCGCGGTATGCATCATGCTGATGCTGTCCGGTCAGAATGTATGGGTGGCTATGGCCGGTGCAACCGCAGCCGGTATGGCAGCCGGCCTTGCAACCGGAATCCTTCATACTTTTATGGGAATTCCGGCAATCCTGGCCGGAATTCTGACCCAGCTCGGTCTGTATTCCATCAACTTAAAGACCATGGGAAAGGCAAACCAGGCCATCAACGTTGATAAGTATAATCTGCTGGTTTCCCTGCGTTTTATCCGGAAAGTACCATTTTATAAAAATACGATCCTGATCGTTGCTGTTGCGATCATCATCCTGATTGCAATCTTATACTGGTTTTTCGGTACGGAACTTGGCTGTTCTTTACGTGCTACCGGCTGCAATGACAAGATGGCCCGGGCACAGGGCATCAACACGGATTTAAACCGGGTGCTTGGACTTATGATCTCCAACGGCCTGGTAGCACTTTCCGGAGCAATGCTCTGTCAGTATCAGGGCTTTGCTGATATCAACATGGGCCGTGGTGCCATCGTGATCGGTCTGGCTGCAGTCATCATCGGTGAGGCGATTTTCGGAAAAGTGTTCCGCAATTTTGGTTTCAAGCTGCTGGCGGTTGCGCTGGGCTCCATCATCTACTACCTGGTGCTGCAGGTTGTCATCTGGCTCGGCATCGATACAGATCTGTTAAAGCTGTTATCTGCCGGAGTTGTTGCTGTATTCCTGGCAATCCCTACCTGGAAGAGCCGCTATTTTTCAAATATGGGAAAGAGAGGGTAGGAAATCATGCTGGAGATTAAAAATATCACAAAAACCTTCAACAAGGGAACCGTGAATGAAAAGAAAGCCCTCCGCGGTGTTACCCTCACATTAAATGACGGAGATTTTGTAACCGTGATCGGAGGCAACGGTGCCGGCAAATCCACACTGTTAAATGCGATCGCCGGTGTCTGGCCAATCGATGCCG